>JAUSBL010000113.1 GCA_030658975.1 Candidatus Latescibacterota bacterium
CGCAGCGCACGACATCCGCTTCGTGGAGGACGACTGGGAGTCGCCCACCCTCGGCGCCAGCGGACTGGGCTGGGAGGTCTGGATCGACGGCATGGAGATCTCGCAGTTCACCTACTTCCAGCAGGTGGGCGGGCTGCGCCTGAACCCCGTCTCCGTCGAGCTGACCTACGGGCTGCTGCGCCTGGCCATGTACGTCCAGGGCGTCGGCCACGTGAAGGACCTGCTGTGGGGCGGGGGCCTGACCTGGGGCGACGTCCAGGGGCAGTTCGAGCAGGAGTTCTCCGCCTTCAACTTCGAGCACGCCGACGTCGAGATGTACCGGCGCCACTTCGACGACCGAGAGGCCGAGGCGCTGCGCCTGATCGAGGCCGCCCTGGTCTACCCCGCGTACGACGCGGTGATCAAGTGCAGCCACCTGTTCAACCTGCTCGAGGCGCGCGGCGCCATCTCGGTCACCGAGCGGACCGGCTACATCAAGCGCGTGCGCGTGCTGTCGCGCCGCGTCGCGCAGGCCTACCTGGAGAAGCGGGAGGCCATGGGCTTCCCCCTGCTGCGCCGCGAGGAGGAGACCCGATGACCGGTGCGAGGATGCTCCCGTTCCTGTTCGAGATCGGCACCGACGAGCTGCCGGCCCGCTTCCTGCCCGTCGAGCGTCAGCACGTGGGCGAGGGCTTCGCGGCCCTGCTGGCCGAACTGTCGCTGGCGCACCGCGGGCTGCGGGTGCTGGCCACGCCGCGCCGCCTCGCCGTGCTCGTCGAAGCCATCGCCGGGCACCAGGCCGACCGCACCATCGAAGTCAAGGGTCCGCCGCTGACCGCGGCCCGCGGCCCGGACGGTTCGCCCACGCCGGCCGCGCTGGGCTTCGCCCGCAAGAACGGCGTGGCGATCGACGACTGCCTCGAACTGGGCGACGGCAAGGGCGGCGCCTTCCTGGGCGTGCGCCGGACGCTGGCCGGGCGCCCGGCCGCGGAGCTGCTGGCCGAGCGCCTGCCGGGCCTGCTGCTGTCGATCCCGTTCCCCAAGACGATGCACTGGGGGACCTCGGACCTCGAGTACGCGAGGCCGATCCAGTGGCTCGTGGCCATCCTCGGCGAGCAGGTGCTCCCCCTGGAGATGGCCGGCCTGCGCGCGGGGCGCGTCTCGCGGGGCCACCGCACCCTGGCCGACGGCGCTCCGGTCGAGATCCCCGCGCCCGGCGACTACCTCGCGGCCCTGCGCGCCGCGGGCGTCGAGCCCGACCAGGACGAGCGCCGGCGCGTGGTGCGCGAGGGCGGCGAGTCGCTGGCGCGCGAGGCGGGCGGCCGGATCGTCGAGGACGAGGAGCTGCTGCAGGAAGTCACCGACCTCCTGGAGCATCCCACGCCTTTCCTCGGCGCCATCCCCGAGTCCTACTTCGCCCTGCCGGACGAGGTGATCGTCACGGCGCTCAAGGCCCACCAGCGCTACTTCGCGGTGCGGCGCGCCGGGGGAGGCGGCCTGCTGCCGGTCTTCTTCGCGGTGCGCGACGGCGACCGGACCGCGCTGGACAACGTGGTCCGCGGGAACGAGAAGGTGCTCAACGCGCGGCTCAACGACGCCTTGTTCTACTGGCGCTGCGACCAGCGGCTCACGCCTGACCAGCACACCGCGCGCCTCGCCGACGTGACCTGGCTCGAGGGCTTCGGCTCGGTGCTGGACAAGGTCGGCCGCGTGGGCAGTCTGGTCGAGCGCCTCTGGTCCACGGGCCTGGGCGACGGCGGCGCGCCGCCGGCCGAACTGGTCCGCGCCGCGCGGATCTGCAAGTTCGACCTCGTCACCGAAATGATCCGCGACGGCAAGGAGTTCACGAAGCTCGAGGGCACCATCGGCGCGCGCTACGCCGCGGCGGCGGGGGAGAGCCCCGCCGTCTGCGAGCTGCTCGAGGAATACTACCGCCCCCGCTCCGCCGCGGACGGCCTGCCCGCGGGCGGCGCCGCCGCCGCGCTGGCCGTGGCCGACCGGCTGGACAACCTGGCGGGCTGCTGGCTGGCGGGCTTCGCCCCGACCGGCGCCAAGGACCCCTACGCGCTGCGGCGCCACACCCTGGCCGTCCTGCGCATCCTGATCGACCGCGCCGCGCGCCTGGATCTCGAGAACGCGCTGGCGGCGGCTCTCGAGGGCTACGCGGCGCTGGCGGACGCGAGCCGCCGGCAGACGGCGCTCGGCGAACTGCTGACCTTCGTCCGCACGCGCCTGGAAGGGCTCCTGGTCGCCGGGGGCGTCTCGCTGGAGGCGGTCCGGGCGGTCCTGCCCGCCCACGGGAACGACCCGACCGACGCGGCCGCCTGGGCCCGGGCCCTGGAGGGATTCCGGGAGCAGGCGGACTTCCAACTGCTCGCCAAGGGTTTCAAGCGCTGCCGCAACATCCTGGAGGGCCATACGCTCGAGGCGGCGGCTCTCGCCGGCTGTGCGGACCGCTGGCGCAGGGGTGGCGCCACCCCCGACGGCCGGGGGTTCGGCGGGCTGCCCGAACCGGCCGAGATCGCCCTGGCCGGTGCGGTGGCCGCCGCCGTCCCGGGATTGCTCGCGCTCCAGGAGGCGGGGGACTACACCGGAGTCTTCCGTGCCCTTTCCGGCCTGGGTCCGGACATCGACGCGTTCTTCGAGACGGTCCGGGTCAACGCCGACCAGGCCGACCTGAGGGATCTGCGCCACGCCTTCCTGCGCGAAGTTTACGGCCTGTTCGCCCAGTTCGCCGATTTCAGCGAAGTGGCCCCCCTGGAAGCGGCCTGCTGACCCCTGGCCGTCCGCGGATCCGCCGGGGCCCCGTCCGGGGCCCCTTCGTTTTTTGACATATGCTATTGACTTGGAGGGGGTCCTTGGGTATGCTCACGCGTGCGACTCAAGGGCAAAGGCCTTTTCCGACGTGACGTTGCGCCCGACTCCACTCCAAGTAAGTCCCTAATTAACTTGACACGCTTGCTTGATTCGCGAGTCAAACCGTCACGGTCACAGAGGAAAAGACCCCTTCACAGCAAGCCCCCTGAGGCCAGTGACTGGAAGAGCTTTTGCCTGCACTGCTGGAGCCTTCGATCTTCCTGCGGGAACTCGAGGGCAATGCCTTTCACCTGTACCATTTGTTGACTTGTTCAACGATGGGGGGAAAGTATGAGGAAACTCACTCTCGTGTGCTTGGCCCTGCTTTTGACGGCTGGCTCCGCCTTCGCCGTCGGCAGTCCCCAGCGCTTCGCCGACTACAACCTGGTCGACGTCACCAATACCATGGACCTGTCGTCCATCGGCTCGACGGCCAAGCAGGACACCGTGTACCTGATTGGCGGTCCCGTCCGCAACGACGGCAAGTTCCAGAACAACGTCAACCCCAACCTTCCGGATGCGGAAGGCTGGACCGGCGTTGACCTGACCGCGCCCGCGGTCTCGCGCTGGAACGTCTCCACCTACAACAGCCCGACTGGCACTCCCGCCATCTGGGCAGGCGAGCAGTACCCGAACGACTGCGGTACTGGCGACTTCTTCGGGTACGGGAACGGTTTCCTGGAGTACCTGGACTGGGTCGGCACCGTTGCCAACCCGCTCGCCGACACGACCGTCCGCGTCACCGCGATCCTGAACCTGGACTCCGAGCCCGGGTACGACTTCTTGTCGCTGCGCTACGACACCCCCGCGGGTATGGTGGAGCAGTGGGTGAACTCCGGCTTCCTGCCGGCCTACTCCCTCGACGAGACGTTCACGATCACGTCCGCCGACTACGTCAACGGCAACCAGGTCCACCTGCGCTGGCAGGCCGACGCCGACGGCGCCTGGTCCGACAGCGACTGCCTGTACCCGACCCAGGGTCACAGCCAGATCGACAACATCGCCGTGTACTTCAACGGCATTCAGCAGACGTTCGACAACTTCAACACCGGCATGGGCCCGAACTGGTTCACCGTGCTGCCCGTGGGCTACGGCGACTTCAGCAAGGTCTGGCCGCTGCTCGAGGATCTCGATCCCTGCGTGACCAACGAGACCCCGCAGTTCGGGTTCATCGATGACGGCATCGTCGTCCCCGGCGTGGGCCCGTCCTCGAACACCCTGTACACCTACGGTCCGAGCGGCTACAGCCGTAACGCCACCGGCGGTGCCCTGGGTGCGAACGTCGACGACAACCTGCTGGCCAACGAGATCTGGTCGCCGCCCCTGGAGTGGCCCACCGGCAACTACGTCGCGGCCCAGCTGACGTTCGGCCAGTACATCCACTCGCCGTACGGCACGCCGACCTTCGACGGCATCTTCCAGGTCTGGCACGTCCGCTGCTCGACCGACGGCGGCAACACCTGGTTCGGCTGGGCAGATCGCAACACGATCTACTACAGCGCCCAGGGCCTGTACGGCCGCAACACGTTCGTGGTCACGGACCTGCTCGAGCCCGGCACGACCCACGTGCAGCTCGCGCTGGGTCTGATGGAGGACGCCCGCTACAACATCGGGACCGACGGCACGCCCGCGTCGTACTTCGATAACGTGGCGTTCTTCGTCTACGGCTTCGGCGGCCCCGCGATCTCGATCAGCGGCGAGTGGGACCTGCCCAACGACCAGTTCGCCAAGAACCTGGACCTGACCCCGGCGAACCTGGCCAACAACGCCCTGCGCT
>JAUSBL010000117.1 GCA_030658975.1 Candidatus Latescibacterota bacterium
GGTCATGGTGTCGGTGACGTCCACGGCTATGACGGTGTTGTCGGGGCCGCATCGGGAGCTGAACGAGGGTCTGTAGATGGTCTCGTAGGCAGGGGACAGGTCGATCGCGGCGATATCACCCGAGACATGGATCCTGTAGAGGATCGAAGTCGCGTGGAATGGGTTGGCACTTCGAACGTAGTCGATCCTGAAATTGATGATGCCGTCGACCATGCGGTCGCTCATCAGGTGGCCCGAGTAGAATGTGCCGGGGTAGCGGATGTTACAGGTCGTAACATCGCCGACGGGGCCGTCCCGCTTGCCCCGCACGACGTAGTGGGAGGGCCGACGGATCACGCGCAGCAACACGGGATCGGATGTGGTCTGCGCACTGACGGGATCGAAACGTGTGATGGTTCCTTGCCGTCTGTCCACGATCCGATGGTTATCGTGCTCCATCATCTTGACGTAGATCAGGGAGCCGATCTCGCCGAAGCTCTCCAGATGACCGTCGAGTTGGATCGCACGGTGGAATCGGAGCCGGTCGTCGAGGATCAGGATCTTGTTGTTGATGCCATCCAGGATGAAGAGGTAGCCGTCGGCGTCGATCCGGAAGTCGGACAGCCCCTGCGCATGACCCCCGCCTTGGTATCCCAGGCAGGAATCGCAGTCGCCGTGGGCTATGTTGGCGGTGATGTCCGGAGCCAGGTATTTCACGGTGGACTTGTCGAGCACGACATCGATCGCCGCGCCGGTCGGGCCGAACCGCCCGTCATCATCCAGCGCCATGGGCGGCGTGTACAGGTCGGCTGCATGCGCAGATGAGGCGGCGGCGATCGCGAGGGCGAGTGCAGCGAATCCGGCCAGGCTGCGTGCGCGCAAGGGCGATCACCTCCATGCTGTGCCGCGAGGTGCGGTTATCGCGCCAGGGTCATCCTGGTGGTCGCGGATGTGCCCGCCGCGCCGAGGCGGGCGAAGTACGTGCCCGAGGGGCAGGCGCGGCCGCGGTCGTCCAGGCCGTCCCAGGTGATCTCGCGCCGGCCGGAGGCGCCGGCTTCGATGGTGAAGGCGCGCACCATCCGGCCGGCGGCGTCGTGGATGCGGAGGTGGCCGGAAGCTCCCGCCGGCAGCTCGCAGCGCAGCGTGGTGCGGGGATTGAAGGGGTTGGGGCGGCACGGCAGCAGGCGCACGGGCGCGGGCGGCGGGGCGGCGTCGGTGGTGCCGGTGTCGAGGGAGATGTGGAGGCGCAACACCAGCGATTCGCCGAGGTTGCCGCTCTCGCTGAGCGACGTCATGCGCAGTTCGATCTCGTCGCCGGCCGCGACCGTCCGCACCAGCGCGCCCGGACCGCCGGAGCCGGCGCCGAAGGCGAAGGGCGTCGCTGCGGTGTACGTGCCGTCGGTGGTGATGTCGCCCGACGTCAGGACGGAGCCGTTGTGGACCAGCGACCAGCGCATCGTGCGGTGGTTGGTCGCGCCCTGCCAGACTTCCCCGCTGATCGTGGCCGTTCCCGGCTGGTAGCTGATCCAGGTGGCGCTGGTCTCGTTGGTCCCGGTGCGGTCGAACTCAGCGCCGTGCATCCAGACGATGGGTTCGGGGCCGGTGGCGTCGCAGCCCCAGACGGGTACGTGCATCGGCAGGGGGAAGGGTTGATCGGCCCAGCAGTGGAATCCCGAGCCGTCCTGGTTGTAGTCGGGCTGGTTGATGCCGAACAGGGCAGACGGCGATTTCCAGAGCGTCCAGGGGAAGAACGGATTCTCCAGGTCGCTCCACTGCTCGGCGAGGTCGTACTCGAGGACCTCGGCGCGAGCGGCCGGCGCCGCCGTCAACAGGGCGACGAGCGAGGCGACGACGAAGATGCCGGTGGCTGCGCGGAACATGGCCGTTCCTCCTGCGGATGGAAGTCGATGGCTGCATTGATTGATAGATCGTCATTAATGATCTCATATTATCAAGTTCATGACAATCACAGATCACGCGGATCCAGCTAACCGAGCCCCTGCAGTGCCAATCCCGCCAGTCCGCCTCCCAGGACCAGCCACAGCGACCCGACCCGCGTGCGCGCCAGCAGCAACAGCGCCAACGTCGCCAGGATCGCCGCGGGCACGTCCCGCACCGCCGCGCGTCCGATCTGCCAGGACACCGCCGCCATCAGCGCCAGCGAGGCCGCGACCACGCCGTCCAGGAAGGCGCCGGCGGTCGGGGAGCGCCGCAACCGCGGCACCAGCGGCCCGCTCAGGGCCACGAAGACGAAGGCCGGCAGGAAGATCCCCAGCGTCGCCAGCATGGCCCCGGGCACGCCGCCCAGCAGGTAGCCGATGAATGTCGCGGTGGAGAACAGCGGACCCGGGGTCACCTGGCCGACCGCGACGGCGTCCAGCAGCTGGGATTCCGTGAGCCACCGCCAGCGGTCCACGAGGTCCGCGCGCAGGAACGCGATCAGCACGTAGCCGCTGCCGAAGAGCACCGAGCCGACCTTCAGGAAGAACAGGAAGAGCGACGACAGAGCGAACGGGCGGGCGACGATCTCGGCGGCGCCGGCGACCGCGGCGGCGGGCAGGCGGGAAGCGGCAGCGAGGAACCCGCCCAGTCCCAGCAGCAGCGCGACTGGCGGCCGCCGCAGCCGCGGCAGGCGTGTCGCGAGCGCCGCCAATCCGGCTCCCGCCAGCACGAGCAGTTCGTTCACGCCCGCCAGCAACGCGAGCAGGGACCCGACCGCCAGGACGATCGGCAGCGGCCGCTTCAGCACGGAGCGCGACATCCCCCAGAGCGCGTGCGCCACGATGGCGACGATCACCGGCTTCACGCCGTCGAGCAGCGCCGCGACCCGCGGCAGCGCGCCGAAGCGGACGTAGGCCCAGGCGAAGACCAGCGTGATCAGGACGGCCGGCAGGATGAAGCAGGCGCCGGCGACCAGCAGGCCGGGCCGGCCGGCGCGGCGGTGGCCGATGTGGATGGCGAGTTCGGTGGAGTTCGGGCCCGGGATCAGGTTGGTCGCGCCCATCAGGTCCAGGAATTCCGCGTCGGTGAGCCAGCCGCGCCGGTGCACGACTTCGGTGCGCATCAGCGCGTTGTGGGCCGCGGGTCCGCCGAAGGAGAGCGCGCCCAGGCGCAGGAACAGGCCGGCCAGTTCCCGCAGCCGGGCGCCGCGGCTCATCGCCGCGCGAGGAAGGAGAGGGCCAGCAGGCCCCAGCCCGCCAGGAAGAACACCCCTCCGAAGGGCGTGACGATGCCCAGCTTGCGCAGGCCCGTCAGGGCCAGGGCGTAGAGGCTGCCCGAGAACAGCAGCGTGCCGGCGAGGAAGCACCAGCCGGCGGTGCGGGCCTGCGGCCCGGAGGCGACGCCGCCGCCGGCGGCCCAGGCGGCCGCCAGCAGGGCGAAGGCGTGGTACATCTGGTAGCGCACGGCGGTCTCGAAGACGGCCAGCATCTCCGGCGTGAGCTTCGACTTCAGCCCGTGGGCGGCGAACGCGCCCAGGGCGACGGCGATCAGGCCGGACACGGCGCCGGCGAATGCGAAGTTCATCAGATCTCCACCTTGAAGAGGCCCTTGACCGCCAGCCCGCCGGCGATCGAGAAGAGGCAGAAGCCCCACAGCCAGCCCGGCATCCCGAAGCGGTCGGGGCCGCGCGCCGGCAGTTCGGCCTTCAGTTCGGTCACCACGGCGGCGCCGGGCAGGGGCGCTTCCGCGGGATGCAGCAGGACGTGGCGCCAGCCCGCCGCGACGCGGGTCGCGGCGAGTCGGCCCAGCGGCCCGTCCGGGGCCAGGCGCTTCTCGAAGCGATCGGCGCCGTGGACCACGGCGAAACCCGCCGGCGCGTCGCGCTCGGCCCGCACGCGCCACCAGACGGCCCGCTCGGCGCGGTCGCGCACCGGGCCGGCCGCCACGACCAGGCCCGCGCCCGGCTCGAGCGCGAAGAGGTCCGCCGCGGCGTCCTTCGCGTAGCGGGCCGTGACCAGGATCTCCTCGCCGGCGTGCAGGGCCCGGCGCTGGAAGCGGGCGTCCAACTGCACGATCACCAGCAGCGCCAGCGGCAGCAGCACCACCAGCGCCGGCAGCGACGCCAGCAGGTAGCGCAGATTCGCCGCCAGCAGCCGCGCCTGCAGGCGCGCCATCACGGTCAGCGAATCCTGGTACAGGCTCAGCTCGTAGAGGCCGCCGGTCAGCTCGCGGCGGCGGCGGGCCAGCAGGTCCTGGTTCGTCACGACCTTGAACAGCAGCAGCATCGCGACGCCCACGAGCGCCGACACGACGGCGAGGCCCAACCACGGCGCGCCGCCGAAGGGGCGCAGCAGCAGGTCGAACAGGCCGTTCAGCAGCGAGGCGATCCAGGTCACCGCAGACTCCTCAGGAGATGTAGCCGAGGCCCTGCATGCGCTTGCGGATCTCGTCCTCGGAGGCGCCGCCCTCCTCGAACTTCGCGATCTCGCGCTCGAGCACGTGGCGGACGAACTCCTCCGGCGAGGAGTAGCCCGCGATCCCGGCGTACTTGCGGATCTTGGCCAGCAGCGCCTTGTCGATCCTGATGGAGGGTCCGAACATCAGCGACCTCCCGTGTAGAGGGAGCTGCCGACCATCTCCGGCAGCGGTGCGATCCCGAAGAGGGAGAGGAACGTCGGCGCCAGGTCCAGCAGGGTCGGGTCGGCCTTGTCGATCCGGCGGCTGCTGATGATGATGCCGGGCACCTCGTCGGCGGCCATGCAGTGGTCGCCGCTCCACTTCATCATGTTGTCGACGAACGTCACGTCGGGCACCTCGCCCAGCGCCGACTCGTTCGAGCCGCGGTAGCCGCGATGGTAACCCAGCACGATGTCCGGGGCCCCGGCCGTGTGGGGGCCGTGGTAGACCTCGTCGGTGCGGTAGGCGTACTTGATCGCCTGACGGCCGGTGACGGGGTCGGTCACCGCCTCGAGTCCGGCGACCAGTTCCCGCAGCAGGGCCTCCCGCGCGGCGCCGGGCTCGACGATCCCGCGCTCCTCGCGCCCGCTCAGGTTGAGGTAGAGGCCGTTGATGCCGATGGCGTAGGCCCGCGTGCGGTCCCAGTCGATCCCCGACAGGTACATCACGTCCTGCGGCGCGACGCCGTTCTGCAGGACCAGGTAGCCGTTGTCCAGCAGCCAGCGGTTGACGTGGAAGGAGCGGTGGTAGGGCGCGAAGCCGTGGTCGCTCAGCACCACCACCAGGGTCCCGTCGTCCACGTGCTCCAGGGCCAGGCCCAGGGCGCGGTCGCAGTTGCGGTAGACGTCGCGGATGCGCTGCTCGTGGCGCCCGGCGTCGGTGTCGTGCCGGGGCGATTCGTGGTCCATGTTGCGCCAGAAGGTGTGGCTGGTCTGGTCCGGGCTGTTGAAGTAGAAGAACAGGAAGCCTTCCTCCTGCGCGGCGAAGCGGTCGAGTTCGTGGCGCAGCTGGCGCTCGCGCTCCTCGAAGACCAGCGTCGACTGCGACACGTAGTCGTCGTCGTCGAAGACGCCCTCCTCGAGCGCCTTGGTGTCGTCCGGAAGCCCCTGCGTGTAGAAGGGGCCCAGCGCCGCGGCCAGCTCGCGCGACCAGTCGGCGGGCGTGCTGATGGGCATCTCCGGCGCGGCGGGGTCGAGGTTCACCGGCGTGACGTACAGCTTGAACGTCGGCGCCGCCTCCTTCAGGTAGAAGCGGCAGACCCCGCGCACGGTCTTCAGGGCGGGCACGAGCCGGAAGCGCAGCGTGATCCAGTCGCTCCACTCGCCCTGCTCCAGCAGGAAGCGCTCGCCGTCGACGTCGAACAGGGCGCTGCGGTTCTCGCGGTCCACCACGGCCTCGAAGGGCAGCCGCGACTCGGGGTCGCCCGCGCGGAAGGTGTTGGCCGGGCCGATCAGCTCGGCCCACACGCGGCCGTCCCGCACCGCGACCGGCACGTGCCGCCCGCCGGACATCTCGATCTCCTCCGCGACGTCCTCGGTGAAGTAGCTGTAGATGCCGTAGGTGCCCAGGATGTCGGGCGTGCCCATGCCCGACAGCGTGTGCGCCTCGCACTCGACCGGCGGGAAGTTCGCGGGCACCTTGAAGACGGTGGCCGGGACGCCGGCGCGGTCCAGCAGCTGCCAGAAGGCGACGCCGTCGCGCAGGTTCTCGACGTGGCCCTCGTCGCGCGGGAACTTCCAGGGCCCGACCTTCCACCAGCGCTGCGGCTCCATGGCCTGCGCGGCCGACAGGTAGGGCGTCAGCGTGGCCGGGTTGCGGTGGATGAAGTCGAAGATGCCGTGGCCGCCGGGATCCATGCCGGTGATGAAGTTCGACCAGGCCACCGGCGACTGGGGCGGGATCGCCGTGCCGAGGTTGCGGTAGTCGCCGCGCGCGATCAGGGCGTCGAAATTGGGCATCGAGCCGTCGGCGCGGAAGTGGTCCAGCAGCTGGGGGTCCATGCCGTCGAAGCCGATGCATAGCACCTTCGGCAGCTGTCCCGCCGGCGCCGCGCTGCAGGCGGCGGCGAGCAGCAGACCCGCCAGCGCGATCACCAGGCCGATCGAGCCTTTGCGACATGAATTCAGACACGGATTCAAGAGGCACCTCCGTCCGGCAGCAGGCTGTGGCCGGTCATCCAGGCCGGCTTCGCGATGCCGAACAGGTCCAGGATGGTCGGCGCCAGGTCGGTCAGCGCCGGTTTCGTCGCGGCGAACGGCAGCGACGAGAAGAGGATGCCCGGCACCAGGCGCGGATCGACGCAGTGGTCGCCCGACCAGCTGCGGGTGTTGTCCTCGAAGACGCCGGCGGTGACGCGGCCCACCGCGGCGTCCCAGCCCGTGCGCCAGCCGGCCTTGTAGCCGACGACCAGGTCGGGGCCGTTGCCGACGTAGGGGCCGTGGTAGCACTCCCGCCCGTCCCAGACGCCGTTGACGCAGGCGCAGCCGCGTCCGGGGTCGCGCAGGTCGCGCAGCTTCGCCGCCAGTTCCAGCTTCAGCGCGTCGGCCTCGCCGGGTTCGACGATCCCGCGGGCCTCGCGGCCCTTCAGGTTGAGGTAGAAGCCGCCGAGCCCCGTGGCGTAGGCGCGGGTGCGCGACCAGTCCACGCGCGTCGGCTCGACCCGGACGCCCGGCGCGAGGGCCGGCGGCGGGCCGGCGGCGGGATCGTCCTGCAGGAACAGGTAGCCGTGCTCACGCAGCCAGGTGTTGAGGTTCACGCCGCGCTGGAAGGTCTTGAAGCCGTGGTCGGAGACGACCAGCAGCACGTCGCCGGGCCGCAGCCGTTCCATCGTCTCGCCCACGAGCGCGTCGGCGCGGTCGTAGAGGTCGCGGATGGCGTGGCGGTGGCGCGCGACGTCCTTGCCCGCGTTGGCCGGGTGCGCGGGGTCGAGGTAGCGGAAGAACATGTGCTGGACGCGGTCGGTGGCGTCGAACACGACCGTGATCGAGCCGGTGCGCTGGCGGTCGAGCGCGTGGAAGAACTGGCGGCGGCGCTCCTCGTGGATCTCGTAGGCCTGATCCAGGAAGGCCTGCTCGTCGATGACGCGCTCGTTCAGGGCCCAGGTGTCCTCGGCCAGGCCCAGCGTGGCGAAGGGGCCGTGGAGCTTGCCCAAAGCGACGGCGTAGTGGGCGGGGTGGGAGATGGCCAGGGCCGGCTTCTCGGGGTCGATGTGCACCGGGGTCACGTAGAAGCCGACCGGCTCCTCGAAGCTCGTGACGCGGAACTTGCAGATGCCGTGCGCGGTCAGGCCCGGCCCGGCGCGGAAGGCGACGCGGATCCAGTCGCTGTTGACGTCGGGCCCCAGCGTGAACGCGCGGCCGCCGACGCGGAAGTGGGCGAGGCGGGCCGCGGCGTCGAAGCGCGCTTCCACGGGCACGCTCAGCGGCCGTCCGTCGAGGTCGTCGGGGCCGGCCAGCCGCGCGCGCCAGAGGTCGCCGTCGCGCACGAGGCGGTTGCGCACGCCGCCGATCGTCTCGCTGTCGGCGACGGGGGCCACGCCGGCGGACGCGCCGTCGATCGGAGCGCCCTGGTCCGGGTCCGAGCTGTACCAGGAAAAGGTGCCCTGGGTCCCGCGCAGGTCGGGCACGCACATCGCCGACAGCAACTGCCCGTCGACCTTCTCGGGCGGGAAGGTGATCGGCACCCGCAGCACCGTGGCCTTGACGCCGTGCTCGCCCAGCACCTGCCAGAAGGCCTTGCTGCGGCGCAGCAGTTCGAAGCGGGGCTTGCCCAGGGGCAGTCGCCAGGAGCCCAGCCTCAGCACGCGGCCCGACGGTTCCAGCCGGGTGGAGGAGAGCACGGGCAGGCAGGTGTGCAGGTCGCGGTTGAGAAAATCGAAGATGTTGTGGCGCCCGGCGTCGACGCCGGTGGCGAAGCCCGACCACGCGACCGGCGACATCGCCGGCGTGGTCGTGGACAACGGGCGGAACCCGCCCTGACCGGCGAGGCGGCGCAGGTGGGGCAGGCGGCCTTCGCGCAGGCCCTGCTTGACCAGGCCGGGATCGAGCCCGTCGAGGCCCAGCACGATGACCCGGCGGGCGCGGGCCCGGCGCAGGCGCCGTCGGCCGCGCAGGTACCGCACCAGCGTGCGCAGGGGCCACAGCAGCAGCGCGCCCAGCGCCACGAACAGGCCGGCCAGCCCGAACAGCACCGAGCCGCCCAGCGCGAAACCGGCGCCGGGGCCGATGTACGCCGCGGCGGGCGTGGCGGCGCCGAGGGCGGCCAACCCCGCAGCCAGGGCGCACCCCCGCACGCGGGCGCGCGCGGACGGGCGTCGGCTCGCGGGACTGGTGCGGTGGTCGTGATGCGGCATGGCGTGTCCCGGTCGAGAGATTGGGCGATCGGGTCGGGGACGACCGTTCAGGATAGGCGAACCGGGCCGCGATGGCACCCCCGAACCGGTCCCGCAAACCCGCAACAGCGTTTATTTCTGCAGCGCGAAGGCTGCGATGACGCTGGCGGTGTAGTCGGGTTCCTCGAGCATCACGAAATGCCCGACGCCGGGCATCGTCTTGAAGCTGATGGTGCGCGCCCCGGAGTAGCCGTAGCCGTCCAGGAACTCGAGGGCGCGGTTGGGGTCGGGCAGCAGCGAATCGCTGCCGATCACCAGGATCGGGATATCGTGGCCGTTCAGCTCGTCGGTCAGGTCGAAATCGAAGCTGTTCAGCAGGAGTTGCGTGAAGGTGATCTGCTCGGTGCGCAGGGCCCGGTCCACGATGCGGGCGGAGATCGCCTCTTCCCGGCTGAGCAGTCCGAAGTAGTCGGCCAGGTACGCGTCGTAGTTGCGGGACAGCTGGTCGGCGACCTGGGCCTTCATCTCGCGCGTGGCCGTCTGGCGCGGTGCGGCGTCGATCATCACCAGGCGCCGGACGTCCTGCGGGTGGTCGAAGGCGTAGGTCATGGCGACCATGCCGCCGAAGCCGTGCCCCACCAGCACCGGCGTGCGGATGCCCTCGTCGGCCAGGAACTGCCCGAGGTGTGCGGCCACCGCGGCGATGGTGGCGTCCTTGATCGGCGGGGTGCGGCCGTGGCCGGGCATCTCGTAGGTCCAGACCCGGAACCCCAGCTGCAGGCGGGGCAGCACCTGCTCCCAGATCGTCGCGTCGGAGCCGAGCCCGTGGATCAGCACCATGTCGCTGCCGATCGGATCGGTCGGTGCCGCCGGGGCGCCGGCGTCGATGTCGATGTTGGGCGCCGCCCCGCCGTTCCCGACCGGCGCGCCGAGGATCAGGACGGACAGCAGCAACGGCAGGGCGATCGGCAGCGCGCGCTTCATGGGCAGGCCTTTCGCGGCTCGGGGAGGGGAGGCGGGTCGCCGTCGGTTCCCAGGATCGTCTGTGGGATCCTGGTGTACAAGCAAGGGCCGTGGGGAGCCGGGGTCAAGGCCGTATGCCGTCGGCTAGACACTCGCGGGTCCGCCGACTATCATGATCCGACCGCGGCCGGGCGGACCGCCGCCCCACTCGTCCGAGAGTCTGGAGACGATAGCATGAAGTCACGACTGATCGTCACCGCCCTGCTGGCCTTCATCGCGTGCGCGGTCGCCGCCGGCGCGCAGCAGGCTCCCCCGGACACCGCCGAGGTGATCCTGCGCGACGACATGAGCGACGACGAGAAGATCGCCGCGCTCAACCGCCTGCTGGTGCTCAACCCGCGCAACTCCGAGCTGTACAACGATCTCGGGGTGATCTACGCCGGCCGCGAGGACTGGGTGTCCGCCCGCGACGCCTTCATCGCCGCCATCCAGTCCGACCCCCGCGTCCCGGCCAGCCACCGCAACCTGGGCCTGGTCATGACCAAGCTCGGGGTGTACGACATGGCCCTGTCCGAACTCGACGCCTACCGCAAACTGGCGCCCGACGGCGGCGGCGACGCCTGGAAGCTGATCGCCGACGCCAGGCGCCGTTCCGGCGACTCCGACGGCGCCGCCGCGGCCTACGAGAGCGGCCTGGAAGCCTACGGCCGCGTCTTCGGTCCCGACACCTGCGATCTGGTCATGGGCCGCATCGCCCTGGCGGAAGCGTCGTCGGACCAGCAGGCCGTCGACGCGATGCTGGACCAGTACGCCGGCGGGGCTCGCGACCTCCTCGCCGCGACCGGGTTCGAACCGGCCGACCGGACCGGCATGGCGGCGCGCGCCGTGCTGGACCGCGCCCTGCGGCGCAAGCTCGACGTGGCCCAGACCGCGGTCCGCGAAGGCCGCCACGCCGACGCGGCCGCGCTCTTCGAGGCGGCCATGGGTCTGGATCCCACCCGACAGGACCTGTTGCCGCAGGCCGCGATGGCCTGGTTCGATTCCGGCGACGCGATGAAGGCCAAGGTCATGGCCCGGCGCGCGACCCAGGACCATCCCGAGCGCCCGGACGGCTGGCGGGCCCTGGGCCGCGTCGCCGAGGCCGAGAACCGCACCCAGGACGCCATCGCCGCCTACACGAGCGCCTGGAATCTCGACGAGTCGCAGAACGACGTCGCCGCGAAGATCGGCACGCTCTACCTGCGCGCCGGCGACAACGAGGGCGCCCGCAAGTTCATGGGCGCGGTCGTGTCCGCGCCCGACACGCCGGCCGAGATCCTCTTCAACTACGGCCTGAGCCTGCAACGGTCCGAGGACCACAAGCTCGCGGTGCCTCCGCTGTACAAGGCGGTCGAGAAGGACCCCGGCCTGATCGTGGCCTGGAAGGCCCTGGCCGCGTCCCTGCGCCAGCTCGAGCGCTGGCACGAGGCGGCCGACGCCTACGAGCGCGCCCTGGCCACCGAGCGCGACCCGAAGCTCGCCTTCCAGCTGGGCACCTGCCTGGTGAAGGACGGCCGCCCCGGGGACGCGATCGCCGCCTACCGGCTCGCCCTGGACCTCGACCCCGTCTACACGAAGGCCTGGTCGAACATGGGCGTGGTCCAGATGCAGATCGAGGACTATGTCGGCGCCCTGGACACCTACCGCACGCTGGCGGCCCTGGAGGACGACGTGTACCGGGCGCGCCTGAACGAGGGCGTCTGCCTCTTCCATCTCGGCCGTTACGAGGAAGCCATCGCGGCCTACGAACAGGCCCTGGCCCTGCAGGAAACCTCGGCGGTGTGGGAGAACATGGGCCACGTGTTCGACAAGCTGGGCGACAAGCAGGGAGCCGCCTCCTGCTTCAAGGAAGGCAAGCGCCTGAAGGCCGAGGGCAAGTGACGGCCGGCCGTCGCGTTCCGCGCCGCACGGCCGCGGCCGCGATCGCGGGGCTGCTGGCGTTCGCCGGACTCCTGACGCTCGGCGGTTGCGCCGCCGGCCTGCCGCCGGCGGATCCGGGTTACCCCCGCTTCACCGCCGCACAGCTGCGCGCCGACGGTTATCCCGATCCGCACCACGTCCCCATCGGACCGGAATGGGCGCCGCGCCGCGACGCGTCGGGACGTGAGATCGGCTATCGCACCATCTGCAAGGGGCCTCTCTGGCTGGACCGGCCCGACGTCGGCAGGACCGCGGGCCGGCTGTCCCTGGGTCCGTTCACGGTCGAATTCGATTCCGGGTACGATCCCTGCCAGATCGCCCCCCTGCTGGAGCACTGCGAGGCCGCCCTGGTCGACGTCGGCTCCCTGCTGGGGCTCGCGCCCGGGGACAGCCTGCCGATCCTCAATCCCGACAACCTCGACGAGTACCTCCAGCTCACCGGCCAGGGCCCCTGGCGCATGATGCGGTACGGGGGCGGCGCCTGCACCGTGCAGCCGGTGCCGGTGCTGATCGCGCGCACGCTGCTGCCGCACGCCGCCTACGAGCTGGTCGCGCGCTGGCTGCTGGACGCCAACGGTTGCGGCGCGCTGCCCACCTGGCTGCGCGAAGGTCTCGCGCTCTACGCCGCCGACCTCGGCGTCCACCTGAACAACTACATGGCCCAGTACCGTCCGGACGGCCCGGTTTTGCTCGCGCCCGGCGACGCCGACGCGCTGCTCGACGCCGCGCCCCTGCCCGACGCGGAGCTGGACCGCCAGATGCACCGCCGCGCCCACTACTCCGCGTTCGTCATGGTCTGGCGGCTGGTCGAGGACCACGGCGGGCCGACCCGCCTGCGGGCCTTCCTCGCGGCGGTCCGCGACGGCGCCGCGCCCGACGCCGCCTGCCGCGCCGCGTACGGCCTGGACCTTGCGGCCCTGGCCGCGCAGCTCGACGCGTCGCAGGGCACGGAGCCCATCGGCGACACCGTGCAGTCGCGCAGCCCCCATTTGCCCGGTGCGGCCCGCGACGGCGCCGCGCCCGAGAAACGGACCAGCGATGAGTGACACGTCCGCCGTCCGCCTGCGCTTCGCGCCCAGCCCCACGGGCTTCCTGCACGTGGGCGGGGCGCGCACGGCCCTGTTCAACTGGCTCCACGCCCGCAAGGCCGGCGGCGCCTTCATCCTGCGCATCGAGGACACCGACCAGGAGCGCAGCACCGACGCCGCCTACCAGGCCATCCTGCGCAGCATGGAGTGGCTCGGGCTCGACTGGGACGAGGGTCCCGGCGTCGGCGGACCCTGCGGTCCCTACCTGCAGTCCGAGCGGCTCGAGGTCTACCGGGAGCAGGCCGCGACCCTGCGCGCGAGCGGCCGCCTCTACCGCTGCTTCTGCACCGGCGAGGAGATCGCGGCCCGCAACGCGGCGCGCGGCGAGCAGGAGAGCGCGGGTTACGACGGGCACTGCCGCGAACTCGCCGCGGCGCAGATCGCGGCCTTCGAGGCCGAGGGCCGCGTCCCGAGCTGGCGCCTGCGCACCCCGGACGAGGGCGAGACGTTCTGGTACGACCTCGTCTACGACAAGCGCGAGTTCCGCAACGACCTGATCACCGACCGCGTCGTGATGAAGCAGGACGGCTTTCCGACCTACAACTTCGCGGTCGTGGTCGACGATCATCTCATGCGCATCAGCCACGTGCTGCGCGGCGACGACCACGTCAGCAACACGCCCTTCCAGCTGCAGATCTACGACGCGCTGGGCTGGGAGCGGCCCAAGTTCGGGCACATGCCGATGATCCTGGGTCCGGACCGCAAGCGCCTCAGCAAGCGCCACGGCGCCACCAGCGTCGAGGAGTTCCGCGACCAGGGCATCCTGCCCGACGCGATGATCAACTACCTGGCGCTGCTGGGCTGGTCGCCCGGCGCCTCCGGCGACGAGGTGTTCACGCGCGAGGGGCTGGTCAAGGCGTTCAGCCTCAAGCGCGTCAACAGCTCGCCGGCGGCCTTCGACTACGACAAGCTGGCCCACATCAACGCCCAGCACCTCAAGCGGCTCGGGCCGGCCGATCGTCTCGCGCTGGCCGAGCCCGTGCTCGCAGCGCGCGGCTGGGCCCTGGATCCCGCCTGGCGCGCGCCCGCGGACGACACCCGCGACTACCTGACGAAGGTGCTCGCCATGCTCGGCGGCCGTTTCAGCGACCTGCGCCGCGTGCCGGAACAGATCGGCTTCTTCTTCACCGACGATTTCCCCGTCGACCCCGAGGCGGCCGCCCACCTGGAGGGACCCGAAATCCCGGCCCGCCTGCGGGCGCTGGCCGACCGGCTGGCCGCGGCCCTGCCGCCGCAGGGAGCCGCCGGCCAGGACGTCTACGAAGCCGCGGTGCGCGGTCTCGCCGAGGAGACGGGGCTCGAGGCCGGCGATCTGATCCACCCCTGCCGCGTCGCCCTGACCGGCCTGACGCGCAGCGCGGGGATGTTCGAGGTCATGTGGCTGATCGGCGGGCCGCGCACCGTCGCGCGGCTGCGCCGCGCCGCCGGCGATCGCTGAACCGGCCACTGCGGCCCGCCCCGGAGGGAGTCGTCCGCTGTACCTGCGCATCCTGGTCCGCTACCTGCTCGTCTGGGGCGTCTCGGCGGCCTCGCTGGCGCTCGTCGCACTGCTGTTGCCGGGGATCTGGATCGACACGGGCGTGCGCTGGTGGTGGCTGACCGCGGCGATGCTGCCGGTGGAGTTCGGTCTTCTTCTTCTGCTGCTGCGCCCCCTGCTCGTGCTGGCGACCCTGCCTTTGAACGCCGTGACCCTCGGCCTGCCGACGCTCCTGTTCAACGGCTTCATCCTCTACCTGACGGCCGCGACTTCGCGGGTCGTGAACATCGACAACCTCGGCTACGCCTTCCTGGGCCTGGTGGTGATGACCACGGTCAACGGCACGGTCATCGGCTGGCTGGGGATCGACGACGTCTACCCCTTCTTCCAGACGATCCTGCGGCGCGTCGGCCGCCGCTACGGTCCGCGGGCGCGGCCCGGCCAGGTGCGCGGGCTGCTGATCCTGCAGGTGGACGGGCTGTCGTGGCGCAGCTGCGTGCGCGCCCTGCGCCGCGGCCGCATGCCGACGATGGGAGGTCTGCGCGCGCTCGGGACGCACCGGCTGCAGCGCTGGCACTGCGGCGTGCCGTCCAACACGCCGGCCGTGCAGAGCGGCCTGTTCTACGGCACGCGGGCCCGCCTGCCCGGCTACCGCTGGTACGACCGCCACCAGCGCCGCATGATGGTCGCGAGCCGGGCCGAGGACCTGTGCGCCGCCGAAGCCGGGTGCGCCCACGACGCCGGTCTGCTCGCCGGCGGCTCCTGCATCAACAGCCTGCTGTCGGGCGGCGCCGCCAAGCGCCTGCTGACCCTCAGCGCGCTGCGCGAGCCGGACGACCAGCGACGCCCCGGCGAGCGCGCCGACTTCTCGCTCTTCTGGCTCAGTCCCTACGCCTACGCCAGCGCCGTGGCGGCCACGTTCTGGGACTTCCTGACCGCCCTGTTCTGGAACGCCCAGTCGCGCTTCCACCCGCGCAAGCGCACCATCCGCCGCAGTTTCCGCCAGGCCGCGATGCGGGCCATCGGCAACGCGTTCCTGCGCGAGACCTCCTTCTTCTGGCTGGCGCAGGACGTGGTGCGGGGCGTGCCGGTGATCTACTCGAACTTCGTGGGCTACGACGAGGTGGCCCACCACGCCGGGCCCGACGCCGGCGAGGCCCTGTCGACCCTGACCGGCTTCGACCGCAAGCTTCAGAAGCTGCGCCGGCTCGTGCGCGACGCCGCGCCGATCGACTACGACGTGGTGGTGCTGGCCGATCACGGCCAGAGCCCTTCGCTGCCGCTGCGGGCGCACAGCGGCGAGACCCTCGAGGCGCTGGTCGCGCGGTTGGCCGGTCGCGTCCGCTCCGTGCTGCCGCCGCGCGACAGCGAGGCCGCCTACCTGGGCGCGCTGCTGGCCGAGCTGCGCGACGAGGGACCGGACCGCCGGTCCTGGCTGGCGTTCCAGAGCCGGCTCACGCTCGAGCGCCTGCGCGACGAGGAGTCCGATCACGAGGCGGGCGCGGGCGCGGAGTCGTCGCTGATCGTCTGCGTCTCCGGCGGACTCGCCCACATCTACCGCGAAGGCGCGCAGCGCCCCCTGCGGCTGGCCGAGATCTCTTCGCTGTATCCGGGTCTGGTGGAAGGCCTCGCCAGCCACGCCGGCATCGGCTTCGTGCTGGCGCGCGGCGACGACGGCGAGGCCCTGATGATCGGCCGCGACGGCGTGCGCAACCTCGACTCCGGGGAACTGCGGGGCGAGTCCGACCCCCTGGCCCCCTACTGGGACGAAGAGCTCTGGACCGGCGAGCTGTCGGCTCTGCTGTCCCACCCCCACGCCGGGGACCTCGTCGTCAACGGAGCGTTGCTGCCGGACCGCCGCGTCGTGGTCTTCGAGGAGCAGCTGGGCAGCCACGGCGGCCTCGGCGGCCCCCAGACCGACCCCTTCATCCTGCTGCCGGTGTCCTGGGGCACCGCGCACGCCGACCTGCGCTCCCCGGAAGCCCTTTACGCCCACCTGAAGGCGCGGCTGGAGGCCGGTTCCGCGTGATCTTCGCCCCGCTTGCGGGGGCCCGCGGCGATCCGGAGCGGGGGATTGCTAGGATCTTGCGTTCCGGGATGCCGTATTCTATATTCCTGCCCGTTGCTGCCCGGTCGTTCAACGGTAGGACTGCTGACTCTGGATCAGTATATGGGGGTTCGAATCCTCCCCGGGCAACCATGGAAGACGGCGATGGCCCACGGGCTGTCGGCAGGATCGTGCCCCCTTCGTCTAGTGGCCTAGGACGCCGCCCTCTCCCGGCGGTAACACGGGTTCGAGTCCCGTAGGGGGTACCACAGCGACGGCGAGCCGCCCCGGGGGCGGCTCGCTGTTTTTTTGCCCCCTCCGCCGCCCTTGCGGGTCTTCCCGAATGCCGCTAGCTTCTGTCCGCTATTTGAGAGAACAAGTCCGTTGACCGCGGCCCCGCCGCGCATCCCCGAGCCTGTGCGGCTCACCCAGGAGGGTCCATGTCCCAGTTCATCGGCCAGCAGGCCCCCGACTTCGCCGCCACCGCCGTCATGCCCGACAACAGCGTGAAGGACGGCTTCAAGCTCAGCGACTACCGCGGCAAGTACGTGGTGCTGTTCTTCTACCCGCTCGACTTCACCTTCGTGTGCCCGACCGAGATCATCGAGTTCAACCGCAAGCTCAAGGAGTTCGCGGCGCGCGACGCGCAGGTCATCGGCGTGTCCATCGACAGCCAGTTCAGCCACCTCGCCTGGAAGAACACGCCGGTCGACCAGGGCGGCATCGGCCAGATCCAGTACCCGCTGGTCGCCGACCTCAACAAGCAGATCAGCCGCGACTTCGGCGTCCTGCTCAACGACAGCATCGCCCTGCGCGGCACCTTCCTGATCGACAAGGACGGCGTCATCCAGCACATGGTGGTCAACAACCTGGGCCTCGGCCGCAACATCGACGAGATCCTGCGCATGGTCGACGCCCTGCAGCACCTCGAGAAGCACGGCGAGGTCTGCCCCGCGGGCTGGCACAAGGGCGAGGACGCCATGAGCCCCACCGCCAAGGGCGTCGCCTCCTACCTGGCGAAGCACGGCAAGTAGACCTTGCCGCCGGCGAGCCACACGACGGACGGGGTCGAGGGCCGCGCTCCCGACCCCGTCGTGCGTCCGCGGCGGGCCCTGCTGATCTTCGTCGACGGTCTGGGCTGGAGCGGCGGCGATCCCGCGACCGACCCCTGCCGCGACTACGGCGGCGCGCTCTTCGACTTCGACCGCACCGACGCTGCGTGCCGTCCGCTCGACGCCTGCCTGGGCGTCGACGGCCTGCCCCAGAGCGCCACCGGACAGACCTCGCTGCTGTGCGGCGTCAACGCCCAGGCGGCCGTCGGCCGGCACGTGCCGGGCTTCCCGACCGCGCCGCTGCGCGCCATCCTGCGCGAAAAGTCGATCTTCGTGCATCTGCGCGAAGCCGGCCGCGACGGCATCTTCGTGAACGCCTTCCGTCCGCTCTTCTTCCGCCTGCCGCGCGCGATGCAGGGGCGGCTCTCGGCCACCACGGTCGCCCACCTCGCCGCCGACCGCCCCTTCTTCGGGCTCGACGACCTGGCCGCCGGCCGCGCCGTCTACCAGGAGTTCACCAACCGCGAGCTGATCGGCAAGGGCTTCGACGTGCCGCAGTTCACGCCGGAGCAGGCCGGCCGCATCCTGGGCCGCGAAGCGCTGCGGCGCGACTTCACCCTCTACGAGTACTTCCAGACCGACCGCGCCGGCCACGCCCAGGACCGCCCCCGTGCCCACGCCGTCCTGCGCGACCTGGAGACCTTCGTGCGCGCGGCCCTCACCGAAATCGCATCGCAAGGCGCCGCCTCCGCGACCCTCGTCCTGCTCACCAGCGACCACGGCAACCTCGAAGACCTCTCCACCCGCTCCCACACCCGCAATCCCGTCCCCCTGCTAGCCTGGGGCCCGGGTGCCGATACCATGCTCGCGCGCTGCACCCGCCTCGACGAAGTGACCCCCGCCTTGCTCTCCCTGCTGGTTGTTTGAGATATTCTATCTGGTGCGGCGGCTTGCCCCATAGTTCCACCTCGGAGAGACACATAGAGGCCCCGCGCTGCGATTTCCTTCCAGGCATGAGCAGCGCGGGGCCTCTATGTGTCTCTCCGAGGTGCGTACTAGGGCAACCGCCCCTCCAGATAGAATACCTCGAACACCTTTTCGTGGAAGATGGGCCCGTGCCCGAAGTACCCGTCCTCCCCGAAGAGCTCCCCGTGGTCCGACATCACCATGAAGTAGGTGTTGCGCGGGCAGCGCTCCATGAACTCGCCCACGACCCGGTCGAGGTGCTCCACGCAGACGACCTGCTTGTCGTAGAAGGCGCGGAACTGCGCCGGCGTGAAGAACTCGTCCTCTTTCTTGTCCTGCATGAACTCCGAGGGGTTCTTCAGGAAGTCGTCGAGGTGCTTGAACACGCCGTGGACGCCCGAGATGTGCGGCAGGTCGCCGGGCTTCTCGCCGGGCAGCAGGTAGGGGTAATGCGTCTCGCCGGTGTTCAGGAAGAAGAACGAGGGGCGGTCGTCCAGGAACTGCAGCTGCCGGAAGATCAGTCCCAGGTCGTTGTGGCTGGGGGCCAGCTCGTACTTGTCGAAGTGCTGGCTCATGCTGGTCATCGGATTGAGGACCGGCAGGCTGACCCAGCCCTCGTTCCAGTAGCCGGCCGCCTTCAGGAAGTGCGGCAGCGAGAGCTGGGGCACGAACTTGCCGAACTCCACGTCGGCCATGTTCAGCCGGTGGCTCCACTGGGCGAATTCCTCGCGGTAGACGTTGCTGGCGAAGACGCCCTTGGGGCTCAGGTGGGGCACCATGCCCATCAGGAAGGTGTAGTGGCTCGGGCTGGTCCAGCTGGCGTAGCTGTAGCGCTTCTCGGCCGCCGCGATGCGGTCGAGGTTGGGCGTGCGGGCCGCCCGGTAGGCGTCCCAGCGGCAGCTGTCGAAAACGATGAACACCAGGTTGTTGAGCTTGCCGCCGCCGGCGATGAGGCTCTTGACCCTGTCGATGAGGCCGGCCATGCGCGCTTCCTCCCGGTTGCAACGGGGGATCCCGTCGCGCACATGATCGGAGTTGCCGCCCCCCCGGTCAAGGCTGCGGCCTGCGACGGGACCGCGGCGCCGCGGGACCCGGCTACATCGCCGCGTCGAGAGCCTGGGACAGTTCCGACTTGGGGCGCATCCCCACCAGGGAGGCCACGGGCTCGCCGCCCTTGAAGATCATGACCGTCGGGATGCCCCGGATGCCGAACTTCGTCGCCAGGTCCTGGTTGTCGTCCACGTTGACCTTCACGACCTTCGCCTTGCCGGCGTAGTCGCGGGCCAGTTCCTCGATGGTCGGGGTCAGCAGCTTGCAGGGGCCGCACCAGGGGGCCCAGAAGTCCACCAGCACGGGCACGACGCTGTCGAGCACCTCGCCCTTGAACGTGACGCTCTCGACCTTGATCGCTTCGCTCATCTCTTGACCTCGCTGTCGGGGTGTCTTTGACTTTCTTCCTCTTCCAGAAGGTATCCGCAAGTCGCGTGCCCAGATCAGTCGTCAACTCTCGTATTGTAACTCATTGTTAATAAACAATATAAACAAATAGACGCCAAAGCGGCGAATTTCTGCTACGTTGCATGCAACTAGATTGATGCAACATTAACGTTGTCTACAACATCAATCTTGGCACACCTTCGGCAACAGGGGGAGGGAACATGGACAGACTCGACGCCTTGTGCCGGTTCCGGCCTTTGAGCGTGGCCGACATCCTCGACGCCCTCTCCGAAGGGATCGTCGCCGTCGACGAGAACCTGCGCGTGCTGGGCATGAACGCCCGGGCCCGCGCCCTGTTCGAGGCGCCGTCCGGCGAGCTCGGCGGCGCTTCGGTCTGCGAGCTCTTCGGCGAGGAGACATGCCCGCTGGTGTGCCTGCGCGAGACTCTGGCCACCGGTCTGCCCATCCGCGACTACCAGACGAGGGTGAGGCTGGCGGGCGGCCTCCTCGGCGAAGTGCAGATCAGCACCGTCCCGCTGGCGGGCGAGTCGGGCGTGGTGCACGGCGCGGCGATCATCATCAGCGACGTGACCGAGGTGACGTCCCTGCGCAAGGAGATCGACGCCCGTCACCGCTACGGCGCCATCATCGGCCGCGACCGGCGCATGCTGGACCTGTACCGCCTCATCGACGATGTCGGACCGAGCCGGGCCACGGTCCTGATCCGCGGCGAGAGCGGCACCGGCAAGGAGCTGGTGGCCCAGGCCGTGCACTATGCGTCCCACCGCGCTGACGGGCCGTTCGTGATGGTCAACTGCTCGGCCCTGTCCGAGAGCCTGCTCGAAAGCGAGCTGTTCGGCCACGTGCGCGGCGCCTTCACGGGCGCGGTCGCGACGCGGCGCGGCCGCTTCGAGGAGGCGCGCGGCGGCACGCTGTTTTTGGACGAGATCGGCGACGTCAGCCCGGTGGTGCAGGTCAAGCTGCTGCGCGTGCTCCAGGAC
Organism: Candidatus Latescibacterota bacterium; assembly: GCA_030658975.1. Lineage (GTDB taxonomy): Bacteria > Krumholzibacteriota > Krumholzibacteriia > LZORAL124-64-63 > LZORAL124-64-63 > PNOJ01. The sequence goes on from JAUSBL010000117.1 coordinate 20,698, forward strand.
CACGTCATCGAACGCGTCGGCGACAACACGCCCGTGCCGGTGGACGTGCGCATCGTCTCGGCCACGAACCGCAATCTCGAGGACCTGGTCGCGCGCGGGCGGCTGCGCGAGGACTTCTACTACCGCATCAAGGTCGTGGTCCTGGACATCCCGCCCCTGCGCGACCGCCGCGAAGACATCCCGCTGCTGGTCGAACACGTCCTGGCACGCAACCCGGAGGCCTCCCGCGGCGTCTCCACCGAAGCGATGCGGGTGCTGATGGCCCACGCCTGGCCCGGGAACGTGCGCGAGCTGGAGAATGCGCTCGAGCACGCCTTCGTCCTGTGCCGCGGCGGGATCATCGAACCGACGCATCTGCCGCCGGAGGTGGTGGCGGGGGCGGCGGGCGGGCGCTCTGCGGCCGGGCTGCGCGGCCTGGCGCGCCACGGCGACGCCGAGCGCGACGCGGTGCTGGCGGCGCTGGCGCGCCACGGCTGGCACCGCGCCCGCACCGCCCGCAGCCTGGGGGTTGACAGGACCACGCTGTGGCGCAAGATCCGCGAATACGGCCTGGCGCCGCCGCAGGGCGGCGAAGGCGGACACTGACCTGAGGGGGAGACATGGCGGGCAGGAACAACTGGCTGCTGGGCTGCGGGATCGGCTGCCTCGCGGTGATCGTGATCTCGGTCCTGGGCGGCGTGCTGCTGTTCAACACCGGCAAGAAGGTGGTCGCCCGCTTCGAGGAGCTGGGCGACACGCAGCGGACCCTCGCCGACCGTTTCGGCGAGGTCGCCGACTACGTCCCCCCCGCGGACGGCGTCCTGCCGGCGGAGCGGGTCGAGATCTTCCTGCGCGTCCAGGACACGCTCCAGGAAACGGGCCGCGAACTCGTCGACCACGGCCGGGCCCTCCAGGATCTCGAACGCCAGAAGGGCAAGGGCATCGGGCCGGGCGGCATCCTGCGCGGGATCCGCGGCGTGGTCGGCATCGGCCGCTACGCCGCCGAATACCTGCAGGAGCGCAACGAGGCCCTGCTGGCGGCGGAGATGGGACTGGGCGAATACACCTACCTCTACGTCCTGGGCTACCACAGCTGGCTGGGCCGCAGCTTCGATCCCACGTTCGGGGAGCCGTCCACGCGGGTCGACACCGACCACGGGGCGCGGATCGAGATCGGCGACCGGGACGACGAGCGCCGCGCCGAGCGCCTGCAGGACCTGTTCCGCGGCTGGGCGGCGAACCAGCATCAGGCCGCGATCGCGGCCGGCCTCGACGCCGCCTGGTGCGAGCGCCTGGCGGCGGAAGTCGCCGCGGCCGCCGCGGCCGACAGCTTGCGCCTGCCGTGGGCGGGAGAACTGCCCCCCGCTCTCGCGACCGGGCTCGACCCGTTCCGGTCCCGCTTCGAGGCGACCTACCTGCCGCTGGATCCGCTGGTGGGGGTGGGGGTCGAGCGGGATCACAACGGGGAGGGCTTCGACTTCAACATCGAGTGAGCCGGCACCCGCCGGCGACCCATCGACAAGCGGGAGCCCTGAAGACGCAGGCGCCCTCTTCCCGGCCGGAAGAGGGCGCCTGCGTCTTCAAGGCTCCCGTCCGTCGTCGGCCGGCGGCGGCCGGCCTGTCCGCTTGCGCACCGCCTCGCGCAGCAGGAACTCGATCTGCCCGTTCACGCTGCGGAACTCCTGGTCGGCCCATCGCCGCAACTCCTCGTAGAGTTCGGGGCTCAGGCGCAGGGGGAAGGACTTGCGCGCGTTCACGTCGTCACGCTCCGCCGTGTTTCGGGAGGCGGTCGCGCGCCTTCTCGACGGCCCGTCGCAGCTCGTCGGGGTTCGGCGCGCTCACGATGACCGGCAGGCCGGAATCCAGGGTCAGCACGACGCCGCGACGGCCGTTCATGCGGAACTCGCCGCGCGCGGGCCGGATACCGGTGTCCAGGATCGAGAACCACTTCCTCTGGAACGGGGTGCAGGCGCTGATCCGCGCGATCGGGACCCGGCGGCGCGGCCAGCCGAGCGGGCAGCGGATCCGCACTTCCTCGTAGGTCACCGTGACGGTCATCGAGCCGAAGGCGATCAATGTCAGCAGCATGACCGGGTAGATCCACCAGGGGGCCCCGCCCTCGGGATCGCCGTGGCCGGCGACCCCGATGTAGACGAGCAGGGCGGGGATGACGATCAGCATCACCCAACTGTACTGTCGCGACTGGTAGAGTGGCGTCACCATCGTCTCCTACGTGTAGAGCGTCCCGGTGTTGATCACGGGCTGTGTCGAGTGGTTGCTGCACAGCACGACCAGGAGGTTCGAGACCATGGCCGCCTTGCGCTCGTCGTCCAGCTCGATGATGGACTTCGAGCTGAGTTCGACCAGGGCGCGCTCGACCATGCCGACGGCCCCCTCGACGATCAGCTGGCGGGCCGCGACCACGGCGCTGGCCTGCTGGCGCTGCAGCATGGCCCCGGCGATCTCCGAGGCGTACGCGAGGTGGCTCAGCCGCGCCTCGATGACCTCAACGCCGGCCCGGGCCAGGCGCTCGTGCAGTTCCTTCTCGAGGCGGTGGTTGATCTCCTCGGTGGTGCCGCGCAGGGTCAGCTCGTTCTCGCCGCCGTCGTAGGGGTAGGCGCTGGCGAGGTGGCGGACCGCGGCCTCGCTCTGCGTGTGGACGTAGTCCTCGTAGTGGTCGACCTCGAACAGGGCGCCGGTGGTGTCCACCACGCGCCAGACGACCACCGCGGCGATCTCGATCGGGTTGCCCGTGAGGTCGTTGACCTTGATCCGCTCGCCGTTGAGGTTGCGGGCCCGCAGCGAGATCTTGATCTTCGTGTAGAAGGGGTTGGCCCAGCAGAAGCCGTTCTGCTTCACCGTGCCGCGGTAGTCGCCGAACAGCAGCACCACGGCGGCCTCGTTCGGGTTGACCACGAACAGCCCCGCCAGCAGGAAGAAGTCCACGATGATGCCCGCGATCGACGTGATCAGCATCCAGGTCGACTTGTTGGCGATCCCGTGGACCAGCAGCCAGATCATCCCGCCCAGCAGCAGCAGCAGGAAGGGCAGGAAGAACAGGCCCGAAGCGACCTTCATCGGCTTCTCAGTGTGCATCGGTGGCATCCTCCGCGTTGGGGCCCCGGAACGGGCCTCGGTTGAGTGATGTGATAATGATATCACTTCGAGATCATACGCACAAGAGGTTTTCGGGTTGCAACCATCGGAGCCTTGACCGCGGAATTGCCCCCTTACGCCTGATTACCTGCGCCCTGGATGGGGATACCCGCTTGATCGGGGGACGCGTCCCGGGCACCTCCTGTGCCCGGAACGCTTGACTTACGGCCCCCTGCGCCCTCCTGACGCAAGGGGCCTCCAGACACCCCCGATCAAGCGGGTATCCCCATCCAGGGCAAGGTGATCATGCGCAGGGGATCAATTTCGCGGTAAGGCCCGATGGGTGAACTCTGGGAACAGCGCCGCGATATCTGGTGCCCGGGCAAGTGACGGTCCCTGTCCTGCGACGGTTATCCGACGTTCAGGACAGGACAGACCCTCTGTGACGGGGGTGTCTGGAGGGCTCCTGCGCCAGGAGGGCGCAGGGGCCCGGAAGTCAAGCGCTCCAGGCACACGATGTGCCTGGAGCGCGTCCCCCGTCACAGAGGGTCTGTCCTATCCTGAACGCCGCATACCGGAGTCAGGCAGGGAGCGTTACTTCCCCGGCGCCGTTTCTTTTTCGGCCCAGACCGAGATCGTCTGCAGGATCGTCTGCGTCGCGAGTTCCATGTCCTTGGCGCAGACCCACTCCGTGTAGCTGTGGAAGCTCTGCTCGCCCGTGAACAGGTTCGGCGTGGGCAGCCCGCGCGCCGAGAGGTTCGAGCCGTCGGTGCCGCCGCGGATCGAGCCGAGCTTCGCCTCCATGCCGCAGCGCCGGATCGCCTCCATCGCGTAGTCCACCGCGCGGGGCTCCTTGGCCAGGTCGTACTTCATGTTGCGGTAGTATTCCTTGATCTGCACGTCGGCGCGGCTGCCGGGCCACTTGGCGCAGGCCGCCTCGGCGTGCTTGCGGATCAGGTCGGCCTTGGGCTTCAGACCGGACTGTTCGAAGTCGCGGATCAGCACGTTGACGACGACCTTGCTGGTGTTGCCTTCCATGCTGATGGGATGGATGTAGCCCTGCTTGCCCTCGGTGGTCTCGGGGGCCAGGTCCCGGGGCAGCGAGTCCAGGAACGCGCCCGCCACCTTCAACGCCGGCACCATCCTGTCCTTGGCGTAGCCGGGATGGATGTCGCGACCGGTGAAGGTGACCACGGCGGCGTCGGCGCAGAAGGTCTCGTTCTCGATCTCGCCGCGCTTGCCGCCGTCCATCGTGTAGGCCACGGTGGCGCCGAACTTCGCGACGTCGAAGTGCAGGACGCCCTTGCCGATCTCCTCGTCGGGCGTGAAGGCGACCTTCACCGTGCCGTGCCGGAAGCCGGGGTTCTCCACGATGCGCGTCAGGGCTTCCATGATCTCGGCGATGCCGGCCTTGTCGTCGGCGCCCAGCAGCGTCGTGCCGTCGCCGGTGATGATCGTCTCGCCCACGCACTCCAGCAGGTAGGGATTCTCCTTCAGCGGGATCACGATGCCGTTCTTGGGCAGCGCGATGTCGCCGCCGGCGTAGTTCTCGTGGAAGACGGGTTGGACGTCCTTGCCCGAGACCTCGGGGTAGGTGTCCATGTGACTGATGAACGCGACCGTCGGGACCTTGGCGGTCGTGGCGTCGCTCGCCGGCAGGGTAGCGGTGACGTAGCCGTGCTCGTTCACGACGGCGTCGCGCAGGCCCAGGGCCTTCAGCTCCTCCACCAGGCGCGCGGCGAGCACCAGCTGGCCGGGCGAGGAGGGATAGGTCTCCGAGCTTTCCTTGGCCTGGGTGTCCATCCTGGCATAAGCGACGAAACGCTCGACGAGCGTGGGGTACTTCGAGCCTGACTTACGTTCCAACATGCAGGGGTCTCCTTGATCGGGCGTCGTCCGGGTGGCGGGGTGGAACCGGGATCTTTGCCGCCCATAAAGTAGGTGCCTGGACTTGAGCGGGCAAGACTTCGGTTGTGCCGTCGATAATGTGTCCGGCCCAGATGATGCCCCGGTCCGGACATGCACACCTACGATCCGGGCTTCGTCCCGCCCCACTGCCCCAACCCCAACTGCCCTTACCACAGGCAGTTAATCGCCGGCTGGCGCGTCAAGCGCATCGGCTACTTCCGTAGACAACTCAATCCAACGCGTATCCAGCG
>JAUSBL010000118.1 GCA_030658975.1 Candidatus Latescibacterota bacterium
CATAGCCTCCCGTGACGGCGATGAAGCCCGTATTGGGCTCGGTGATTATGTTCCGGCTGATGCCGTTTGCGCCCCAGGCCACGATCGTCCCATCACTCTTGAGGCCAAGGCTATACCCGCCCCCACCTGCGGTGGCGATGAAACCCTCATTCGGAGCAGCGACGTTGCACTGGCCATCGCTGTTAAGCCCCCAGGCCACGATCGTCCCGTCGCTCTTGAGCCCGAGGCTGTGGTGCGGGCCTCTAGCAACCGCGATGAAATCCTCGTTCGGTGCGGGGACGCTGCACTCGCCACGTCCGTCAGACCCCCAGGCCACGATCGTCCCGTCGCTCTTGAGCCCGAGGCTGTGGTACACACCTGCTGCAATGGCGATGAATCCCTCGTTGGGCGCGGGGACATCGCACTGGCCTGAACCGTTATCCCCCCAGGCCACGATCGTCCCGTCACTCTTGAGACCAAGGTTGTGGTCCCAGCCTGCTGCGACGGCGATGAAGTCCGCATTCGGCACGGGGACGCTGCACTGATCATCGTTGTCAAGCCCCCAGGCCACGATCGTCCCGTCGCTCTTGAGCCCGAGGCTGTGGTGCAATCCTCCTGCGACCGCGATGAAGTCCTCATTCGGCCCGGGGACGATGCAAACGCCGTAATCGTTGTACCCCCAGGCCACGATCGTACCGTCGTTCTTGAGTCCGAGGCTGTGCGCTACCCCTCCTGCGACGGCGATGAAGTCGGCATTCGGTGCAGGGACATTGCACTGGCCATAGTGGTTGCCCCCCCAGGCCACGATCTTCCCGTCGCTCCCGAGGCCCAGGCAGTAGCCTCCGCCTGCTGCGATGGCGATAATGCTGTCGAGAGCCGCCGGCTCAACAACGACTTGTTGCCCCCACCCGATGATGGATCCGGTCGAGACGCCGTGGGCAGTGCCGACCGCGAGAGCGAGGACCGCCAACGAGAAGAACGGAAGAGCGCGCCACACCTGTTTCATATCGCCACCTCCGTGAAGCGAGCTGCAAGTACTACACTGTTCCTGGACTTTGCCGCCTTGTTTGGTGAATGCCGGGTCGGCATCGGCGATTTTCGTGATTGGCGTGGCCGGCTCGTCCGGAGCGGCTCACCCTAAGATTCCGATCTTCCCTGATTGGCTCCCGCGATGCTTGCATCTTTAACATCCGCGTTGAGCGGCGGGCGGCCCTGGAGCCGGCCGTGCTTTGCACGGATCGTGACAGGGGCGATCCGTCAGCTTCAGCGGTCTGTTATACGGAAGCGCGGTATCGATCCCCAGCGTCGCTACAGAGAACGATACACCGGTCTATCCACGACTTGTACCAGTACCAAGCACCTTGAACCTCGACGCCATAGCCCTTCGCTGGATTCTTGGCGTCCTCCCCCTTCCAGAAATTGACGTGGTCGCTATACACAGAGAACCGAGCGAAGCCGGCCTTGCGCACTTCCGCGACAACATCTTTCGCTCGATACTTTGGACGTTCTACCTCTTTCTTGACCCAGTACTCTTTATCTATGGCTTTGGCGAGATCGGAGTTGGGGTCGATGAACTCCACAACCCGATCGGCCTGACCAGGTCGATTCACCAATTTTTGTTTAAAGACTAGCCGGTACGAAAAATGCGAGCTGTTGTACTCGTCGTGAGTAAGTGCACCGTCGAACTCCGCGACGAACAAGCGAAGGCGATCAGGAATATTCGCTTCAGGTTTGGTGCCCACAACTTGTTCTGCGGAAAACTCGACGAACTGAATCGAGTAAGCGAGCTGTTGGTCAATGCCAAGCTGCTTGCCAAAGAGTTTCTTCAGGTACTCGTTATAGTTTAGCGCACAAGCTTGGTACCTGCCGCTGAGAAACCCATCGAGTGAACGAGTCATTTGATGTTCGATTTCATGACGAAGACCAATTAGGAATCGTATGTTATTTGCTGTATCTCGGTCTATCGGCGATCGCTCGTCATTTAAGCAGCGTTCCAACTCCCAGTATTTATACGCACCGTGCTTCGTACGATCGAATGCTCGGCGACTTGGACCCTGTTTGTAGTAGCGGTACTCGACGTTTTTACCTCTATAGTGGGCGTGTAGCAGGTAGGTCCACGCGATCATCATCAGAACGATGAAGGTCTCCGACTTGAATGCCACCTGAGGATCATTGAAGACGCGAATCGCCGTCAGCGCAGCCTCTCGCGATTTCATCACCAACTCACGCCGGAGCGATCCAATAGTCCGTCTATGCTTTGGCACGTTTCACCACTTCTATCCGTATTACGCTTGCTTCACCTGCAATGCTGTTTGGCGCGAACCTGGCGAAAGCCAGTTGCGTAACTAACGGCTTTGTCTGGTGCAAACTTCAGCTAGGCGCCAACTCCCCAGAATACTAGCACGAATTGGGCGAACAAAATTAGTATGATGATCGCAACCTGCCACCTCAACCACAACATGTGCTTCTGCCCAGAAGGGCCCGGGTTAATGACACCGTCGTGATACACCCCCGCCTCGTAGAATCCGAGTGCTTTGTTTACGTTCCGGATCGTGTCTATCACGACTTCACGTCGCTTCTGGTTCGACTTAAGCAATTGAATCACGAAGAACGCTAAAGCGACCATTAGCGCGTAGAAACCAATTTTAATCGCAATAGCGGACAGCGGGCTTTTCGCAATCCATGCCCCCACGACGATACTTAGGGTCACGTATCCAGAAATAAGTTTGTAGTCGTATTCGGTTCGATTTCGAAGATCGGCAGAGTGACTTTCATATTTCATCATCAGGATTTCGACCTTGTCGCGACGTTCTAGTTCCAACTCAGCGCTCCCCGGTATCTCGACCTCTTTGTGTGCCTAACGCTGGCGCTCAGCCGCGTCGCTCGCCCGCAGGGCGAGCAACGTCGGCTGGAGCGCCTTGTTGGGCGCCAGCGCCCTTGCCATGCCAGCGGTCTCCTGGCGCCTTCACGTAGTGCTGGAAGACGTAACCCCAGGGCACCGCTATCGGGACAAGGACGACGCCCATGAGGCATGCAAACAGAGTTTCTTGCCTTGCCGCATCTAGCTGCCCGTTTAGCCACGGCGCCAGCGCGAAGGCCACGACCCATATCACTTTCCACATGAACTCAAACAAGAGCATGGGAAGCATCTTCACCGGATGGCGAAGTCCCCAGAGCGCGACGAGTGCCAGGGCGCCGAGCATGCTGCGAACGACGCTGCCCATATGCGAGACGTTGCCTGGTGCGAGGATGCCGGGCCAGACGGTGACTCCGAGACCGACCGCCATGAGCAGATACATCGCCCTGAGCAGGTAAAGCCGAAAAGTGGAAACGTCGGACATGCTAGTTGTTCTCCCTATTGCCAACTGGCGCACAACGCCAAGTATCCAGAGCAAGATATCCAGATCTTACCGCAGATTATCCCGCGAACAACTGGGGCCTTGGTGCAATAGGATTCCGCGATACCATCGTCTGGATTACAATCGTTTGACCGTGCCTGTGAGCATATACAACCTGCAGTCCCCTGTACAGAATATCCGCCGCAAAGCGCCCGCCCCCACCCACCCCTCTTCCCCCATCCACCCCCCAGAGGCTATATTTCTCGAAACTCGGCAGTCCCACTCCGGCTGCCCTCCCTATAGCCGACCCCAGGGACCTCTGACCATCCCGAGGAGCGCCGATGAGATTCATCGCCCATTCCTTCATCCCTGTCCTGACTCCATCCCTTGCCGCAGCCCTGCTCGCCACCCTGCTGCTGTCCGGCTGCAGCGGCAACGACCCCGTCACTCCCCCGCCCCCTTCCGGCTTCCCCGCCCCGGTAGCCGACCTCCACGCCGAGTCCGCCACCACGGAGTCCATCACCCTCTCCTGGACCGCCCCCGCCCTAGCCTCAGGCACGAGCCCGGTATCGTCCTACGACCTGCGCTACATCCCCTATGGCCAGGAGAACTCCGACTTCGCAACCTGGACGGCCGCCCCCTCGCTGCCCACCCCGTCCACCCCCGGCCAGCCACAGCAAGCAACCATCACCGCCCTGACCCCCGGCGCCCCCTACGCCTTCCGCCTCCGAGCCACCGTCGACGGCCTCACCTGGTCCGCCCCCTCGAACCTCGTGATCGCCAGCGCCGACCCCGCCCTCGACCTCACCCCGCCGGCCGACGTCGTCGACCTCGCCCTACAGTGGTCCGGCGGCGACCTCTTGATGGTCCAGTGGAGCCCAACCGGCGACGACGGTCCCTACGGCGCCGCCACCACCTACGAACTCCGCAGCGCCCCCACCCCGCTCACCCCGGAGACCTGGGACGCCGCCACTCCCGCAACCTCGTCGCCCACGACAACCGACAACCGCCTCCACTGCCTCATCGACGCCCCCGCCGCAGCCGGCCCGCTCTACGTGGCCCTGCGCGCCGTCGACGACGCCGGCAACCGCAGCGGCCTCTCTAACATCGTGTCCGCATCGCCCGCCGGCGGCCGCACCTGGCGCGTGAACGTCGACGGCTCCGGCGACGTGCCGACGATCGGCGCGGCCATCGCGGCGGCCGTTCCCGGCGACCTCATCCTGGTCGGGCCCGGTCGCTACACGCACGCGAACCAGGGCGGCGGGATGAGCCCGCTGGGGATGGTCTTCTTCGCGCGCGACGTCGCCGGCATCACCCTGGCGAGCCGGGACGGCCCGCAGGCCACGATCCTGGACGCCGAGCACCTCGGCCGCGTCCTGTTCATCCAGGCCTACAACGAGGGCGTCGTGGTCGACGGCTTCACGATCACCAACGGTGTCTCCCCGGCCGCGGACGGCGACTACCCGATGGCGGGCGGCCTGACCTTCCACCTCGTGAACTGCACCATCCGCAACTGCATCTTCACCGGCAACAGCGGCGGCCAGGGCGGGGCCATCTACTACGGCGGGCTGGGCCACCCCGTCATCGAGGACTGCCTGATCACCGGCAACACGTCGACCCTGTTCGGCGGCGGCGTCTACCTAGTCAACTGCGAGGGCCCCGTCGTGCGCCGTTGCACGATCACCGGCAACACGACCGCGGGCGGCGGCGGCGGCCTGGCCGCCGTCAGCGTGATCCTGCAGCTGGAGGATTGCCTGATCGCGAACAACCACGCCGACGCGCGCGGCGGCGGCCTGGCGGTCTACGGGTACAGCAACTTCGAGGACCCGCCGGTGCCGACGGTGGTGACCAACTGCACGATCGCCGCCAACGACGCGCCCCTGGGCTCGGGCGTGCGCCTCGGCGCCATCACCGACGATGACGGCTTCGTGCGCACCGGCCGGCTGACCATGGAGAACTGCCTGATCGCCTGGAACACCGGCGGCGACGCCTTCGACATGGTCCAGGACGGCCGCCTCGACGTCTCCTGCTGCGACCTCTACGGCGCCGGCAGCCACGGCACCTGGCCGGCCGGGACGGCCATCCACGGCGGCAACTTCCAGCAGGACCCGCTGTTCTGCGACCTCGCGGGCGGCGATTTCCACCTGGAGGCCGGCAGCCCGTGCGCGGAGGACGCCGCCGCCTGCGGCCGGATCGGGGCGCTACCCGTGGGCTGCGGACGCTGACGCCGGCCCGAGAAAAGTACTGGGAATGAATATAGGATATTTGTTATCCTGTATCCGCGATGCCGACACGCACCGCAGGAAATTCCCATTTTCTCGGGAGGCACTCATGAGATCGAGGCAATCGTACCCGTTCCTGCTCGCCGCCGGCCTGTTGGTCGCGGCGTCGGTTCAGGCGGCTCCCGCGGCGCAATCCGATCCGAGCGTCCGCATGCGCGCGCTGCGGGACGTGATCATCCCCGCCGACTGGGCCGGCATCTGGCAGATCAGCAGCCAGACCTACATCTGCAACCCGGAGCAGCTGATCAACAGCGGGAGCTACCCGGACACCCTCTGCGCCGGCAGTGCCCTGGATTTCGATTTCGGGCAGGAGGATTTCACGCTCACGTGCGACGGTACGGTCGACGGCAACACGATGACGGCGGAATGCACCGGTTCCGCCGAGGCGTTCCCCGGTTGCACGGCGAACTATCACTACATGATCTCGTCGACCCGCAACGGCGGGAGCTACGTGTCGACCACGACCATCACCACGACCTACGTCGGCGGCGCCTGCGAGGGACAGCCCGAATCCTGCATGCGCATCGAGGCGGTCGGGACACGGATCGACGACGCTCCGGAAACCTGCGTCGAGACACCGCTGGAGACGCTGCCCTGGGGAGCCGTGAAGGCCGCCTGGCGGTAACGAAGGACGAACGAGCCGGGGGTCGCCAAGACCCCCGGACGCCCTCAACGCCTCGGCACGACCTTCATCAGCAGCGCCGCCGCCAGCAGGGCGCAGGCGCCCGAGCCGGCGAAGGCCGCGGCGCTGCCGAACCGGTCCCAGACCAGTCCGAAGAGCGTGCTCGCGGCCAGCGCGCCGAACCCGATGAGCATGTGGTAGGTCCCGAACGCCCGCCCCCGGGCGCCGCCGCCCGCGAGCTCGGCGATCAGCGCCTTCTCCGCCCCCTCGACCAGCCCGTGCGACGTCCCGTACACCGCGGCCAGCGCGAACAGCAGCGGCACCGTATCCGCGAAGCCGACCGCCGACCAGGTCACCGCGTAGACGGTCCAGCCCAGGGCCAGCGCGTTGCGCTTCCCGTGGCGATCGGCCAGCCGGCCGCCGGCGGTGGCGGTGCCCGCCTTGATGACGTGCAGGGCCAGCCAGAGCAGCGGCGCGGCGATCACCGGCGCGCCCAGGCGCGTCGCCTTGACCAGGATGAAGGCGTCGGTGGCGTTGGCGAAGGCGAACAGCACGAACGGCGGCAACGCCCGCTTCAGGGCCGGCGGCAGCGCGCGAGGGGCCGCGGGGACGGGCGCCGACAGGGGCGGCTCGCGCGTCAGGGCGAGCACGACCATCGCCAGCACGCCGGGCACCGCGGCCACCAGAAAGACGGTGCGCATCTGGTCGGCGCTCGCCGCCGCGCCGCCGCCGGCGCCCAGCAGCCAGAGCAGGCCGGCGCCGAGCAGGGTCCCGGCGGCCGCGCCGGCGTGGTCCATGGCGCGGTGGAAACCGTAGGCGCGCGCCCTTTGGGCGGGCTCGGTGGCGCCGGCGATGAGGGCGTCGCGCGGGCTGGTGCGCACGCCCTTGCCCACCCGGTCGCCGATCCGCACCGCGAGCACGTGCCACGGGACCTGCGCGAAGGCGACCAGCGGCCGCGCCACCGTCGAGATCCCGTAGCCGGCCAGGATGAGCGGCTTGAGGCGCACGCGGCGGTCCGCGGCGAGGCCCGTGAGGTACTTCAGGATGTTCGCCACGAATTCGGCCGCGCCCTCGATCAGGCCGATGAAGGCGTTGGAGGCGCCCAGGGTGGCCAGGAACGCCGGCAGCAGGGGGAAGATCGCCTCGCTCGAGGTGTCGGTCAGCAGGCTGACGAGCCCGAGGCCGACGACCGTCTTCGGCAGTTTCGGCTCAGCAGAGGTCGGCTGGGTCTGCGAGGACGCCATGTGTGCTCCCGGTGCGGGCCGGATCGATCCTGTTCCCGGTCGAGCATAGCCGGGGCTCCACGGCGTGACAATCGGCGGTCTGCGCCGCCCCGGCGGCAAATGGGGCTGGACGCCGGCCACCCCTTCCGGCTTACACTCGCGGCCACTTCGAACCGGAGGCGCGCATGGGACTGCCGAACCTGATTTCGCTGCTGGGCGTGTTCGTGCTGATGGGGCTGGGGATGGTCTTCAGCAACGGACGCCGTCACGTGCGCTGGCGCATCGTGTGGTGGGGGCTGGCCCTGCAGTTCGTCTTCGCGCTGATCCTGCTGCGCACCCCCTGGGGCGGCGCGATCTTCGAAGGCGCGCGCGTCGGGATCACCCGCATCCTGGGCTTCACCGACGCCGGCGCCGCCTTCCTGTTCGGCAACCTCTTCCGCGGCAACGCCGACGTGGTGCGGTACCTCCAGCCGGGGGCCGAAGGAGGCTTCGTCCAGGTCACCAACTCGGCCACGGGCGAACTGGTGCCCCTGGGCATCATCTTCGCCATCCACGTGCTGCCGACGGTGATCTTCTTCTCCAGCCTGATGGCCGTCCTGTACCACCTCGGGATCATGCAGCGTTTGATCTCGGGCGTCTCCTGGGTCATGCGCCGCACGATGCAGACCAGCGGCTCGGAGACCCTGTCGGCCGCCGCCAACATCTTCGTGGGCCAGACCGAGGCGCCGCTGGTCATCCGGCCCTACATCAAGACGATGACCAACTCGGAACTGATGGCCGTGATGACCGCTGGGTTCGCGACCGTCGCCGGCGGCGTGATGGCGGCCTACGTGCGCCTGGGCATCGACGCCGGCCACCTGCTGGCCGCCAGCGTCATGTCGGCGCCCGCGGCCCTGGTCATGGCCAAGATCATGTACCCCGAGACGCAGAAGTCCGCGACCGCGGACGGGGCGAAGCTGGACATCCCGCGCGAGTACTCCGGGGTGATCGACGCCGCCGCCGGCGGCGCGGGCATCGGCCTGAAGCTGGCGGCCAACATCGGCGCGATGCTGCTGGCTTTCGTGGCCCTGGTCGCGATGGTCGACGCCGGCCTGGGCCTGGTCGGCCTGTCCCTGCAGCAGATCTTCGGCTGGGTGTTCGCGCCCATCGCCTGGACGATGGGCGTGCCCTGGAGCGAGGCGGCGACCTTCGGCAATCTGCTGGGCACCAAGATCTCGGTCAACGAGTTCCTGGCCTACATCCAGCTCGAGCACGCCATCACCGACGGCACGCTCTCTCCGCGCAGCATCGTCATCGCCACCTACGCGCTGTGCGGGTTCGCCAACTTCTCGAGCATCGCCATCCAGATCGGCGGCATCGGCAGCCTGGCCCCCGAGCGCCGCAGCGACGTGGCGCGCCTGGGCATGCGCGCGATGTTCGCCGGCGCGTTCGCCAGCTGGATGACCGCGGCCGTCGCGGGCATCCTGACCACCTGACCGGAAGTGACGCCGTGCCCCGCGCCCAGCTGACGCCGCTGCCCCGCTACCCGTTCGACTGCGCGCAGACCGTGCGCGTCACCGACCTGAACTACGGCGGCCACCTGGCCCACGACCGCCTGCTGTCCCTGCTGCACGAGGCCCGCGTCGCCTTCCTCGCCGCGCGGGGCTGGAGCGAACCGGACTGCGGCGGGATCGCCCTGATCCTGGGCGACGCCGTGATCGTCTACCAGGGCGAGGCCTTCGCCGGCGACCTGCTGCGGATCGAGGTGGGCGTGGCCGAGACCGGCCGCGCCGGCTTCCGCCTGGCCTACCGCGTGACGCGCACGGGCGCGCCGATCGCCCTGGCCGAGACCGGGCTGGTCGGCTTCGACTACGCGGCCCGGCGCGTGACGCCCCTGCCGGCGGCCGTGCGCGACACCCTCGAAGGGATGCGACGTGACTGAGCCCATCACCAGCCCCGGCAACGAGCGGATCAAGCGGCTGGTCCGCCTGCGCGAACGTCGCGACCGGCAGCGCGAGGGCGTCATCCTGCTGGACGAGCTGCGCGTGATCCGGCGCGCGCTCGAAGCGGGCCTCGTCCTGGACGAAGTCTACGCCTGCCCCGAGGTCCTGGCGGAACACGGCGGCGGGGAGCTGCTGGAGGATCTGCGCCTCTCGGGGATCGAAATCGTCGAGGTGAACGCGCGCGTGCTGGAGAAGGCGTCCTACCGGGCGAAGCCCGAGGGGCTGATCGTCGTGGCGCAGCCGCCGGCCTGGACGCTGGACACGCTCAATCTGCCGCCCGAGTCCCTGGTGCTGGTCCTGGAGGGCGTGGAGAAGCCGGGCAACCTGGGCGCCGTGGTGCGCACCGCCAGCGGCGCCGGCGTCGCGGCGGTGCTGGCCTGCGGCGCGGGCGCCGATCCCTGGAACCCCAACGCCCTGCGCGCTTCGACCGGCGCGGTGTTCACCGTGCCGACGGTCAGCGTCGACGCAGTCGCGATCCTGGAATTCCTGCGCGCGCACGGCATCCCGCTGCTGGCGACCACGCCGGCGGCGCCCGACCTGCACACCTCCTGCGACCTGACCGGCCCGGTGGCGGTGCTGCTGGGCGCCGAGGACGCGGGGCTGTCCAAAGAAATGCTCGCGGCGGCCGACCGCCGCTGCCGCATCCCCATGCTGGGGACGGCCGACTCCCTGAACGTCAGCGTGGCGGCGGCGCTGCTCGCCTACGAGGCGCTCCGCCAGAGGAGCGCGCGGCGATGAAACCCTACCTGTTCGCCCTGCTGACCGCCGCGGCCTGGGGCTTCGGCGGCTACTTCGAGAAGCGCGGCCTGCACCTCGGCAACCTGCCGCCGCAGCTGGGCATCACGATCCGCACGGCCGTGGCGCTGGTGATCCTGGGCGCGGTCAGCGCGCCCCACTGGAAGGCGCTGACGACCGCGGGGCCGCGGTCGCTGCTCTACATGACCATCGGCGGCGGCGTGGTGGCGGGCGCGATCGGCATGCTCTGCTTCTACACGGCCATCAAGGGCGCGCCCTTGACGCGCGTCATGCCCATCGCCTTCACCTCGCCTCTGTTCGGGGCGCTGCTGGCGCTGACGCTGGGCGGCGAACCCGTCACCTTCAAGATGCTGCTCGGCATGGCGCTGACCGTCGGCGGCATCGTGCTGCTGACGATCGGTTGAGCCCGGTAATCCAGGACTAATTTGGTCGGTTGAGATCAGCGACGGATCTGACCATGATTTGGATTCGTGATCCCGACCATTCCAAGGAGGCCCCATGCGCGCGATGACCGAGCACAACCTGAAAGACGCGTTCGCCGGCGAGAGCCAGGCGCACATGAAGTACCTGGCCTTCGCCGACAAGGCCGCCCACGACGGGTTCCCCCAGGTGGCCCTGCTGTTCAAGGCCATCAGCTACGCCGAACAGGTGCACGCCGTGAACCACCTCAAGGAGCT
The DNA here is from genome assembly GCA_030658975.1 of Candidatus Latescibacterota bacterium. Classification (GTDB taxonomy): domain Bacteria; phylum Krumholzibacteriota; class Krumholzibacteriia; order LZORAL124-64-63; family LZORAL124-64-63; genus PNOJ01. Next base: position 10,860 of record JAUSBL010000118.1, read on the forward strand.
TGCCGGCGTGGGCGACACGGCGGCGAACCTGCAGGGCGCCCTCGGCGGCGAGACCTTCGAGGTGGACGAGATGTACCCCGCCTACATGGCGGTGGCCCAGCTGCAGCAGGAGAAGGGCGCCCAGCGCAGCATCCGCTTCGCCATCGAAGCCGAGAAGATCCACGCCGACATGTACCGCGCGGCGCTCGAGGCGGTCCAGGCGGGCAAGGACATCGACGTGACGAAGGTGTCGATCTGCCCCGTCTGCGGCCACACCATCTTCGGCGACGCGCACGAGCGCTGCCCCGTCTGCAACGTGCCGGCCGACAAGTACGTCGCGTTCACGGCCTAGCGCGCCGGCGGCGGCCCTGTTACCATGCGAAGGCCGGGCGCGGGCCCGGCCTTCGCTGTTGCACTTCGCGTCGCCACGGAGAGAACGATGATCGAGGTCACGCCGGGCATCCGCATCGCCGAGGACGAGCTGTCGTTCAGCTTCGTGCGCGCGTCCGGACCCGGCGGCCAGAACGTCAACAAGGTCTCCACCGCGGTCCAGCTGCGCTTCGACGCCGCGAACTCCCCCAACCTGCCCGAAGCGGTCCGCGCGCGCGCCCTGCGCCTCGCCGGCCGCCGCGCCACCACCGAGGGCGTCATCGTCCTGGACGCCCGCCGCCACCGCACCCAGGAACGCAACCGCCAGGACGCGATCGACCGCCTCATGGCCCTGCTGCAAAGAGCCGCCGAACCCCCCAAGCCCCGCACGTCCACCACACCGACGCGCGCCTCCCGCCTCAAACGCCTCGACGACAAACGCCGCCGCGCCGCAGTCAAGCGCGCGCGCACCCAGCGTGATGAAGAGTAGCCTCCCGGCTGAAACCTATTTTTTTGACAAACCGAGGATCACGCCCAGCACCAGGCCCCACAATGCGGCCAGCCCGATCTGGTAGTCGGCCGGGAGGCTGAAGGTGACGGTGTGGGCGGGGATCCAGAACCATACCAGGGTCCACCATGCGGTCGTGATGCCGGCGTAGCCGTGCCGGCGCAGGATGAGGTTATCTTCCCAGCGGTGGAAGGCCATCATTTGCGGACCGAAGAAGA
>JAUSBL010000120.1 GCA_030658975.1 Candidatus Latescibacterota bacterium
CCACCTCACCGCCGCCGATGGCCAGTCTTCGCCGTTGACCGCTGATCTGGGAGCGGGCATCGAAGCGCTCGCCTTCGGCTCGAGCCACGGGTTCGGCGACTTCCTCTACGCGTTGCTCGATGACGGACGCGTGATGAAGATCGGTCCCGACGGTGAGGCCGAGGAGTTCCTCAACGGGATCCACCCGGCGGCGCCGCCGCCGGACGATCGGCGCAACGACCTCTGCTTCGCCTCGGGCGGCGACCGCATGTTCGTGTCGGACGCCGTGCGCGGCCTCATCTACGTGATCCAGAGCGAGCCGTCCACGGGCGCGGATCCCGAGGCGGACCTGCCGCCGCGTCTGACGGAATTGCACGGGAACTACCCGAACCCGTTCAACCCGTCCACGACCATCCGGTTCGCTTTATCCTCGGAAGGGCCCGTATCCCTCGAGATCTACGATCTGTCAGGGCGCCGGGTGCGGCAGCTGCTGCGCGGAGAATCGCTGCCCGCGTGCGAGCACGCGGTCGTCTGGGACGGCCGGGACGACGAAGGCAGGGCTGCGGCGGCGGGCGTGTACCTCGTCTCGCTGCGCACCCGGGAGAAGGCGTTCAGCGGGAAGATCGTGCTGGTGAAGTAACTCGTAACCTCTGGTGCGGGAGGGCCCGGGATGCATGGTCCCGGGCCCTCCTATCTCGAGACCGTCGGAGGTTGCGCGTCCATACTTCTGCCTTGCCGCTTGACTTGGCAATCACCTGTCGCGCTAATCAACACTAGCATGTTGTCCGCAGGGGGAGGGACCGCTCATCGATCGCGAACGCTTCCAGCAAGCCCGTGAGATCTTCACCGCGGCCCTTGCGCTCACATCCGAAGAGCGCGGGGCCTTCCTTGATCTTGCCTGCTCCGCCGACGGCGACCTTCGCGACGAAGTCATGAACCTCCTGACCTGCCACGCCGCAGGCGCCAATCCGCTCGAAACGCAGCTGCCCTGGTCCGATCAGCCGGCCGTGCCGTCTAGTCTCGGCCCCTACCGCGTGCTCGATTTGTTGGGGCAGGGCGGTATGGGCGTCGTCTACCGTGCGCAGGCGACGTCCGGCGGCGCCACGGCGCCGATCGTCGCCCTCAAGGCCCTGCGTCCCGGCGTCGTCACGACCCAGCTCGAACAGCGGTTCCGCCGCGAGGTCGCGGTATTGCGGCGTCTCGACCACCCCGGCATCGCGCGGCTGCTCGACGCCGGCAGCGCCGACGGGTCGCCCTACTTGGCGATGGAGTTTGTCGAGGGCCTGACGCTGACCAGGTGGCGGATCGAGGCGGATCCGCCCGTGGTTGATCGCCTGCGGCTGCTAGCAGAGCTCTGCGATGCCGTCGAGTATGCGCACCAGCAAGGTGTCATCCACCGCGACCTGAAGCCGGAGAACATCCTGGTGACGGCGGCAGGCCGCCCCAAGGTGCTCGATTTCGGCATCGCGAGGCTCACCGACCCTGACGCTCCGGCGCAGACATTGGCCACCCAGACTTGGCAGCTCCTGGGGACCATCCGCTACATGAGCCCCGAGCAGGCGACAGGAGGGCCGGGAGCGATCGATGCGCGCACGGACGTCTATGCGCTAGGCGTGATCGCTTTCGAACTGCTCACCGGGGGCCTGCCCTACGATCTGGCTCGGCTCTCGACGCCGCGCGCCCTGCTCGAGATCACGACGGCCGCGCCGAGGCGTCTGCCGGATACCGATGCGGCCGTCGGACTGATCGTGCATCACGCTCTCGAGAAGGATCCCCAGCAGCGCTACCAGTCGGCGGCGGACATGGCGGCCGATCTGCGCCGCCATCTCGCCGGTCGGCCGATCACGCTTCACGAGCCCGGTCTCGCGACACGTCTGCGACGCTGGTTGCGGCTGCGACCGCGGGTGCGCCGCCTGGTGCTGGGGGTGGCGATCGCCACCATCGCGGTCGTGGCGACGTTGGTGCTCGTGCCGGGGCTGCTGTCCGGGCCTCCCGTCACCTGGGCAGGCCTCTATTCCCGTCTCGAGGAGGCCGACCAGCTCCGCCATTCGGGCCCGCAGAACCGGGAGAACTACCTCGCGGCGGCAGCGCTTTTCCAGCAGGCGCGCAGCGATCTGTCGCGGCTCCCGGTCGAACCGTTTACGGCCGACCTGAACCGCTACATCAAATGGCGACAGGGGGAGTTGCACTATTTCGTCGGCGAGATGGAGCACGACGCGGCCATGCTGGAGCAGGCGCGCGGCTTCTGGCGGGATGCCTCGGTCGTGCCCTGGGTCCCCGGCACCGCCCTAGGGATCGACAGCCTGGCGATCGTCCGGGACAAGGTCTTGCGCCTGGGCGCACATCATCCGCACGCGGGGATCGGCTTCGCCCTTGCGAGCCTTGCGCGGTTGCAGGCGCCGGCGACGAACTGGCGGGAAGCATCCTTGGCCCAGGGTCAGGCCGTCGGTGTCTTTAGTAACGGAGTATTCAACTATCAGATTAACCGACATACCAGGGAAGATTCGCTCCTACGGGCCGAGGATCTGGCCTATGCCCTGCTGAATCAAGGCGGGGCTCTCACGGCGCTCGGTGCGACCATCGACAGTCTCGCCGTCGTGGACACTGGGTTGGCGACGCTTAGGGAGGCGGCAGGGAAGAGCAGGGTGTTGAAGTCGGGTGGGATGTCCATGCTCGCACAGGCGCTCGGCGCTGCATATTTCCGACGTGCCGAGTTGCTGTCGGGCACGGCGGTAGCAGCCGAGCTGGACAGCGCCCTGACGTACTTCGACCGAGCGGCCGAACTGTGCGATCTGGGTGCGGGGCGCAGTTACTGGCAGCTCTACCTGCTGCGCGGCCGCGTGCGGGGGGTTGCGGCGGCATCTGCCGCCGATGGGAACGAACGGCGGCAATTACTCGAGCTTGCGGCCTTCGAAATCCGCAACTCGTTCACGCCGCTGCGCGACGATACGGACGACTTCGAGCGGGCGCTGTCCCAAGCGGATCTGGCAGTCGTGACGGCGCAACTCGCGGCGCTGGATCGGGACCGCGGCGGATTCGTCCGCGCCGATTCCCTGCTGACGGCGGCCGAAAGCGTGCTGACGAGCGCCCGCTTCCCGGTGCAGTACGCCGAGATCGCCTTGCGTCGGGGCCAGGCCGGCAGGATGCGATGGGTGTCGTTCGGGGATGCGGCGGACAGCACGGCATCCGTGAGTTCGCTCGAGAGAGCACGAGCAGCCATACCCCGGGTGGAGTATCCAGCCTTGCACCGGCAGGTCCGAGTTGAACTTGCGCTGCTGGCCGGTCGCAGGCCCTGATCGATGCTACGGGGTCAGTTCCTTCCGTAGCCAGGCCTTCGCATGCGTCCACTGCTCACGAACCCAGCGCTCGGAAATATCCAGTTCGCGGGCGATCTCGACCTCGGTGAGGCCGGCGAAGAAGCGCATCTCGACGATGCGGGCTTCGACGGGATCAAGCGCGGCGAGCTTCTCGAGAGCGCGATGCAGGTCGAGCAGGTCTTGCACGTTACGGTCGTCGACCACCGCCGACTCGTCGAGGGTCACCAGCAGCGCGCCACCGCCGCGTTTCTGCGAATTGCGGCTGCGGGCATGATCGACGAGCACCTGCCGCATGGCGGTGGCGGCCATGGCCAGGAAATGCGTACGACCCTTGATGTCGAGCGCCTGCTGTTTCTCGAACTTGAGGTAAACCTCGTTGACAAGAGCTGTCGGTCGTAGCGTGTGGTTGGGGCGTTCGTGTTTGAGCCGGTGCGCGGCCAATTCTCGTAACTGCTTGTATACCAACGGCATAAATTCGTTTAATCGGCCGTGCGGGTCTGCAGCTTCAGGCGACATATTGAACGTATTCCAAACGTTGACTATAGCGTATTCAATTTCAAATCGTAACAACGGCATTATACGGGGCAGTACCGAATTCGTCAATGGCGCAACAAGTCATCGGCGATTCACTGCCGGTGCATCACGACCAGGATGAACACCACGACCATCGACAGGTCAGCCGCCAGGTGGGCGAAATAGACAGCCCGCCAGCTGCCCAGCCTCATGGCCAGGTGCGACCACAGCAGGCCCGTCGCGGCAATGAAACCTGCGCGCACGAGCGCCATGGACCACGGGAACAACGCTGCGAGCAGCACCACATGGTAGAAGCCGAATCCCGCCGTGGCGAGGGCCAGTCCGCGGCGATCCCCGAAGGTCTCGCGGCAACGCAGTGTTGCCTGACCTCGCCACCACCATTCCTCGAGCAGCGGATTCAGTGCCACGAACAGTACGAACGGAACCAAGGGAGCGGCGGGGTCGAGACCGAGGGCGGCCACGCGCGCTTGGTAGTCAGCGATATCGCCCAGCCACGGCCGCACGAACAGATAGACCGCCAGGAAGACCGGCCCGAAGACCGCGGCCAGCGTGATTTCGAGTCTTGCCTGCCGCCGCGCCGGCGGCGGCTGAAAGGGCAACCCGCCACGGCCGTGCAGGGGCCGGGCGCCCAGCAGCAGACAGGGGACGAGCAGGCAGCCGCCCAGGAGGTAGAGATAGAACGTGACCGCAATGCTCTCGAAGTGAAACATGCCGAGCGCGCCCAGACCACTGGGCGCGGCCAGCGCCGTCAACAGTCGCAGTCGCGGCCACCGCGCGGGAGGGCTCGCCGCCGGCACTAGCGCACCAGCGCCAGCCGCGTCGTCACGGCACGGCCATCGACTTCCAGGCGCGCCAGGTAAACGCCGGCAGGCACCTCGCGGCCGCGGTCGTCGCGCCCGTCCCAGTGCACGAGACTCAGGCCCGCCGGGCGCCGCTCGTGGCAGAGTTCGCGGATCCGGCGCCCGGCCGGGTCGAACAGCACGATTCGCGTCAGATCGGCGCGATCGAGCCGCAACGTCAGGACTGTCGCCGGATTGAAGGGGTGGGGCGTTGCAGTCAGGCCGAAGTCGCGCGACACGACAGGCGATGGAGCGGAGGTCGGGCCTCCTGCCTGGAGGTAACTCGCGCCCGGTGTCGTTGCGAGCCGTGTCTGGAACTCGGCGGCCGCACCCGTATCGCCGAGCAGCACCGCCCGCACCCAAGGTTCAAGGAGCAACCAGGCGAGGTCTTGTTGCTGCTGGCGCGTGATGTCGGCAGAGCAGAACTCGCCCAGCGAGCAGGCGAAGTTGCTCGCTGCAAACTGGCAGTGGCTCGCGCCCGTCAGCGTGACCAGCGTGCGCCAGCCCGCATCCAGGGCTTCGAACATGGGAATCTGATGTTCCGGCGGGGGTGTGACGCAGTCGTTCGTGCCGGCGAACAGGAGAGCGGGGATCGCCAGTTGGCCACAGACGGCGATTGCCGACGGATTGGTCTCGGCAGCGGCGAAATTCACGACGGCGCTCACGGTGGGATCGCCGGCGGCGGCCAGCAGACTGCAACCGCCTCCCATGCTGTGACCCATGGTCGCTGCCAGGTCGTTCAGGCGTCCGTAGAAGGGAGAGTCGGGGTTGTCGCTCAGCGCGCGCAGGGCCCGGCCGACGAAGGCGAGATCGAGCGCGAATTCGGCGTGGCTCGGGAAAAGTTCGCCGCCGGTCCGCGGCAGGGCGGTGATGCAGCCGACCGCGGCCAGACGTTGGCCGACCCAGGCGTAGACCGAGGCAGGCATGAGGTAACCGTGCCCGAAGACGACAGCTGGAAACCCGCCTGCGGGCGGCGTCGCGGGTGTCTGGCCCGGGCCGGCGGACAGGGCAGGATAGTAGACGTCGGCCGCGATAGGCCGGTTGTTGCGGCCAGGGTCGACGAACGTCATGTCGGCCGTGCCGACGGCGTACTGGGCGCTGGCGGTGGTGGCGGCGAGGCAAACCAGTAACAGCAGGGTCGCCCGGCACACTCGCCCAGGGAGGAGCATGGACATCGTTGACCTCCGGTTGGGGAGCCTTGCCCGACGATGATACCACAAGTCAAAGGACCCCGGGCCGAAGCCCGGGGTCCCCCATGACCCGATACACTCGCGAAACTACTTGATCAGGGTCATCCGATGGGTCGCCCGCAGGTCCCCCGCCTCGAACTTGTAGAAGTACAGACCCGACGGGGCGTCGGCGCCGGCGTCGGTCCGTCCGTTCCACACCATCTGGTGCTCGCCGGCGACGTACTGACCGTCGTCGATGAGGACCTTCACGAGGCGACCTCCGACGTCGAAGATCCGCAGCTGGACCTGCGACGCGGTGGGCAGCGCGAACGAGATGGTCGTCGACGGGTTGAACGGGTTCGGATAGTTGCCGATCCGGAACGCGTTCAGCGGCACGTCACCGGCGCCGGTCGTCGAGTTCTCGGTCACGGTGATCAGGCCGTTGACCACGTCGACCGGGACGGTCTGCTCCATCCCCGACGGCCAGGTGACCTTGACGACCGCGGTGAGCGCGTCGCCGAGGCCGAACTGGGCGGTGGTCGAGGACTGGGACAGGTAGCCCGCGGGCGCGATCTCGCGCAGCTGGGTCATCCCGTCGGCGGTCACTTCGATGCGGGCGCCGAGGCCGAAGCGGTTCGAAGTGGTGCCGACCAGGTTCACCCGGAGCCACGAGGTCTCGTCCAGGATGTTGCGGTACATGCGGTTGGGCACGTCCAGCCAGCTGTGGTTGGACACGTACAGGTCGAGGTCGCCGTCGTTGTCGTAGTCGGAGAAGGCCGTGCCCCAGGCGGTCAGCTCGGGGGAGATCAGCGCTCCGCAGGTGGCGTCGACGAACCCGGTGCCGCGGATGTTGTGGAACATCTTGTTGCCACCGTCGACGTTGGTCAGGAAGAGGTCCAGCCAGCCGTCGTTGTCGTAGTCGCCCCACGCGCAGGTGCGGCCGTCGCCCTCGTCGCCGACGACGGCGTCGGTGACGTCGACGAACATGCCCTGCTCGTTGTGGAACAGCCGGTTGGCGCCGCTCTTGTTCACGACGTACAGGTCCAGCCAGCCGTCGTTGTCGTAGTCGCCCCAGGCCGCACCCTTGCAGCTGGCGGCGAAGTCCACGGGGAACGCCGACACGTCGGTGAAGCCCCCGCCCAGATCGTTGCGGAACAGCTTGTTGGCGCCGTCCCTGATCGTGACGTAGAGGTCGGGATCGCCGTCGTTGTCGTAGTCGCCGAAGGCGCAACCGCGCGACCAGCCGACGAACGACGCGGGATCCGCGACCAAGTCGACGAACGTGCCGCCGTCGTTGCGCAGCAGCTTGCTGCGGCCGTTGTCGGTGGTCAGGTAGAGGTCGAGGTCCCCGTCGAGGTCCCAGTCGGCCCAGGCGCCGGACGTGTTCATGTCCGTGTCGCCGAGCGGGCCGTCGGTGACATCGGTGAACGCGCCGCCGTCGTTGCGCAGCAGGACGTTGGCGGCGTTGTAGTTGACGATGTAGAGGTCGAAGTCGCCGTCGTTGTCGTAGTCGCCCCAGCAGCCGAGGCGGGAATCCGCCGTTTCGCCGAGATCCGTGATCACGCGGACGAAGACGCCGCCGCCGTCGTTGCGCAGCAGCTTGTTCGGACCGTTGTTCGCCAGGAACAGGTCGTCGTCGCCGTCGTTGTCGAAGTCGCACCACGAGACGCCGCGGCCGTCGTGGGTGTCGCCCAGGGGGCCGACCGTCGCGTCGACCCACAGGCAGTCGGGGTCGACCGTGTCCTCGATCCACTCGCAGCTCACGGAGTTCGAGAACTGGACCACGCTGGACGAGTTGACGAACGAGGCCTGGATCGTGTCGATGCCGATGATCGCACCGGCGTAGCTGAAGAAAGCCTGGCCGTTGGCGTCGGTCAGCTGGTCGAAGGTCAGCCCGAGGTTGGGACCGGCGATGACCTCGAAGTGGACGTTGCGGCCCACGATGCGGTTGCCGTCGTTGTCCTGGAGCGTCGCGGTGGCGGTGTGGATGTTGCCGAGCTCGACGGTGGCGTTGTTGGGCGTCAGCAGCGCGCCTTCGCCGACGATGGCCCCGCCGCTGACCAGCAGGCCGCCGAAGAAGATGTTGTCGTCGTTCGACGGGTTGATGGTGTGGACGTTGATGAGCACGGCGCCGTCGCTGACGAAGGGCTTCAGGTTGTACAGCTCGTCGTCCTGGCGCGGATCGTTGTTCGGGCCCGAGTTCGGGTCGGCGGGATTGTCGGTGCTGTCCCCGATGCCGCCGACCGTGATGAGGGCTCCGTTGGCGGTTTCGCCGTCGTCCTGGCCGCCGGCCGAAGTGGTCATGCGGATGCCGTTGACGTCGATGTGGCTGGACTGGATGTCGCCCTGGTAGCCGAACGAGATGCCGAGGCTGAAATTGAGGATGTAGTTGGGATCGCTCGGGCTGGCGCCCTCGCTCAGGCCGATGGCGAAATCATCGCCGGCGATGTCCTGGGCGCCGAAGAAGATCACCGCCGTGTACTCGCGCGGCTCCTCGGGAGCGTTGAAGATCACGGCCAGGATCGAGCCGTCGATCGACGACGAGATGGCGCCCTCGCCGACCGTGATGTCCACCAGGCCGAAGGGAGCGGCGTCGATGACGGGTTTGACGATATCGGTGACGTCCGCGATGTAGTTGTGCGAGAAGATCGAGGTGGGGACGGTGGCGTCCCAGTTGATCGGCACGCCCTCCACGGTCATCGCGCCGTCCGGGATGGTTGCAGAAGAGTAACCGGTGCTGGCCGCCACCAGGAAGGCCCGCAGCACGGTGCCCGACGAGGGCTTGTCGGCCTGCACGATGCCGCTCGGGTTGTTGGTGCCGAGCCCGTCCATCGACAGGGTCACCTGACCGGTGGCCGAGTAGTAGGGCCCGAGCGAGGAGATGCTCGTCAGCGGGGGCCGAACGAAGGATTCGGGGGGTAAGCCCGGTTCGCCGGGGATGGCCAGCGCCAGCGGGGCGGCGCCCATCAGCAGGATCCCCATGACCGTCGCCACGATCAACGATCGTAGCCCTTGCCGTGATTGGGTGTGTGCAAACGTCATGTCCTCATCCCTCCATTTTGAAATGAACAGCAACGAGACTGCCGTAAAAAATCGGACTAGAGCGGTTTGATTAGACCGGGAATGATTTCCAAAGTCAATACACCCAGGACGATTCATGGATAAAAAGTGTCATGAATTGACGATACGTTAATATTCGATCTAATAGGTCATTTCATCATGGAAATGAACCAGATGATCGGTTTGCCGGTCATTTCAGCGCTGCACGTACGAGGTTCTCGACTCCTCCCGCCAGGATGACCTCCTGCACCGGCCTCCCCGTTGGCGAAACCCCATACTCCCTGCCATTCCAAACGATCTTCGAATTGGCGAAATCCACCTTCAACCCCGACTCCACCACCACCGTCTTGGCGTCCTTCGCCGCGAACGCCTTCTTCAGCGCCTCCACCAGTTCCGGACTCTCCAAACAGAGGAACCCGTTGTTGATCGCATTGCGCTGATAAGTCTGCGAGTACGTCCCGGCCACCAGCATCCTGATCCCCGCCGCCTGCAGCGCCGTGACCGCCTGCTCGCGGCTCGACCCCGTGCCGAAGTTGTACGCCCCGACCACCAGGTCACCCGCGCGCACCGTCGTGGCGAACGTCGGGTCGTAGTTCTCCATCACCACGCGCGCCATGTCCTGCGGCGTCATGTCCTCGCGGTAGGTGTAGTCCTTCCCGTAGATGCCGTCGGTGTTCAGGTTGTCCTGCGGCAGGAACAGCGCGCGCCCCTCGACGATGGCCGGGAACCCGTCGAGGATCTCCACCGCGCCGGCCTTGTGGGCCTTGCCGCCCGGGACGAAGGCGTAGGGCGGCATCGAAGAGTCGAAGCCCTCGGGCCCGGCGATCTTGCCGGTGATGGCCGAGGCGGCCACGACCGCGGGACTGGCCAGGTAGCACTGCGCGTCGCGCGAGCCCATCCGGCCCTTGAAGTTGCGGTTGGTGGCCGAGATGCCGACCTCGCCGGCCTCGAGCAGGCCCGTGCCCAGCCCGATGCAGGGGCCGCAGCTGGGCGGCAGCGCCTTGGCGCCGGCGTCCAGCAGGGCCTGCCACACGCCGAGCTGCTTGGCCTGGTCCTCCACGAACTGGCTGGCCGCGGCGATGTACAGCTCGACGCCCGGGGCCACCTTGTGGCCCAGCATGACGTCGGCGGCGGCCTTGAGGTCCTCCAGCCGCGAGTTGACGCAGGACAGCAGGTAGGCCTTGTGGATCCTGATGTCCCTGGTCACGAGCTCGGCCAGGGGCGCGCTCTTCTGCACGCTGTCCGGCCCCGCGACGTGCGGCGAGACCAGCGAGAGGTCGAGCGTGATCACGCCGGCGTAGACGGCGTCGGGATCGGAGGTCAGGGGGTGGCGCTTCCAGAGGTTGAGACGGGCGTCGTCGATGCGGTCGTCGATGCCCTGCACCGCCAGGATCGCCTGACGCTTCTCCAGGAAGTCGATCGTGATGTCGTCGCAGGGGAACCAGCCCACCAGCGCGCCCCACTCGGTGGTCATGTTGGCCACGGTCATGCGCGCGTCCATGCTCAGGCTGGCGACGCCGGGCCCCGCGAATTCGATGGCGGCGTTGAGCACCTCGTCGCGGTTGTACTGGCCGCAGAGCGTGAGGATCACGTCCTTGCCCGTCACCCCGGGGCGCAGCTCGCCCTCGAGCACGACTTTGACCGTGCGCGGGATCTGCCACCAGAAACGCCCGGTGGCCCACAGGCAGGCGGCGTCGGTGCGCACCACGGGCGTGCCGACGGCGCCCACGGCCCCGTACATGTTCGAGTGGCTGTCGCTGGCCACGCAGAAGCCGCCCGGCTGCACGTAGCCGTTCTCGATCATCACCTGGTGGCCGATGCCGGTGCCGGCGGGGTAGAAGTCGATGTCCTGCGCGCGCGCGAAGGCCTCGATCCTCGCGTACTTCGCCAGGTTGCCGTCGGTGCGGTTCTGGATGTCGTGGTCCAGGGCGAAGACCGGCTGGCGCGGGTCGTGCACCTTGCCGACGCCCAGCTTCTCGAACTTCTGCAGCACGGCCGAGGTGTTGTCGTGGGTCATCACGTGGTCGGGCACCAGCGTGACGAAGTCGCCGGCGTGCAGCTCGGCGCCGCGCGCCAGGTCCAGGGCGTGGGCCTGCGTGATCTTCTCGATGACGGTCTGGGCCATGACGTCCTCCCGCGAGCTGGGCTGCCGCAGATGGGGGTGTTGCGTGGTCCGAAGCGTTGGGATGGCGAGCATCCCTCTTCCAAAATGCCATCATCCCGCGTCTTCCACAAGTTCCCTGTTCGCAGGAATTTGTCGCATCACGTCGACGGGCGAGGGGGTGGGGCCACCGTGCACTCATGTGGGTCCGAGTGCGGGAATACGATCGTATCATATAGTAGATATTGCAGTTACATGTTCCGCGGAGCTTCGTCCGAACCAACAGTCACCGCTTCTTGCCGGAACGTGTCAACACTGCGGGACGGTGTGGTTATCGGACGGGAGGGGAGTTGATCTTGACCTATAACGCGACACGTTATAGAATGGGATCATGATCCGGTCCTTCAGGTCGAAGGAAACGGAGCGGATCTTCAGGAGAATCCGCTCGAAGAAGCTGCCCGGGGACATCCAGGAGATCGCCCTGCGCAAGCTGCGGATGCTCCATCATTCCCGGACCCTGGCGGACCTGAAGGTGCCCCCGGCGAACAGGCTGGAGCGGCTGCAGGGGGAGCGCGAAGGACGGTACAGCATACGGATCAACGACTAATGGCGGATCTGTTTCCGATGGGACAACGGGGACGCATTCGATGTTGAGATCGTCGACTACCACTGAGGAGCGATCATGGCAGCGAAGAAGCTCAAGCCCGTGCACCCCGGCGAGGTGCTGCAGCACGAGTTCATGGAACCGATGGGGTTGAGCCAGAACCGTCTGGCCCGTGACCTGGGCGTCCCGCCGCGCCGCATCAACGAGATCGTCCTGAAGAAGCGCCGGATCACGGCGGACACCTCGCTGCGCCTGGCACGCTATTTCGGGATGTCCCCGGAGTTCTGGCTCGGCCTGCAGATGGACTACGATCTCGACGTGGAGAGTGACCTCCTGGGTGATCGCCTCGTCAGGGAAGTCGGCTGCTACTCGAAAGGAAGCCGGCAGGACAGCGTCCGGTAGATGTTAGTTCTGACCGCGAATTCGTCCCCTGTCACGGCAGGATGCGCGGACCCGAGTCTCATCGCACCGAGGTGCATGTCCCGGGACGAATTCACGGCCAGAACTCAGGCCATTACAGCCGATCGCAGACCAGCGCCTCCATGAGCGCCTCCGCCCGTCCGAGCCTCTCCACAGCCCAGATCGCCTCCTTGGCCCCCTTCAACCGCTCCGGCGACATCACCGGCATCGCCAGCGCGTCGAACTTCTCGGTCAGCTCCGCGTCGGTCATCGGGTTGCGCGGGTCGCCCTTGGGGTAGTCCAGGGTGCGGACCAGCGAGCGGCCGTCGGCCGTCTCGATGGTGACGTGGACCTTCTGCAGGGCGGGGAAGGCGGCTTCGATCTCGGGGTCGGCCACGACCTCGATCTTGCGCAGCTGGGCGCGGATCACCGGGTCCTGGATCTTCTCCGGCGTGAACTGCTCGGGCGTGACCCGGCGGTCGGCGATGCAGGCCGCCACCACGTAGGGCAGGGAGTGGTCGGCGGTCTCCTTGTTCTGCGGGTCGTACTTGCTCGGATCGGCCAGGATGTCGGCCGCGCGCGCCAGGCTGCGGATGCGCACCTTCACCACGTCGACGGGCGCCAGGTCGTAGGTCTTGACGAGGTCCAGCACCGCGGACATCGGCGCGTGGGTGAGCGCCTCGGTGGGGAAGGCCTTCATGCCGCACTGCAGGATGCGCCAGCTCTGGCCCAGCCCCTCGGTCACGATGTCCCAGCGCCAGTCGGTCTTCAGGATGTGGCTGAAGCCCTCCTTGCCGTCCAGCACGTGCTCGGGGCCGGTGTAGCCCTTCTCGGCCAGCAGCGCGGCGAAGACGCCCGACTGCGTGGCCAGCGGGTCGACGGTGTTCTTCATCATCGTCAGCTTGCCGGCCGTGACCGAGCCGCCCGTCAGGTGCCGCGAGGCGCTGATGCCGATGGCGTGCTGGATCTGCTCGGCCGACAGGCCCAGCAGGCGCCCCGCCACGATCGGCGAGACGGCCGCGGTCAGGGTGGCGTGGTGCCAGCCGATCTCGCGGATGCCCGGGAACGAGGCCTCGCAGAGGCGCTGCTCGAACTCGTAGGCCAGCACGATGCCCAGCAGCAGGTCGCGGCCCGTGCCGCCGGCGCGCGCCGCGGCGCTCATCGCCGCCGGGATGATGTCGCTGGGGTGCGACGGGTCCTGCTTCCAGTAGATGTCGTTGTAGTCGAGCACGCGGATCAAAAGCGCGTTGGCCAGCGCCGCGGACACCGGGTCCATGCGCTTGCCGGTGCCGATGACCGAGGCCGGGCCCGGCCCGGCGGTCTCCTCCAGCACCTCCAGGGCGATCCTGCAGTCGTGCTGCAGCAGGCCGCCGTAGGCGCAGCCGACGCTGTCGAACAGGAACCGCTTGGCGGCGGTGATCGCTTCGGGCGCGATGTCTTCGTAACGCAGAGCGGCGGCCCAGGCCGCCATTTTCCCGCTCACAGTCATGTTATCGGGTCCTCCCGGAATCAGCGTGGGTACTTGTCGTGGATGTAGTCGGTCAGGTACTCGATGCGGGCTTCGTGGTCCTGGCTGATCTGGCGGACGCAGTCGCCGATCGAGACGATCCCGGCCAGGCCGTCGCGGCCGACCACCGGCAGATGGCGGATGCGGGCCTCGGTCATGATCGCCATGACGTCGGCCACCTCGTGGTGTTCGCCCACGCAGATCAGCTCCAGCGACATGACGTCGCGCACCCTGGTTTCGCGCGAGGAGCGGCCCTGCAGCGCAATCTTGGCAAGGTAGTCGCGCTCGGTGAAAATGCCGTGGATCTCCCTGCCGCGGGTCACCAGCGCCGAGCCGACGCCCCGCTCGACCATGCTGGCGATGGCGGACAGGACGGTGTCGTCCGGGTCGACCTGCAGGACTTCGCGGCCCTTGGCGGCGAGGATGTCCGAAACCTTGGCCATGGCGCCTCCTTGATCCTGGCGCGGCCTGTCAGGCCGCGGCGCGGAGCAGACGGGTGTTCCACAGGGCCAGCAGCACGCTGCAGGCCAGGATGACGGCGCCGGTGCTCTGGTGCAGCGTCGTCAGGATGACGTCGGCCAGCGCCGGCGTGCCGGCAGCCGCGGTCAGGCCCGTCGCCCACAAGGCGGCCAGTCCCAGGCAGATCTGCAGGCCGAGCAGGATCATCAGCGCCCGGCCCAGGCCCTGCAGCCGCGGCACGTCGGCGTGCTCCCCCCAGGCCCGCAGGCCCGCCAGCAGGCCCACCACGGCCACGACCACCGCCATCGTGATGTGCAGCAGCAGTCCGTGGGACAGGTGGCGCAGGACGGCCCCGAGCACCAGTTGCACGATAACGACGATCACCACGGCCCGCGACAGCAGGGCGTCGGTGTGCGCGTCGGCGAAGAGCTTGGGCTGGGCGACGCGCCAGCCGCGGGTCGACATGGCGGCCAGGGCGATCAGCACGCTCAGGAAGACCTGGCCCGTCACGCCGTGGACGATGGCCAGCGTCAGGTTGGGGTCGGTGTGGGCCGGGTCCATGCTCGAGGTGAAGCGGCCGGTCACCCGCAGGCCGCCCAGCACGCCCTGGACGATCACCAGCAGCAGCGCGGCGGCCGCCAGCAGCTTCACGCCGCGGCGCTCGTCGGTCCGCCACAGGAAGACCGCCAGCACGAGCGTCGTGAGACCGACCAGCGAGCCCAGCAGGCGGTGGGCGTGCTCGTAGAAGACGCCGCCGGTCATGCGCGACAGGGGGTAGAGGAACATGTTCGAGCCGAAGCTGTTGGGCCAGTCGACCACCGCCAGGCCGGCCTGCTGCCCGGTGACCACCCCGCCGGCGGCCAGCAGCAGCAGCGTGGCGCCGGCGGCGACGAAGGCGAAGGCGGCCGGCCAGGCGAACGGCGGCGTCGCGGGGCGGCGCGCGCCCTCGATCGCGCCCATCGCGCCGAAGAACGCACCCATCAGCAGCGAGCCCGGCACCCAGAGCAGGGCCGACGGCACGACCCGGTTCGGCCCGTCGCCGGCGGCCAGCAGGCTGCCGAGGATCAGCAGGTTGAGCGTCGAGGCCAGCAGTCCGACCCAGAGGCCGCCGCGCAGGCCGCGCCCGGTCCAGCGGCCGGCCAGGCGGCCGCCCAGGATCAGCAGGCCGAACATCAGGGGCATCAGCACCCACACGGGCGCCTGCACGCCGGGCAGCCGGCCGCAGTAGCCGACGGCCCACATCGCGACCGTGGTGGCGAAGCCGAGGGTCAGGATGTCCCCGCCGCGGGTTGGTTCGAGCTTATGGGTCGGTCCGAGCGTTGCGCTGTCGTTGCTCACTTGCCGGCCTCCTGTTATCCTGCGTGTCCGGGCCTCGTGCGATCCCGGCTCCATAGCTACCACGATTCGCCAGCCACCACCACCATGGAGCGCCATGACCGCCTCGCCGCTGCAGCGCTGGATCGGATTGAGCCTGGAGCTGGGCAAGGCCCGCCTCAGCGCCCTGGTGGTGGTCACCACGCTGGCCGGCTACCTGATGGCGGCGCGCCCGGTGCCGGGCTGGGGCCACCTGGCCGCCACGCTGCTGGGCACGGCGCTGTGCGCGTTTGGGGCCAACGGCTTCAACCAGGTGCTCGAGCGCGACCGCGACGCCCTGATGGTGCGCACGCGGGAGCGGCCCCTGCCCTCGGGCCGGGTCGGCGTGCGCGCGGCGGCGCTCTGGTCGGGCGCGGTCGTGCTGCTGGGCGCGGGCCTGCTGCTGGCGCTGGTCAACGCGGCGGCCGCGGCCCTGGCGCTGGGCACGGTCCTGCTGTACGTGCTCGTCTACACGCCGCTGAAGCCCCTCAGCACGCTCAACACGCTGGCCGGCGCCATCTGCGGCGCGATCCCGCCCTTGATCGGCTGGAGCGCGGTGACCGGCGGCGTGCAGGGCGGCGGCTGGTGGCTGGCCCTGCTGCTGTTCGTCTGGCAGGTGCCGCACTTCCTGTCGCTGGCCTGGCTCTACCGGGACGACTACCGGCGCGCCGGCTTCAGGATGCTGCCGCTGCAGGACCCGCGCGGCGACCGCACCTTCCGCTTCCTGATGCTCTACGCCTGGGTGCTGCTGCCGCTGGGCCTGCTGGCCACGTTCATGGGCCTGACCGGGGCCGTGTTCGCCGTGGGCTCGCTGCTGCTCGGCGGCGCCTGGCTCTGGCTCGGCGTGCGCTGCTACCGCGACCGCAGCAGCCTGAACGCGCGGCGCGTGTTCCTGGGCAGCGTGGTCTACCTGCCGCTGGTGCTCGGCCTGATGGTGGCCGACCGCGCGCCGCCCCGCGAGGAACCAGCTGCCGCCGTGGTCGCGGCCGCGCCGACGGTCGGGAGCGCCTGATGGCCGGACGCGGCGAATGGAGGCGCGGCGGCTGGATCCTGGCTGCGGCGCTGCTGGTCGCGCTCGTGGTCGTCTTCGCGCGGCTGGGCGCGGACCTGCGGTCCGGCGGCGGCCGGCACGCGGTGGGCGACGGCCGCCATCCGCGCACCTACGGCTTCGACCTCGCCAACCTCGCCTACCCCGAATCCCTGCTCGCGGCCGGCGGCGTGCCGCGCGACGGCCTGCCGACGCTCGATCACCCGCCGCTGCTGACGCCGGCGGGCGTCGACTCGCTCAACGACGCGGAGCGCGGCAAGTACCTCGTCGGCGCCGATCGCGTGCTCGGCGTGGTCGTGCGGGGCGAGGCCCGCTGCTGGCCCCTGCGCGTGCTGGACTGGCACGAGGTCTGCGTCGATACGCTGGGCGGCGCGCTGCTGGCCGTCACGTGGAGTCCGCTGTCGGGCAGCGCCGCGGTCTACGGGCGCGCCGCCGGCACCGACACGCTGCGCTTCGGCGTCAGCGGGCTGCTGCTGAACTCCAACACGCTGCTGTTCGACCGCGCGGCGTCGCCGAGCCTGTGGAGCCAGCTGACCGGCGAGGCCGTCGCGGGCCCGCGCCGCGGCGAGCGGTTGGCCCGGCTGCCCGCGGTCGTGACGACCTGGGAGCACTGGCGCCGCGATCATCCCGGCACGACCGTGCCGGCCCCCGCGCCGACCTTCAAGCGGCGCTACCAGTCCCGGCCCTACCTGTCGTACCGGTCCGGCGGGCGGACCCGCTTCCCGTCGGCGCCGCTGCCCGCCGCCGGGCAGCTCGATCCGCTGCTGATCGTGACCTCGCCCACAGGCCGCCGTGTCCTGGACGCTGCGCGCCTGGTGCGCGAAGCCGGCCCCGACGGCGTCTGGCACGGCGAGGTGAACGGGATCGCCATGAAGTTCCGCACCGCGCCGCAGGCGCCCGGCGAGCAGCCGGCTGTGTGGACGGAACTGGAATCCGGCGACGGGATCATCGTATACTATGCCGATCGCTTCGCCTGGCACGCTTTCCACCCTGAGGACCGGTTGCCATGAGACACGTCCCGACTTTCGCGCTGCTGATCACGGCGACCCTGCTGGCCGCGGGCTGCGGCGGCGGCGGCGATCCCGACCCGGCGCCCGTCGGCGTCGTGAAGGTGGTCACCCTGCCCAGCACCCTGGATGCGGGCTGGACGCTGACCGGTCCCGCGGATGCGTACTTCGAGGGCACGGGCGACGAGCGCTATCCCGGGCGCGCCGTCGGCACGTGGACCATCGTCTGGGACGAGATCGCGGACTGGGAGCGGCCGCTCTCGCAGTCGCGCACCCTGGTCGACGGGGACTCCATCACCTTCACGGGCCTGTACGTCGCCGACCCGCCGCCGACGACCGGTTCGCTGTCGATCGACATCGAACCCGACGACCTGCAGGCCCGCTGGGTGCTGAAGCGCCTGACCGGAGACGACGACCGCTCCGGCGTCGGCGACGCCGTCCTGCACGACCTGCCGCCCGGCTTCTTCACCGTGGCCTGGCAGCGGGAGCCCGGCTGGACCGTACCGGCCCCCGGCCAGGTCGACGGCCTGATCACGGCGGGCGAAACGGCGGTCGCGTCGGTCACCTACACGGTGCAGCCGGCGTGGCCCTTCGCGACCGTGCGCCTGGAGGCCGGCACCTACACCATGGGCTCCGCCGCGCCGGAACCCGGCCGCGAGACGGACGAGGGGCCCCGGCACGAGGTGACCCTCACACGCCCGCTGCTGGTGGCGACGACCGAGCTGACCAACGGCCAGTGGGACGCGGTCGTGCGCGGCGGCCGGGTGGACGATCCCACGCTCGCCAACCAGCCCGTCGTGGAGGTCACCTGGTACCAGGCGGTGGAATTCTGCAACGCGATGTCCATTGCCGACGGCTTCACGGCGGCCTACGCCATCAACGGGCCGCAGGTGGCCTGGAACCCGGACGCCGACGGCTGGCGCCTGCCGACGGAAGCCGAGTGGGAAGCCTTCTGCCGGGCCGGCACTGAAGGGTCGCTGAGCGATGGCGAACTGTCGCGCCTGGATACGGAGCTCGATCCCGTGCTGTCGTTCTTCGGCTGGTCGGCGGCCAACTCGGACAACCGGGTGAAGCCCGTGCGGAGCCTGCTGCCCAACCCGATGGGTCTGTACGACGTTCACGGCAACCTGCTGGAATGGTGCTGGGACCGCTACGGCGTCTCCTACTACACGGCCGATCCCGCGACCGACCCGACCGGGCCGGTCACCGGCAGCGACCGGGTGCTGCGCGGCGGCTCCTTCGCCGACGCCAACCAGCGGCTGCGCTGCGCTGCGCGCGCCTACCTCGATCCCGGCGCCGCCGTGGGGATCGTGGGTTTGCGGCCGGTGCGCAACGCGCCGACCGTCAAGTCGGGCGGGAAATAGCCGATCTTGCATCCCGGTACGTCCGCGCCTAAGTTGCCGGGAACCGGAGGCACGCGTTTTGAGTCCACGTCGGACCGCCATGGTCGCCCTGATCTGCCTGGCTGCGGGATTCGTCCCGGCGCAGGTCGCCGCGATCTGCCCGGCGCCGCCCGCCCACGATGACGTCCTGCACACCGAGGGCGTCCCCTGCGCCGATCCCGACCGCGACGGCGACGCCTGCGGGGCGGGCTGCCCCTGCACCTGCTGCCCCGGCCACGGCTCGGCGCCCGTCTTCACGGTCGAACGCCTCGGCGGCCAGATCCTGACGACCGCCTTGCGAATCGGTCTGTTGTCCGATTCCCCCTCCCCCCGCGACATCCACCTCGGCATCTTCCACCCTCCGCGCGCCTGACCCGCTCACCGTTGTCCCATACTCGTGTCCGTTCGCCCGCGCGAACGGTGGGCTCCGGTTCGACGGAACGGCCATGTCCGGCCGTTCCCGACAGGCAGGTGTGTCGACATGCAGATCTTTCGCAAGTCCGTTCTCGCGGCAGGAGTCGTCCTGCTCGTCGCCGCCGTCGCGGCATCCGGGTCGTCTGCGGCTGATCCCGAGCCCCCGGTGATCGAGATCACCTGGGACGGGATCGCCGGACTGGTCGACGCGCACCCCCTGCTGTCCGAAGGCGCGCAGCGCGTCGCGGCGGCGCAGGGCGCGGTCGACGCCGCCGGTGCCTTGCCCAATCCGGTCCTGGAAGGCGTGGTGGGCCGTGGCCGCGAGCAGCCGGGCGAGGCGTACGGCCGCCAGTGGGACCTGTCGCTCACGCTGCCGCTGGACTGGATGGCGCAGCGGACGCCCCGGGTCGCGGCCGCGGCGGCGGAACTCGCGGTCGCGGCGGCCGAGGGCGAGACGATCAAGCGCGACGCGCTGCTGGAGCTGCGCACGCAGTTCTGGCGCCTCGTCCACGACCAGGCCCGGGTCGGAGTGGTCGGGGAGCTGGACCTGCAGATGGCGGACCTCGCGGCCGCCGTGGACCGGCGCGTGGAAGCGGGCGAGGCCCGCCCGCTCGAACGCACGCGGGTCGGGATCGAACGCGAGCTGGTCGCCGACGAGTTGCAGACAGCGCGGATCTCGCTGGCCTCGCGGCAGGCGCAGCTCGCGCTCTGGCTCGGGGCGCCCGCGGGCGCGCGGATCGTCGCCGTCGCCGACCTGGAAGCACTGCCCCTGCCGCCGGACGCGGACGTCGCGGCGACGGCGCCCGCCGCCGATCATCCCGAGCTGGTGGCCGGGGAGGCCCGGGTGCGCGCCCTCACGGCCGAGCTCTCGGCCGCGAAGCGGGCGCGCGTGCCGGCGTTCTCGCTGATGGCCTTCACCTCCCGCGAGCAGCAGCGGCGCGCCCACGGCGCCGGAATCGCCGTCGATGTGCCTTTGTGGAACTGGAACCGGGGCGGCGTCGCGCAGGCGCAGGCGCAGCTCGCCGCCGGCCGCAGCCGCGAGGAGGTCCGGCGCCGGACGCTCGCGGCGACGATCGTCGAGGCCGCGGCCGCCTGCCGCGCTTCGCTCGCCACCGCCTCGCGCTACGCCGCCGGCGTCGTGCCGCGGGCCGCTGACGCCGCGGCCGTCGTCGAGAAGACCTATCTGCTGGGCGAGGCCAGCCTGCTGGAAGTGATCGACGCGCGGCGCACGCTGCTCGCGTCGCGCCGCCAGCTGCTGGATGCGCTCGCCCAGGCCCAGATCGACCACTGCCGCCTGCGGGCGCTGACCGGGGAGGAAAACCCGTGACCATCCGTGAACTGCTGACCTGTCCGGCCGTCGCGCTGTTGCTGGCCGCGGCGAGCGTGTCCTGCGACCGGCCCGTCCCGCAGGAGACGGCGCACGCCCATGAGCACGACCACGCCGCCGGGGAGGTCGAAGTCTCCGACCTCGACCGCCCGCTCGCGGACCTGTTCGCCGACGACTGCGAACACGCGGTCAAGACCTTCGCCTGCGACGAGTGCCGCTACGAAGTCGGCGTCGCGCACGTGCCGGCGCACCTGATCGCCGGGGGCCTGGTCGGGACGGCCCCGGTCGAGCCGCGCGCGGTGGAGGTGCCGGTCGTGCTGACCGGCGAGGTCCGCTTCGACGAGCGGCGCGTGGGCCACGTCAGCGCCCTGGCCGACGGCGTGGTGACGGCGGTCCACGTCGTGCTCGGCGACCGGGTCCGCAAAGGGCAACCGCTGGTCACGCTCGACTGCGCCGCGGTCGGGGAGGCGCAGGCGGAGTACCTCGCCGCCCGGGGGCTGCTCGAGCTGGCCCGCCGCAACTTCGAGCGGGTGTCCTCGCTGCGCGAGGAGGCCATCGCGGCGGAGAAGGAGTTCCTGCTGGCGAAGCAGGAGCACGAGGCGGCGGAGATCCGCGCCGCCGGCGCCCTCGCCGGCCTCGCGCGCTACGGCGTGACGGCGGCGGACGCGCGCGCGCTCGCCGAGGGCGACGTCCGCGGCCGGCTGACCCTGCGCGCCCCGCAGGACGGCGCCGTGCTCGCCATGCACGCCGTGCCCGGCGAGTTGGCCGGGACCGACGTCCCCCTGCTCATCATCGGGGACCACGCCACGGTCTGGGTGTGGGCGGACCTCTACGAGGGCGACCTCGCGGCCGTCTCCCGCGCGCAGGCGGCCGGCGAGCTGGCGGCCGCGGTCGCGGTGGCAGCCTATCCGGACGACGCGTTCGCCGGCGTCGTCGACCTCGTGAGCCCGTCGATGGAGGAAGCCTCGCGCACGGTGAAGGTGCGCATCGAGGTGCCGAACCCCGACGGCCGCCTGCTGGCGGGCATGTTCGCCGACGTGCGGCTCTTCCTGCCGGGGACCAAGACGGCGCTGGCCGTGCCGACGGCCGCCGTCCTGTCGGACGAGGGGCGGGACTTCGTGTTCGTCCACCACCACGACGAGTACTACGTCCGCCGGCCGGTGACCGCCGGCCGCGCGGCCGGCGGCTGGACCGAGATCCTGGCCGGGCTGACCACCGCGCAGACCGTGGCGACCGAGGGCGCCTTCCTGCTGAAATCCGACGTGCTGCGCGCCAAGATGGGCGCCGGCTGCGCCGACTGAAGGAGCCGCCATGCGCTACGCGACGATGCTGCTGAACAACCGCCTGCCGGTGCTGCTGTCCACGGCGGCGCTGGTCGCCGCCGGCCTGATCGCCTGGCTGCACCTGCCCATCGACGCCTTCCCGGACGTCACCAACACCCAGGTGGTGATCATCTCGCAGGCGCCGGGCTTCGCCGCGGTCGACGTGGAGCAGCGGGTCAGCTACCCCATCGAGCAGGTCATGCGCGGCCTGCCGCGCGTGCAGCAGGTGCGCTCGCTGTCGCGGGCCGGCCTGTCGCAGGTGGTCATCGTGTTCGAGGACGGGGCCGACACCTACTGGACGCGGCAGGTGGTGTTCGAGCGCCTGGACGCGGCCCGCGAGCAGCTCCCGCCCGGCGTCGAGCCCGAGCTGGGCCCCATCTCGACCGGGCTGGGCGAGATCTACCAGTACACGCTCGAGGGCGACGGCAAGACCGCCATGGAGCTGCGCACGATCCAGGACTGGCTCGTGGCCCCCTGGCTGAAGCCCATCCCCGGCGTCAACGAGGTCAACAGCTTCGGCGGCGAGGTGAAGCAGTACCAGGTCCTGGTCTCGCCGCAGAAGCTGCTGAAGTACGGCCTGAGCGTGAACGACGTCGTCGCGGCCGTCGAGCAGGGCAACGCCAACGCCGGCGGCGGCGTGGTCGTGAGCGGCTGGGAGCAGATGTACCTGCGCGGCGTGGGCCTGCTGCGCGACATCCCGGACCTCGAGAGCATCGTGCTGAAGGCCGGGGACGGGACGCCCGTCCGCGTACGGGACGTCGCGGAGGTGGTCATCGGGGCGGAGCCGCGCCAGGGCGCGGTTTCCCGCGACGGCCGCGGCGAGGTCGTCGCCGGCATGATCATCATGCTCAAGGGCGCGAACGCCAAGGACGTGGTCGGCCGGGTCAAGGACGCGGTCGCGCAGCTGCAGGGGACGCTGCCCGAGGGGGTCCGCCTGAACGTCTTCTACGACCGCACCTCGCTCATCGAGGCCTGCATCCACACCGTGGTGCGGGCGCTGCTCGAGGGCGGGCTGCTCGTCATCCTGGTGCTGTTGCTGTTCATGGCCGAACCGCGGACCGCGCTGGTGGTGATCTGCTCGCTGCCGCTGACGTTCCTGGCCAGCTTCATCGTCATGGGCCGCGTCGGCCTCACCTCCAACCTGATGAGCCTCGGCGGCCTGGCGTTCTCGGTCGGCATGGTCGTGGACGCGTCGATCGTCGTGGTCGAGAACATCCGCCGGCACCTGGCGCACAGCACCGACGGCGCGCCCAAGCGGCAGGTCGTCGCCGGGGCGCTG
>JAUSBL010000126.1 GCA_030658975.1 Candidatus Latescibacterota bacterium
TCGACGACGACCTGCCGGCGCGGCTCGCGCTGGCCCAGAACCGCCCCAACCCGTTCAACCCGTCGACCGAGATCCGCTTCTCGGTGCCGCGCACGACCGACGTCAGCCTGAAGGTCTACGACCTGGCCGGCCGCGTCGTGCGCACGCTGTTCGACGGCGAACTGCAGGGCGGCGAACACACCGCGGTTTGGCACGGTGAGGACGACGCGGGCGCGCGCGCCTCGTCCGGCCTGTACGTCTACCGGCTGACGGCCGGCGGCACGACCGTGGCGCGCAAGATGATGCTTCTGAAGTAGTTCGGATATCCTCTTGACTCGAAGCGCGGCGGGCTGCCAAATCCGGCAGTCCGCCGCGCCGACGCGATGACCAAACGGCGGACTGAGGAGCGCGCATGAAGATCCTGATCACCCTGGCCCTGACGGCTCTGGCCCTGTTCGCCGGCTGCGGGCAGGACGACGTGCAGGCCGTCCGCGAGGCGGCCGCCGTCCAGGACGGGGACGCGAAGACGGCGGACGACGCCCTGCAGGCCGAGCTCGTCTTCTGCCGCCGGATCGGCGCCAAGAGCGGCAAGCGCCTCGAGGTCGGAGACAGTTTCAAGGCCAGCGACGACGAGCGCGACCGCAACATCCACGCCTTCGCCGACCTGCGCAACCTGCCGCCGGGCGTCCACCAGATCCACGTCGTCTGGCTGAAGCCCGGCGGCGAGGAACTCTTCCGCAAGTACGCCGAGGTGAGCGTGGCCCCCGCCGACTCCGCCCGCTGGCGCACGCAGCTCGTCTGGAAGGACGGCAACAACCTGCATTTCTCCGAGCCGGAGGAGGCCGTCGTCGGCCCCGCTCCCGAGCTGACCGTCGCCTCGCGGCTCAACGTGGCGCCGGACCGCAAGCGCGAGCCCGGCACTTACGCGGTCAAGGTCTACTGGAACCGCGAACTGATGCTGGAGCGGAACTTCCACTACGTGAGCGGAGAATGATCGAACGTGACGGGGTCCGCACCCGCCGGGCGCGGACCCCGTCCTGTCCATGCTGACGCCGCAGCGCCTACTTCTGTTCCACGACGACCTTCCCGCCCCCCTCGTCCACCATGCAGGAATCGGACAGCTCCACCCGGATGGTGCGCCGGCCGTCCGCGTCGTCGACGACCTCGACCTGGGCGTCGCCGCCGAAGCCCTGCGACGCGAGCTGCTGCAGGATCTGCAGGCGCGCCTCCTCGGCGGTCCCGGCGTCGATCTCCAGACCGAAAGCCGCGTGACCGAAGGCCTGGGCCAGCGAACCGCGCACGGTCCCGGCCAGTTCCTCGGTCGCGATCGCGGCATCGGCCAGCAGCGGAAAGCGGGCACGCAGATCGGCCGCGAGGTCGCCGGCCGCGAGATCCTGCCCCCAGACCATCAGATCGATGGTCGTCGCGCCGCCCATGACGCGGACCGCGACGCCGGCCTGCTCGACGCCCGGCAGGCCATCCAGGTAGCCTGAGATCTCCCGGAGCGCCGGTTCCAGGTCGTCGCACGCGACGTTCTTGTCGGCCAGCGTGATGGACAGCTTCTGCCCCATCCCCACCTCGTAGCTCGTGGGTACGGTGCAGGCGGCGATGC
This sequence comes from Candidatus Latescibacterota bacterium, assembly GCA_030658975.1. Taxonomy (GTDB): domain Bacteria; phylum Krumholzibacteriota; class Krumholzibacteriia; order LZORAL124-64-63; family LZORAL124-64-63; genus PNOJ01. The sequence goes on from JAUSBL010000126.1 coordinate 1,592, forward strand.
CCAGCGCCAGCAGGACCATGACGGCCAGCGCGGGGCGGGTCCAGTAACTCGTGCGGTTCATGAGAGGCCTCCCTCTTCGGGGATGAAGTTCACGGTGGCGGGCGAGCAGGTCCTCCTGCAACGCCCCGCGGTGCCGCGCCGGGGGGCGCGTCGTGGGCGCGTGCAGGGAACGCAACGCCCTCACCAGATCATTGCGTCGCATAGTCCACCTCGCCTTCGCAGTTGTGCGGACCGCGCACGTGGCGGCGCAACTCGCGCAGGGCGCGCGAGAGGCGCTGCCGGACGGCGGCCTCGCTCTGTCCCGTCAACGCGGCGATCTCCCGGTGGCGCAACCCGTCCCCGTAGCGCAGGGCCATCAGGCCGCGGTCCCCGTCGGGCAGCAGCAGCAGCCCGGCGCGGACACGGTCGCGGTCCTCGTCGCGGATGAGTTCGGCCAACGGATCGTCCGCCGGACCCGCCAGCGTCCCGGCCAGTGCGTCCACCGGCTCGGTCTCGCGGACGGACCTCAGGTGATCGACCAGCGCGTGGTGGGCCATGGCCAGGACCCAACCCAGCACCGATCCCTTCCGGGGATCGAATCCCGACAGGTTCATCAGGAAGCGGTGGAAGACCGTGGAGATCAGATCCTCGACGTCGTGCGGGGAAGCGAGCCGCCGCCCGAGGAACCCGGCCACGGGGTCGTAGAGCTCCGCGTAGAGGCGCCGGAACGCCTCTTGGTCGCCGCCGCGCGCCGCCTGCAGCAGGCGGGTGTGGCGGCGGTCACGCAGGTCTCGACGGGGATCCATGGGTGGGGCTGTCCTCCTGGTTGTGCGGGTACATCCTGGGTATACGGATGTACTGCGAAAACGTGACGGTTCTGGCCACGAAATTGCCCCTGCACATGCTGTGTTGCGACATGGATCCTCACATCCTGCCGAGGCAGGGGACGCGCTCAGGGCACCTCGTGTGCCCTGAGCGCTTGGCCTTCCGGCC
>JAUSBL010000017.1 GCA_030658975.1 Candidatus Latescibacterota bacterium
CGCGCGGTGGCCAGCGGGAGCCAGAGGAAGTCGTCGGAGCAGTGCGTGCGCACGCCCCGGCCCGCGGGCGGATGCCACCAGTGCTGGACGTCGCCCTCCGCGAACTGGCGGGCCGCACAGCGCAGCAGGTGCTCGCGCAGCAAACGCGGTTCGGCGTGGACCAGCGCCATCGCGTCCTGCAACTGGTCGCGGAAACCGAACGCGCCACCCGGTTGGTAGTAGCCGGTGCGGGCCCAGAGCCGGCACGCCTGCGCCTGGTACAGGAGCCAGCCGTTGGCCAGCACGTCGAGGGCCGGGTCCGGGGTCTCCACGCGCACGGCGCCGAGCGTGCGCAGCCAGTACTGGCGCACCGCGACGAATGCGTCCCGCGCGGTGCCGGCGCCCCGGAAGCGGTGGGCGAGGTCGGCGGCGTCCCGGGCGTCCCGTCCGGCGCCCAGCCTGAAGACCAGCTCGTGCCGCTGCTCGATGTCCAGTTCGAAGGGGATCCGGATCGCGGCGCAGGGGTCCAGGGCCGCCCCGCTCCGGTCCGAGAGCCGCGTCCTCGACATGGCGGCCGGGTCGCGCAGCGAGCCGTTGCGTCCCACGAATTCCATGCGGTCGCAGGTGAAGGTCCGGGTCATGTCGTCCGCGTCGAAGAAGGCGACCCGGCTGGCGAACTCCGTGTTGTACGGGTTGCGCGCGAAGAGTGCGCCTGTTCTGGCGTCGATCCCGGTGACGACGTGCATGGCCGACTTCGGCCGCAGGTCGCCGATCACCCACTCCACGTATCCGGTGACGGAGAGCCGCCGGGGACGGCCGGACTCGTTCCGCAGCTTCAGCACCGAAAACTTGATCGGCGCGTCCAGGGCCACGTAGACCAGCAGTTCCGAGTGGATGCCGTCCTGCAGGTGCTCGAAGATGCTGTAGCCGAACCCGTGCCTGCAGACGTGGTCCCCTTCGCCGCGGCCGGGCAGCGGCGTGGGCGACCAGAACCGGCCGCTCTCCTCGTCGCGGATGAAGATGGCCTCGCCGCCGGGATCGCAGACGGGGTCGTTGTTCCACGGGGTCAGGCGGAATTCGTGCGCGTTCTCGCTCCAGGTGCAGGCGGTGCCGCTCTCCGAGACGGTGGTCCCGAACTGCGGATTGGCCAGGACGTTCACCCACGGGGCTGGCGTGACCCGTCCCGGGCCGGTCGTGATCACGTACTCGCGCCCGTCCGGCGTGAAACCGCCCAGCCCGTTGCCGAACAGCAGGTCCGGGCGCGGCGGCGTCGCGGCGGGAACTACGTCCGGCAGCCGGGTGCGCGTGACCGCCAGTCGCCGTCCGGGCGGGACGGCTTCGAGCCGGCGGCCGATCTGCTCCGCCAGCGTCCCGCGGTCGTCGGCGATGATGACGCGGGCGGCCGACATCAGCAGCGTGCGGTCCTCGTCCGAGATCTGTTCCGCCGACCTGACCAGGATGCACCCCGTCCGGTTGGCGATGTTGATCGCGTTGGCGGCGGCGATCAGACCCAGGATCTGGTCGTTGAGTTCCTGGCGGTACCCGGCGTGGTCCTCGTTCCAGATCACCAGATCGACTGCCAGACCCTTGAGATGCCAGTAGGTGTGGGCCTGCACGAGCTGGCGCACCAGGCCGATGTTGGCGGGATCGGCGATCCTCAGCAGCACGATCGGCAGGTCCCCGGAGATGGCATAGCCCCATAATCCCGACTGGCCCCGTTGGTTCCGGGCGAGCGTGTTCTGGTTGGCGCGCAGCGAGGAGTTCGCGTAGACCACGGAACCGGCCAGGCGTCCGTAGTCCTGTGCGTCGGACTCGACCGCGTCGAGCTGACGCAACAGCACCTCGCCGTGGGTCCACGCCAGGTCGAAAACCCGGTCGGCCAGCCGGCGGTCGAGGTACTTCTCGGCGAGGCCCAGGCAGACGTCGCGGGTCTCCGCGACGCCATAGACGATGTTCACCGTCGCCGACTCTTCGGGGCCGAGGGTCAGCCGGTGCCTGATCGCGACGACGGGGTCGAGCACCGGGCCTTCGCCGCCCGCGAGCGTCCCGGGGGCGAACATCGCCGCGGGGGCGGCCGGCGTGTGGCCGCGGCCGATGAACTGCAGCCGGTCGGTCTCGAAGGAGATTTCCTCGGACTTCGCGCCGTGCACGGCCATCAGGTGGAACATCCAGGGGGTCCGCTCGCCGGGGGAGCGGGGGCGGCGCGTGCAGATGATCGCCTGCCGTTCGCGGACGATTTCGGTCTGCACGAACAGTTTGCTGAATGCGGGGTGAAGCGTGTCCGCGGCCGGGGAGGCAAGGACGACCTCGGCGTAGCTCGTCACCTCGATCGTCCTGCGCTTGCGGGAACGGTTCGTGATGTGGATCCGGCGGACCTCGACGTCGTCTTCCGGCGAGACGGCGATCTCGGTATGCGTGTCGAAGACGTGGTCGCGGCGGCGGAACTCGGCGCGGGACTCGGAGAAGATCGCCTCGTAGCGGTCGGCCTCCACGAGCGTCGGCTGGTGGGCGTTCGACCAGAACCGCCCGGTCTCCGTGTCGCGAATGTAGCAGAAGGTGCCCCAGTCGTCGCACGTGGTGTCCTCCCGCCACCGGGTGACCGCGAGGTCCTTCCAGCGGCTGTATCCGCCGCCGGTGTTCGAGACCATCACGTGGTAGCGGCCGTTGGACAGCAGCTGCACTTCCGGCAGCGCGGTGTGCGGCGTGCCGACGACGCGCGACGGGTTGGCCCCGCCGGCGGGGAGCGCCGGCGGGGCGGACAAATCGTCGGCCTGGAAATGGAACACCGAAGCCTGGGGCACCCGCTCCTGCAGCAGCAGCATGGTCGCCTGGAAGGCCGGATCGGTCCCGAAGCGTCGTTGCATCGGACGGTCCAGGAGCAGGTAGGCGAGGGACAGCAGGCTCATGCCCTGGTGGTGCGCCATGAAGGAGCGCACGATGGCGTGCGGCTGGCCGCGCGGGATGCGCGAGACGGTGTAGTCGATCGCCTCGCGGAGTCCGTAGCGTCCCTCCAGCCCTTCGCCGGCGAGCCGTTGCAGGTTCAGGCACGCCGCGACCGGCGCCACCATCAACGCCAGGGCCGAGGCGTACGGGGCGATGACCAGATCCGCGGCCAGGCCGCGCTTGAGTCCCAGTCCGGGCACGCCGAACGCGCGGTACTGGTAGTTCAGATGGGCGTCGATCGTGTTGTACCCGGATTCCGAGACGCCCCACGGCACGCCCCGCAGTTTCCCGTACTCGATCTGCCTTTCGACCGCCGCCGCGTAGGTCCGGTCGAGCAGCGTGTTCTCGTACGTCGGCATCACCAGCAGCGGCATGAGGTACTCGAACATCGAGCCGCTCCACGAGAGCAGGACCGGCGCACCGCCGGAGGCGCTGAGCAGGCGCCCCAGGGCGAACCAGGTCTCCTGCGGCAGCTGTTCCCGCGCGATGCCCACGAAGCTGGCGAGCCGCGCTTCGGAGGCGAGCAGGTCGTAGTAGCTCTCGTCGCGGCGGCGCTGGGTGACGTTGTAGCCGACCGCCAGCACGTGGCGGGCCTCGTCGTAGAGGAAGCCGTAGTCCGCCTCGGCGATCTCGTCGGCGCGCCGCGCGAGATCCGCGATCGCCGCCATCCGCTCCCGGGCGCGGTCGCCGGCCGGGCCGGACCGCGCCGCCAGTTCGCGCAGCGTCGGGATCGCGTCCGGAACCGGGGCGGCGACGGCCGGCTGCGCGGGGTCCGGCGGCGAGGTCGAAGGTGCGGGAGTCGAGGGCGCCAGGTGTTCGATTTCGTCGATCGCCGCCGCGCACTGCCGGACGAGAGCGCCCGCCCACCAGCCCGCGTCTCCCGCGGGGTCGTCATCGAAGCCGGCCGCCGCCGCGGCGGCGATCGCGGCCAGCGTCTCGAGCCTGGTCCGGACCGCCGGGAGCGTGGCGGGCGGCTCGGCGCGGGCGGCGTTCAGGGCCGCCCGGAATGCGGCCAGCTGCGGCGCCGCGCGCCCGCCCGCGGCGTCCGCCAGGATGCGCACGGTGTCTTCCAATCCCTCGAACGACCGGGCGCCCGCGATGCGGTGGTCGGGCAGCTCGAGCAGGCCCGGGCGCAGCGTCAGCAGGTGCCCGGCCAGATTGCCGCTGTCCACCGTCGAGACGTAGAGAGGCGGCAGCGATTCCAGGGTCTGCGTATCGTACCAATTGTAGAAATGGCCCCGGTGGCGATCCAGGTCTTCCATGGCGTCGAACGCGTGCGACGTGCGTTCGATCAGCTGCCCGGCGGGGATGTAGCCGAAGTCGTAGGCGGCCAGATTCGACAGCAGCGAGAGGCCCATGTTGGTGGGCGACGTGCGGTGCGCGATCCTCGCCGTGGAGAGCTCCTGGAAGTTGTCCGGGGGCAGCCAGTGGTCGTCGGGCCCGACGAACGTCTCGAAGAACGCCCAGGTCCGGCGGGCGAGCTTCCGCAGGAAGACGTGCTGGCCGGCCGTCAACACCGCTCGCCGGCGGGAGAGGGGGCGGCTCAGCCACCACGCGACCACCGGCGAGATCAGCCAGAGTCCGAGGACGGGTCCGGCGATCGCCAGGGTGTCCGGTCTCAGGTACGCCAGGCCGGTCAGCGTCGCGACGGCGATCGCGGGGGCGGCCAACATCTCGCGCAGAAAGGCGTCGAGACCCGCGGGCTGATCGCTCGCGCCGCCGCAGGAGGGGTTCCACTCGAGCAGCCGTCGACGGAAGATCAAGCGCCGGATCGTGCGCAGGATCGCGTCGAGGCTGGAATGCGCTTCGTGGGGCAGACAGGCGAAACTGAACGCTGCCCGGGAGAAATGACGGCCGGTCGCGTGCGCGGTGGCGGCGAGATGCTGGCCCAGGCTCACGTCGCCGGATTTGCGGGACAGGTCCAGCAGGGAGGCCGCCAGCGGCGGGATCATGATGACGCCGATCACCGCCAGCGTCCAGAACCACGCCGGCGCCAGGACCGTCCAGCCCAGCAGCAGCAGCAGGGTCAGCGCCGGGGGGGTGAGGCTGCGCCGGAGGTTGTCGCCGAGCTTCCAGCGCGACAGCGCCGAAAGGGTGTTCCTGCGGCGGCGCGGCTTCACGTTGGGCACGCGCGGCCACACCCACGCCAGGATCTGCCAGTCGCCCCGGATCCAGCGGTGGCGGCGGCGCGTGTCGGCGAGGTAGCTGCCGGGGTAGTCCTCGTAAAGCTGCACGTCGCTCAGCAACCCCGAGCGGGCGTAGCAGCCCTCCAGGAGGTCGTGGCTCAGGATCCGGTTCTCGGGGAAGCGCCCACCCAGCGCACCCTCGAAAGCTTCGACGTCGTAGATCCCCTTGCCGATGAACGACCCCTCGTGGAACAGGTCCTGGTAGACGTCCGAGACGGCGCGCGTGTACGGGTCGAGGCCCGGATCGCCCCCGCACAGCCTGGCGTACCGTGACCGGTTCGCTCCCGGCAGGCTCGCGGCCACGCGGGGCTGGAGGATGCCGTAGCCCTCGACGACGCGTCCCCGCTCCGCGTCGTAGCGCGGCCGGTTGAGCGGGTGCGCCATGGTGGCGACGAATTCCCGCGCCGTGTCGCGCGGGAGCTGCGTGTCGGCGTCGAGGGTGATCACGTACCTGACATTCGGCAGGACCTCCGTCCTGCCGACGACGAGCGCGAAGCGGTCGGGGGGCGCGCCCCGCAACAGGGCGTTCAGGTCGGCGAGCTTGCCCCGCTTGCGCTCGTAGCCCATCCACATCCGCTCCCGCGGATTCCAGGTCCGGGGCCGGTGGAACAGGAAGAAGGGGCTGTCGCTCCCCTGCCGGTACTTGTCGTTGAGCTCCTCGATCCCCTCGCGCGCGCAGCGCAGGAGCGGCGCGTCCTGCGGCAGCGATTCCTCGTCTGCGTCGCCGAAGTCCGTCAGCAGGCCGAAGTTCAGATTGTCGTCCCGGTTCGCCAGGTACCGGACCTCCAGCGCCTCGACCAGTTCCTCGATATTGCCGGGGCTCGTGATCAACGTCGGGACCACGACCAGCGCGCGCGATTCCGATGGTATTCCGGTGGAGTAGTCGAGGCGCGGCAGCAGGTGAGGCCTGGCGAGCAGCGCGGCGAGCCAGTTCACCAGGGCAACCGCCAACTGGCTCGCGCACAGCAGCGAAAGGGCCAACGTCAGGACGAGCACCGGGCCGCGCGGGTCGGTGGCCAGCACGGCCGCAGCCAGCCCGCCGGTCAGCAGCGCCCCGATCAGCAGGATCGGCCCCAGGTACGCGAGGAGCGGGTGGCGGCCGGCGACTCGCCGCACGGCGTCGCCGGCGGACCGTTTCATCCGCGCCGCCCGCTCGAGCTGCGGCAGCCCCCGGTCGATCAGGTAATAGCCGACGTGCGAGGTCCGGTCGCGGGCGCCGGCGGCCGCTGCGTCGGCCTGCGCGAATTCGAGCGACAGCTGCGCCACCTGCGTTTCGGTCAGCGCGCTCCCGCCCGCGATCCTCTCCACCGCGTGGCGGTACCGGTCGCGGGTGACGAAGTCCATCCTGCCGTAGACGCCGCCGGGGTCCCGACGCAGCGTGGCGTCGACGACGCTCATCGTCTCGACGAACTCGCGCCAGTCCATGGCGCCCAGGAACCGCAGACTGCCGATGCTGTTGCTGATCGAAACCTGATCGGCCGCCTGCTGCTGGATCTCCTGCTGGACCAGCCGCTCGATCGTCAGCCCGGACTGCGCGAGCCGCTGTTCGATCCAGGTCAGGGGCAGCGCCAGAGAAGGGTGGCGGCCCTGCAGACGGCGCGTGAACTCGGCGATGAAGGCGCTGACCATGGGCGGATCGGAGCGCGCCATGTCGGCGACCATGAGGATCAGGCTGTTGGGATCGTTCTCGGCGATCCCGGTCATCTTGTCCGCCCAGTGGTCGGCGCGGTTGCGGTCGATCCAGTCGGCCGCGATCCGGGCGGCGACGCGCCGCAGGTTCTCGATGAGGGCCAGGCGCAGCATGATCGGGATGGCCCACAGTTCGCCCAGCTTCAGGACGCTGGCCGACTGGTAGGCGGCGACGAAGCTGCTCAGGTTCTCCGGGTCGACACGGCCGTCGCCGTGCGCGATCGTTTCCAGCGCGATGTCGTAGACGCGCGGGTAGCCGGCGGACGGGCCGCGGCGCAGCGCGGGCAACTCCCGGCTGTAGCCCTTCGGCAGATGGCGCCGGGCCGTGCGGATCTGTTCCTCGATGAGATAGAAGTTGTCGAGCAGCCATTCGCCGGCCGGAGTGATGTGGCGGCCGGTCGTGACGGCCTCGGTCACCAGGTCGCGCGTTTCGGTCAGGATGCGCTCGTTCTCCGCCAGCCGGGACAGGAGCCGGTCGGGCGCCCGCTCGCGGCAGGGACCGTGGCTTCTGGCGAGCGACTTGCCGTGGTGTTTCATCTGATCGGCGCTGAACAGCTCCGAACGCAGGGGCTGCTCGTCGCCGGGAGCCCGGTCGGAGGAGCGCGGGAAACGTTTCGTGGGAATCATGGCGACGCGCGTGCGGGGAGAGAAAGCTGCGCGGCCGGGACCTCGGGCGAGATCCCAGGGCCGCGCAGCGGGAACCGGGCCTCCGGGCGGAGGCAGCGGATCTTCCGGCCCGGATCGAAGGTCTTCATGTTCCACAAACTAACCGACAGGGCCGGCATGCGCCACGAACGGCCCGGCGGCTACTTGCTGCCCCGCACCACCATCAGGTCGAGGTCCTCCCGCAGGCTCTGCAGGTCCTCTTCGTGCTCGATCTCCTGCTCGAGGATCGCGAGCGCCAGGTTGTACGTCACCATGTCCTTGTCCTTGGTGGCGTCCATCAGGGCCTTGTACGTGGTGATCGCGCACTGTTCGCCCTCGATGTTCTGGTCGAGCAGGACGGCCACGTACGGGTCCTCGGGCGCGTCGTACTTGCAGGGGCTCAGCTTTCCCCAGCCCTCGGGCGTCAGTACCGGCGTGCCGCCGAGCTGGATGATGCGGCCCGCCAGCATCACGGCGTGGTTCAGTTCCTCGGCGGCGTGCAGGTTCAGCTCCGCCGCCACGGCGTCCTTCATCGGGCCCTTGATGAGCTTCGCGCCGAGCCAGTACTGGTAGTAGGCCAGCCACTCGCTCGCGTAGGCCCGGTTGAGCAGGTCCAGGAGATGATCGACGTCCATGCCGATGATCTCGCGTCCGCGTGTGCCCATGTTCGCCTCCTGTTCGTGTAGCCCGAAGCCGGGGTCATCCGACCTTCGGTATCTCGCTCACCGGAATGCCCAACGCCGCGGCTACGCCTTCCCCGTAGGCCGGGTCGGCCCGCAGGCAGTTGCCGATGTGGCGGATCTTGATCTCCCGCGGTGCGTCGCCCATGGCGCGGGCGGTGTTGTCGAACAGCGCCTGCCGCTGTGCCGCGTCCATTAGCCTGAACAGCAGCCCGGGCTGCGAATAGTAGTCCTCGTCCTCGCGGTGGTTCCAGTGGTCGGCGGCCCCGTCGAGGCCGAGCGGCGGCTCGGCGAAATCCGGCTGCTGCTGCCACTCGCCGTAGCTGTTGGGCTCGTAGCCGAGGGTGCTGCCGTGGTTGCCGTCGACCCGCATGGCGCCGTCGCGGTGGTAGCTGCGGAACGGGCAGCGCGCGGCGTTCACCGGAATCAGGTGGTGGTTGACGCCCAGGCGGTAGCGCTGGGCGTCGCCGTAGGAGAACAGGCGTCCCTGCAGCATCCTGTCGGGCGAAAAGCCGATGCCGGGCACGACGTTGGCGGGGTTGAAGGCCGCCTGCTCCACCTCGGCGAAGTAGTTCTCCGGGTTGCGGTTCAGCTCCAGGACGCCCACCTCGTGAAGCGGGTAGTCCTTCTTGAACCAGACCTTGGTCAGGTCGAAGGGGTTGTAGGGGCAGGTCGCCGCTGCCTGCTCGGGCATCAGCTGGACGAACAGCTTCCAGCGCGGGAAATCGCCCTTCTCGATGCTCTCGTAGAGGTCGCGCTGGTGGCTTTCCCGGCACTTGCCGACGATCGCCTCGGCTTCGGCGTCGGTCAGGTTCCGGATGCCCTGCTGGCTCACGAAGTGGAACTTGACCCAGGTGCGGTCGTTCGTCGCGCTGATGAAGCTGAAGGTATGGCTGCCGAAGCCGTGCATGTGGCGGAAGGAGGCGGGGAGCCCCCGGTCGCTCATCACGATCGTGACCTGGTGGAGCGCCTCCGTCAGGGAGGTCCAAAAGTCCCAGTTGTTCTTGGCGCTTCGCATGTTGGTACGGGGGTCGCGTTTCACGGCGTGGTTGAGGTCGGGGAACTTCAGCGGATCACGCAGGAAGAAGACCGGCGTGTTGTTGCCGACCAGGTCCCAGTTGCCCTCCTCGGTGTAGAACTTCATCGCGAAGCCCCGGATGTCCCGCTCGGCGTCGGCGGCGCCGCGCTCGCCGGCAACGGTGGAGAAGCGCA
>JAUSBL010000022.1 GCA_030658975.1 Candidatus Latescibacterota bacterium
TAGCCGACAACCTGCCCTCGACCGTCACCACCCGCGCCGCGATCCGCAATGGCGCCATCTGGCTGGCGTCCACGCAGCACGTCAGCGGCGGCTGGGTCTACGGCAGCGGCAATCACTACCCGGAGATCGGCGGCGAGATCACCGCCGGCCTGGCGGCCGCCGCCGGCGCCACGGTCACCGCCGCCGCGAGCGGCCCCGACCCCGTGCAGTGCGGCCAGACCAAGACCGTGACCTTCGCCTACGCTCCCGGCGACGCCACCCCCGGCCTGCGCGGCTACGAGTTCGTGGTCAAGGTGGCCGGCCCGGTGGCCACCGTCACTTCGGCCCACTTCGCCAGGGCCGGCGGCCTGATGTCGGTCGGCTCCACGGTCTTCTACGTGGTGGATGAGGGCGGCGGCGTCTTCTCGGTCAACGAGTCCATCCTTGGCACCACCCCCGGACTGCTGGTCCCCGGTAACCTGTTCACGCTGGTCCTGACGACCGGCGGCACCGGCGTCGTGGACGTGACGGTGGAGAGCTACCGCATGCGCGACCCGGCCAACCTGGACATCTTCGCCGACGTGAGCGGCGTCTCGTTCACGGTGGACTGCACCATGCCGCCTGGCGTGACCGGCCTGACCTCGGCCCCCGGCCACGAGCAGGTCACGCTCGCCTGGACGATGGCCGACGCTTCGGACGTGGATCACTACGAGGTGTGGCGCGCCGTCTGGCATACCGGCGACAACGTCACCTCGGCCTACCCCGAGTACGACGACGACAACCCGAGCCAGCCGGTGTGGCCAGCCGACCACGCCGCCGCCGTCGCCAGCCTCGAATGGTCGCTGGTGACCGGCGTCCTGCCCGGCACGGCCGTCGGCTACGTGGACAGCTACGCGCCCCGCGGCATCTACTACTACGAGGTCTACGCCGTGGACGCCGCCGGCAACGTCGGCCCCGGCGCCGGCCCGATGAACCGCAGCACCAACTACTGGCTGGGCGACATCGATCCTCCTTACGACGGCGATGTCGACGTGCCGGACATCGACGAGCTCGCCGCCGCCTTCGGCTACGGCCACGGCATCGGCGGCTACAACAACGAAGCCGACGTCGGCCCCACCGACGACACCAGCAGCTTCGGCATCCCGACCACCGACAACGTGATCGACTTCGAGGACCTGATGATCTTCGCCATGAACTTCGGCAACGTGTTGCCGCGGCAGCCCGCCGGCGGCACGCCGAACGCGGTCCTGGCCTGGACGCATCTGGATGGGAACACCTGGGCGCTCGTGCTGGTCGAGCCCTGCGCCGATCTCAAGGGGTTGCGTCTCCGCGCCGGCCTGCCCGACGGGGTGGCCTGCGATGTCCGCGCGGGTGAGCTGCTCGACGCCCAGGTTTCCCCGGCCTTCGTGGCCAACATCGGCCGCAACGGACTGGACGCCAGCCTCGCCCTGCTGGGCCGCGGCGGCGCCATCGCCGGCGCGGGCGAACTGCTGCGCGTGACCTTCAGCGCGGACGTGACGGTCGTCCCCGAGATCGACGCGCGCCGCACCGACAACGGCGATCTGCGGGTGTCGCAGACCACCGGCAACGAGCCGCAGACGCCGGCCCGGTTCACGGCCGGCCAGAACTACCCCAACCCGTTCAACCCCAAAACGACCATCGCCTTCGCGCTGCCCGAGGCGCGTCACGTACGGCTGGGCGTCTACGCGGTGGACGGCAGCCTCGTGCGCACGCTCGTCGACGGCCAGCTGGCCGCCGGCGCGCACGAAATCGTGTGGGACGGCCTGGACTCCGCGCGGCAGCGCGCGGCGACCGGGACCTACTTCTACCGCCTCGTCGCGGGCGCGGACACCGAGGTCCGCAAGATGACGCTCGTGAAGTAGGAACGAAGCAGGTACGCAGTCAACCATCGCCCACCCGGGCTCCGGCTTCGCGCCGGAGCCCGGGGCCGACAGGAGCCGACATGAAGTCTCTCACCTCGATTTTCGCCGTCCTGCTGATCTCCCTGGCGATCGCACCCTGCGCGCAGGGCATCGCCCTGCGCTGGGAGCCCCGCTGGCAATCGGTCGCGCCCGGCGCGGAGGCCAGCGTCGCGGTGATGCTCGACGACGCCGTGGACATCCGCACGATCGAGGTGCGGATCACCTACGACCCCAACGTGGTCACGGGCGTCACCTCCACTCCCGGCTCGATCTACGACGGCGTGGGCTGTTTCCTGTGGGAGGACTACGAGGAGACCACGCCGGGCCTCTTCCACGCCTACGTGGTGATCATCGGCGGCGCCTGCTACGCCAGCGGACCCGGCGAACTCCTGGTGTGGCACTTCGAGGCCGGTCCGCAGACTGGCATGACCGAGCTGGCCACGGTCGATGTCTACCTCTCCGACCCGCAGGCCGACCCGCTGCCCGACCTCTCGCTGGGCGCGGCGACCATCGTGGTGAGCGATCCCGTCACCGGCGCCACGCCGCTGCGGCCCGGGCCGACGTTGCAACTGGCGCCCAACCCCTTCAACCCCCGCACGCAGCTGGTCGTCAGCTCGCCCGTCGCCTGCGAGGCGCGCCTCGAGGCGCGCGATCTCGCGGGGCGCAGCCTGGGTACGCTCTGGAGAGGGACCGTCGGCAGCACGCCACTGGCGGTGGCGTGGGACGGCGTGGACGCCGCGGGGAGGATGCTGCCGTCCGGCGCCTACCTGTTCACACTCACCATGCCCGACCAACCACCGGTGACGGTGCGTGGTTTGTTACTGCGCTGAAAGCTTTTGTATCCGCTGGGATACGCCAGTATTATATTTGAAGAATTATAATTTACGATGTATGGAAATAATGCATCAGGTCATATTTTATCATGTATCGTTGACGTCACCATGCATTCATGATAATGTCCGGTCATTAAGGGTCCACGCGACCCCCGACTCCTCGCCCAGCGAAGGAGGTTGGAAATCGCGACCTGACCGAATCATCATCGCCCGGTATGCGGTATCCCGTGTTCAATCGAATCCGGTTTCTAAAGGAGCAATATCATGATGAAGCGAACTTTCGTTCTGATCGCCGTGATGCTCTGCGTTTCCGGTCTCGCCATCGGACAGGATTACGTCGACATCGGCAACCTGAGTTCGGAGGCCGGCCATGTCATGGCGAGTTGGGGACCGATCGAGCCCGCCAACTCGGGCGGTGCCTTCGGCGGCGTCGCCGACTGCCGGGCCATCTGGTCGAGTTTCGACAACAGCACCAACGCCACCATCCAGATGAACTTCCCCAGCGGAATCACCCAGGTGGCGTTCCGGCACCTCGAGGGAGTGGCCGACGACGGCTTCCAGGTGCTCGTCGACGGCAACCTGTTCTACACGCACACGGAACTGCAGACGAATGAGATGTGGTTCATCTCCGGGTTCAACTGCAACCTCACGGCCGGGCTCCACACCGTCGAGTTCATCGCCACCGGCGCGGCCTGGCCTTCCTGGGCGACCTACGGGCAGGTCTGCATCGACTGGATCGAAGTGGGCGGCGGCGCCGTGACCAACGAAGTCGGTACCTGGGGCGTCATCAAGACACTCTACCGCTGATATGGAGTGACTTCCGTCAAGGCCGCCTTCCTTCGGGGAGGCGGCCTTGTTCTATTTCATCCGGCCCGCAGGGCAATGTGCCCTGCGATGCTTCAGAATATTTGAAGAGGACGAGAGAAGCGCACACTGCTCATTTTAGATCTTGCGTGATAATCACGTCGCGTTGCCCAAATTGTGCACGCAACCCAATAACGAATAGTCCCATGACGACTTGGTCCGGTTACCACCGCATCGATCCCGGCGAGGCCTTGGTCAGAAGTCAGGTCTGGGACCGCATCACCGACATCATCGACTGCTCCGTCGGGTTGACACGCTTGGCACAAACTCCTAAAGTCCCGAGTGGCCAACTAACCTCTACGGTCGGTCAAGCGACCATCTCTTCGCCCCCCTGGCGCCCAGCCGACTGTTTACTCTCGCCCGACATCATGATCCAGAGCCTGCGCTCTGAACTCGCCGGTGGCACTACCCGCGCAGGCTACACGTGTTTGTCCAGGAGGGAGTGACCGAGATGAAGGCGAAATTCATTCTGCTCTCGATCTGTTGTTGCGTCGGCCTGCTCGTCTCGACGACCAACGTCAAGGCGGACTGCATCACCTTGGACGTCATCGAGATCGGGAATCCGACATCGGAAGCCGGCCACGGCCTGCAGCACTGGGGACCGATCGAGCCTGCGACCAGCGGCGGCAACTACGGCGGCGCGGATCACTGCCGGCCCGTCTATGCGGTCGAGGACGGCGATGTCTGGGCCACCCTCGACCTCGACTTCGGTGACGACGGGACAACCGCCAAGTGTCTGACGATCGGCCATCTGGACGGCAACGCCGCCGACTCCTTCGATCTCTACATGTACCCACGCGGCTTCGCCATGAACGCCGAGCTGGTTTTCAGCTACCCGGGCGACAACCTCACGACGGAAATCTGGCTGGAAACCCGCGTGGCGGTCCACGGGACCGGCGTGCAGACCCTGAAGTTCGTCTCGACCGCCCCGATGTGGAGCGGCTGGGCCACCTACGGGCAGATGTGCTTCGACCTCGTCCGGCTCGAAGAGTGTCCGCCCCTGATCGACTCGGTCGACGTGGGCGACCCCGCCTCGGAGACCGGCCACGCGATGGCGGGCTGGGGTCCCGTCGAACCGGCCACCTCCGGCGGCAATTACGGCGGTGCTGATCACTGCCGGCCCGTGTACGCCCCCGAAGACGGCGACGACTGGGCGACCATCGATCTCGACTTCGGCGACTGCATCGGCCAGAAATGCCTCACCCTGGAGCATCTCGACGGATTGGGCATCGATGCCTTCGAAGCTTACCTCCATCCCGTGGGACAGCCGGCCGCGGCCACGCTGATCTTCAGTTACCCCGGCGGCGGCACGCCCACCGAGGATTGGATCACGTCGAGCCTGCTGGTCGAAGCCGCAGGCGTGCAGACCCTGCGCCTCGTCTCGACCGAGCCCCAGTGGTCGGGTTGGGCCACTTACGGGCAGATGTGCTTCGCGAATCTCTCGGTGGAGTCCTACGTGCCGGTCAAGGACATGGTCCTGGTAGGCGTTCCGGATTCCGAAGCCGGCCACGCCATGACCGGTTGGGGCCCCATCGAACCGGCGACGTCCGGCGGCGTGTACGGCGGCGTCGATGCGTGCCGGGCGATCTACGCTCCCGAGGACGCCGACGTGTCCGCCACCATCGAACTGGACTTCGGCCACTGCACCCTCTCCCAGAAGTGCCTGCACATGATCCACCTCGACGGCATCACCAAAGACGCTTTCGAGGTCTACATCTACGCACCGGGCTCGTCCCGTCCGGCCGTGCCGGCCTTCATCTACGGCGGCGACGACATCTCCACCGAGGTCTGGTACGCCACGAGCTTCGCGGTGACGGCCGCGGGTGTGCAGGTCGTGGAATTCGTCTCCACCGAACCCGAATGGTCCGGCTGGGCGATCTACGGCCAGGTGTGCTTCACCAGTCTTGAGGTGGTCGATGGTCCGGCTTGCGGACCGACCCCCGTTTTCGGCACCACCGGCCTGCCGGACGGGCCCCGGTCCGTGACGGCGCCGGGGCGGATCACGTCCGTGACGCCCAACCCCTTCAACCCGGCCACCGAAATCAGCTTCGCTCTGGATGCGGCGGCCGACGTCGACCTGAGCGTGTTCGACTCCCGAGGACGCCTGGTGCGCGTTCTGGCCCACGGCGTGCTCGATGTCGGCGGGTACACGCGCATCTGGGATGGTGCTGACGCCTCCGGCAGGCATGCAGCGAGCGGCGTGTACTTCGCCAGGCTGTCCATCGCAGGCGCGACGGTTCAGGTGGCGAAGATGTCACTCGTCCAGTGAGGACGAACCTGCGGTGATGCGGAAGAGGCGGCCCCGGGCCGCCTCTTCCTTGTTTGGGATCCAGCCGTGGCACTGGACTAGTGGCTCCGTGTCATTTGAGCAGGGTGACCGTCCGCGTCTGTTCCACCGCTGCGGCCCGCAAGCGCACGAGATAGTTCCCCGACGCGACCGGCTGACCGCCGTCGTCGCAGCCGTGCCAGGTAACCTCATGCTCACCGGCCGACCAGTCCCCCCGCGCGAGGGTCCGCACGAGGCGGCCCGCGGCGTCATGGACCGTCAGCAGGACGGGGCCGCCGGCTGCCAGTTCGAAACGGATCTCCGTGGCCGGGTTGAACGGGTTCGGGCGGCTTGCCAGCAGCCGCGCCGGCAGGGCGCCCGCAGGCGCGGCGGTCATGTCATCGACGATCGCGAAGCTCAGCCCGTCGTAGCTCATGGCCGAGGCCCAGTAGCCGTAGATGTCGCCGCTCTGGTGGAAGGTCTCCTCGGTCAGCAGCAGGCTGCAATGGTAGTCGCCCACGGTCATGGTGGTGGTGCCGGTGCAGCCCCTCTCGATCTCCGCGTAGACGCCTATCTCGGTGGGGCCCACGTCCGCATCGTAGGCCGGGTCGTCGGCGCCGCCGATCACGGTCGACCACTTCACCGGGCTGTCGCAGACGCCGGGCGTGCGCTGGTGCTCCCAGAACAGGACGTGGTAGCTGCTGTCGACGGCGAAATCGACCTCCGCGCCGCCGAACCGGTCGGTGATGAAGAATTCGAGGAGCAGGTACCCCTCGAAGATGTAGTCGGGGTTCTCGTGGTTGGCGAGGTAGTCGGCGTCGCTGCTGTTGCCGGGGTTCGGCTGCGTGCGCCACCAGCGGCCGATGAAACCGATGAACTCGTTGGCCGCGTCGTCGCCGTCCGCTGCCCACAGGCCCGAGGGCTTGCCCACGAGTTTGATCTGGTAGGCGAAGTTCGGCTTCAGGTTGCTGGCCGACAAGTGGCCGGCGAAGGTCAGTCCCTCACAGGGTGCGTAGGTGACGGTCACGAGCGCATCGTCGTAGGTGTAGGTGTCGCGGTATGACTGTGCGTACACATTCACCGCGATGTCGCACCAGCGGAAGGGGGCGGGGGGCCAGGTGGTGACATTGTAGGCGGGATCCAGCTCTGCGGTGACCGGGGTGCAGGGTTGGGCGAAGACGCCGGCGGCGCAAAGACACGTCAGTGACAGGACGATCGCCAATCTCGGTGCGGATCGCATGGGAACCTCCGCGGCTGAGCCTTTGGGCGAGCGTCTGGATTTGTCGGGATGCTAACATAATCCCGGCGATCGTTGGGCATTTTCACACCGACGCACTAGGGGGCGCGAATCCCGGATCTTTTTCAATTGACTTTTCATTTTTACTGGAGGAGAATGGCTCGCATAAGGCCATCCTTCAAATCGCCCATCGCCCGATGATATCGGCAGTCCCCACCAGGACCGCGGGAGATCAGCGATGAAGGCCGCAGAAATTCATTTCGTCAGCAACACCTCTGATTCGCCACCTCCCCGCTCACCTCGCCTTTCCTACGTCCACACCTCGCCCACGTCTCGCCCGATCGTCCAGTCCTGTCCGGCAATCAAACCCTTGGCCTGCCTGCCGCAGTCAGCGGACGCCTCGGCGGCCAGGGATCGCCCCTGCACGGAGTAACGGACGCAGCCCACGGAGGGGCGGACATCTCGATGCGACCGGATCCGCCGGGCGGCGCTTGTCGCCTACCGCAGGATTTGGCGTCAAGAGGATGTCGGCAGTGTGGACTCCCGTCAGTTCCCGGATCGGCACATCACGGGAGCAACCGGGACGATCAGGCACGTCTCAAGAGTTCCGGCCTGCCGCAACGTCTCGCGGCCGTCCGGGACAAGGGGGGAGCACGATGAGAAGGATGATGATCCTGCTGGCGGTCCTGGCTCTCGCACCGGCGGGAGTGGCGATTGCGCAGCACCAGTACATGCCTCCGGGCCCGTTCGCCGACTATGTGAACATCGGCGATTATCTGCTCGCCGACAACGTGACCGTCAATCCGAACAGCACGGAGATCAGTCACAACCTGGTGGGCTGGGGAGCCATTCAGAACTTCTGGGGCGGCGGCGGCTTCGGTGACTTCAACATCACGCGGGAACATTGCCGGCCGATGTGGCACGTCTTCCAAAAATCCGACTGCACCTACACTGGGATTCCGTATTGGGCGCCGCCCTCTACCTATCCCTGCCCGGATCCGTGTTTCCAGGAGACGGGGACACCCGATGGATTCGGCTGTGGCCAGCCTTGGGGCAGCCTGACCATCAATTTCGGTCCTCCCGGCGGCACCAAAAAGTTGTACGTGCGTTACCTCGATGGCGGGGGCGGCGCCACGACCGACGATTTCAACCTGACGATCGGCGGTGACGGCCCCATCTTCGTCGACACTGCGGGTGGTCCCGTTGAGAACTGGATGGTCCTGGAGCGGGACGTCTCCGCCCACAGCGGCGTGGAGGTCGTGAGGTTCGACTGCCTCGGCGCGAACTCGATCTATACCCCGCAGTACGGGCAATGCTGCATCGATCAGGTCGGCGTCACTATCGAACTGACCGACCCCGTCATCACCCCGGTCGCCGCCGACGCCGACCCCATCAGTTGCAGCGGCGCCAAGGTCGTGACCTTTCGGTACACGCCGGGCGTCCAGACGGTCCGCGGCTACTCCGTGCGGGTGCAGTGCACCGGCGCGCTGTCGTTCCATGAAAGCGACGTGACCGTCAACACGGTGCCCGTCGGCGCCGTTTATCTGTCGGACATCATCGAAAACGTTGCGGGCAGCGACTACACCATCGACTACGCAGTGACGGGCCCGGCGCCCATCACCGCCGCCGCCGACCTGTTCTCCATCGCGTTCCACGGCAACGCCACCGGCACCGGCGTGGTGAGCATCACCGCGGCGGCCCTGGGTTCGTGGAGCGGACCGCCCATCGCGCCGGTGATCCACAGCGGCACCGCCTCGATCCTGGTGGACTGCACGGCGCCCGATACGCCGGTGATGACCGCCGAGCCGACCTACACCCGGGGTGCGGCGAACACGGTCGCCTGGTCGGACGTTTCCGGCAGCGGGGCGACCGCCTACTACGCCGAGTGCTCAGCTGATCACGGCTTCAGCACGATCTTCGCCAACTCCGGCTGGATCACCGGTCGCGAATACGAGTTCACGGGCCTGACCGACGGGCAGGCCTACCACTACCGGGTCATGGCGCGCGACGGCCTGCTGAACGCGAGTGGCTGGTCCAACACCGTCTCCTCGACCCAGGATGCCACGGCGCCTGCGACATCCGCCGGGGTGCTCACTCCCCTGCCGGGCGGCTGGGTGGACTCGTTCTTTGACGTCACCTACCAGATCGACCTCGAAGTCGGCAGCGGCGTCGCCAGCGTTGTCCTGTACTACAAGCGGGATGGCGTCCCCGACTACACCGCGGTCCCCTTCACGAGCAACCCCATGGAACTGCACCTCACCGTTGATGGAACCTACTATTTCTACACCATCGCCACCGACGCCGTCGGCAACGTCGAGTCGCCTCCCGCGACGTACGACGTGTCCATCATGGTCGACGGCACGCCGCCGGCGACCCACGTGAACGCGTTGGGGCCCTGGATCATTGTCTCCTTCTTCGACATCACCTACACCCTCGACCTCGAGGGCGGCAGCGGCTTTGCGGGCGCCGCCCTTTGGTACATGAAGGACGGCGGAACCACGTACACGAGCCTCGGCGACTTCACTCCCGAAGGCACCCTCCGCTTCGACACCGGCATCGACGGAACCAACACCGGCGACGGCCTCTACTACTTCTACTCGATCGGCAGGGACCTCGTCGGCAACGCCGAGTCTCCTCCTACCGTGCCTCAGCCCTACGATGCCAGTGTCAACGTCGACACGGCGAATCCTACGGGCTCGTTCGTGATCAACAACGACGCCACCTACACGACCAGCGTGAACGTGACTCTCAACAACAACGTCACGGACGCCAACGCCCTGCAGATGCACTTCAGCAACGACGGCACCTCCTGGTCTGAATGGGAGGCCTATGCGGAGACCGCAAGCTGGGAACTCGGGACTCCCGACGGCACCAAGACCGTCTACGGTGAGTTCCGGGACGCAGCCGGCCGGATCCTCGACGTTTCGGACGACATCGTGCTGGACACCGCGGCTCCCGTTCTCAACTCCTTCACCATCAACAGTGGCGCCGCACAGACCAGCGACGCCACGGTCACCCTGAACAGCGACGTCACGGGCGCCGACCAGATGCGCTTCAAGAACGACGGCGGCGCCTGGTCGGAGTGGGAGCCCTACGCGGCCGTCAGGAGTTCCTGGTTGCTCGTGGGGGCCGACGGCACGAAGCTGGTCCATGCCGAGTACCGCGACCTCGCCGACAACGCCTGCGTCGCCTCGGACACCATCGTGCTCGACACGAGCGGGCCGGTGATCTCGACCTTCGTCATCAACGGCGACGCTGTCTACACCAACACCGTTGACGTGACTCTGGAAATCTCAGTCGCTGGCGCCGACGAGATGCGCTTCAGCAACGACAGCAGCACATGGCCGTCCACCTGGCTGCCCTACGACACCACCGTGAACTGGGTTCTCGACCCGATCGAAGGGCTGCGGACCGTCTACGCCCAGTTCCGGGACCTGGCCGGCAACCTCGCTGCCGATTCGGACGACATCACCCTGGACACGGTGGCTCCCGCTCCCGTGACCAACATCGTGGCCGTGCGCGGCCACAACAGCGTCTCGCTGAGTTGGGACAACCCCAACGAAGGCGAGACGACCGTGGAGATCTGGCGCGCCGGCTGGGTCCGGATCTGGGACTCGCCGCCGGACACCGTGCCGGCCTATCCCGAGTACGACGATTGGGATGATGATCTCATCCCGGCTCGCCGGACCAACCGCGATGCGACCGCGCTCGATCCCTTCTGGAAGCGCGCCGGCAGCCTCACGCCGGCCGTCGAAGTGATGGTGGACAACGGCGGCGGCACGCTCGCGCGCAACGTCTACTGGTACGAGATCTTCGTCCAGGATCCGGCGGGCAACTGGAGCGCTCCGGCCGCCGCCATCGACAGGGCCACCAGCTACCTGCTCGGCGACGTCGTCGGCGACGACGGCGACGTCACGCTCGCCGGGGACATCACTGGCGGTCTGGCCCTTTGCTACGGCACGACCGACGGCGCAGCCGGCTATAACAACGTTTGCGACGTCGGCCGCACCGACGACTGGAGCGGCGCCGGCATCCCGCTGACCGACAGCAAGATCAACTTCGACGATTTGATGATCTTTGCCCTGAACTACGACATCACGGTCGCCAAGTCGCTGCACCTGCCGGGCGCCCCGGAGGCCAGGTTCGCCTGGGTGCGGGCCGACGCCCAGACCTGGGCCCTGCACCTGCAGGCGCCCTGCAGCAACCTCAAGGGCCTTCGCCTCCATGCCGAACTGCCGGAAGGCGCCGCAGTTGCGGTGTCCGCCGGCGCGTTGCTGACGCAGCAGGACGAGCCCTGGTTCCTGCAGAACATTCCGGACCTGGGACTGGATGTCGGGTTCGCCACGCTCGGCAACGGCGTAGCCGTGACCGGCCAGGGCGAACTGATGCGGGTGCGTCTGGGCGACGATTTCGATCCGACCCGGATCGTGCTCGAAGCCCGGGGCCTCGACAACCGGCCCTGTGAGTTCACCTTCGAGTCGGGCGTCATCGTGCCGGAGACCCCGACGGTCCATGCGCTTTCGGCCAACTATCCGAACCCGTTCAACCCCATGACCAGGATCGACTTCGCACTGCCCACGAATGAGCGTGTGCGGTTGTCGGTCTATGCCATGGACGGCCGCCTCGTGGCCACCCTGGTGGACGCGTCGATGGCGGCGGGCAGCCATACGGTCACCTGGACCGGTTGCGACGAGCAGGGCCGGACCGTGCCTTCGGGGACGTACTTCTACCGCATCCAGGCGGGCGTCTTCTGCAGCACGCACAAGATGACCCTGCTGAAGTGATCGACTGGCAAGAAGAGGGAGGCCGTTCCCAGGACCGGCCTCCCTCCCGCACCGAAGGCGGGAACATGAAGCGCACCTCCCGAGGTCCGATTGCGACGGCGACGATGGCGATCATGTTGATGGCCGCCGGCCCGGCACGATCCGACGTTCAACTGCGCTTCGAGATCGATGGGCAGCACATCGAGGTGGGCGGCACCGGCACCCTGTCGATCATGCTGGACGACCCGCTGGACGTCCGCACCATCGAACTTTGGGCCCGTTTCGACGCCTCTGTGGTCACGGGACTCGGCGGCGACGCCGGTGGGCTCTTCAACGATTCCGGATGCGCCCTGTTCACCGATTACGATGACACCGTGCCGGGAGAGTGGTACGCCGGCCTGGTGACCCTCGGTCCCACCTGTTACATCACCGGCCCGGGCGAGCTCTACCGCTGGGAATTCCAGGGTGCCGCCGACGGCACCTGCGCGGTGATCGTCGACAGCGTCCAACTCTACGATCACCTGGCCCAGCCCATCGCCGGCGTAACCATAAATCCGGCAACGATCTACGTGGGAAGCGCGACGGCCGTGCCGCCAACGCCGCCACGGGCTCTCTCCCTCGATCTGAATCCCAATCCCTTCAACCCGTGCACAGTTCTGCGCTGCCGCGGCCGCGCAGGTGAGCGCGCCACGTTGTCCGTCTACGACCTGAGCGGCCGCCTCGTCGCCTCACCGTGGCGCGGGACGCTCGGCGCAGAGCCGGTGACGGTGCGCTGGGACGGCGGGGATCGGCAGGGCCGCGCCTCCCCCGGCGGCGTTTATCTGTTCCAGCTACGCGGCGAACACGGACGGCCTGCCGTCGGCAAGGGTGTCCTGGTCAGATGACCCGCTTCCGGCGAACGATCGCCTGAGGAGGCTGAAGTGCTCCGATCAACGGCAACGATCCCTTGGGCGCCCATCCTGATGCTGGCCCTCGTCTGCTGCGGCTTCATGCCGTGGGCCCCCGCCCGCGCAGAGGTGGCCGGGCTCGTCGAGATTCCGGGCGTACCTGCGAGCAGCCTGCGCTGGCGTGATGTGGCCTCCAACCTCTACGCCGTCGACTATCAGGCCGCCTACGTCTACGCCGAAGCCACGGTCGTGCTGAGCACCTCCGTGGGTGGGGAGCCCGTCACGCTCCAGGGACGACTGGACGCCACCAACCTCAAACCCAATTTCGCCTATCAGATGAAGCTGGAAGGCAAGCCCACGGGAATCTGGGGCGCCGACGGCGACGATCTCGCCAACGAGAGGATCGGCTACCTGGGTCGCTGGTGGCGGGAGCAGCCCAGCCCTGGCAACGCCACCGACGCCGACTACGCGGCGCACCACGACGACCCCGGCTACATCTACAAGGGTTACCTGCTGTTCGATCATTTCGTCACCGATCGCCACGGCAACGCCGTGATCGACTTTGCCCTGGACAGTAGTTTCCACGTCTTGGCTCTCAACACGCAGGGCTCACCTGACGCCTGCGACGGTGGATTTGTCTGGCACTCGGTGTTCGGGACGGCTGAAGATCAGGCCTACGACACCGTTGTCGGGCCCACCGCCGTGGGCGTCTACGCGCTCCACGAACCGCTGAGGCCGTGCGCCGGCGAGGCGACGCTGCCGGTCGGCGCCTACAACTGCCGTTTCCTGCTGACCGAGGAATCCTTTCACCAGGCGAGCGCAGGCAGCGGGAGTTGGGCCAGCGTCCTGTCACACGACCACCTCCACTTCGACCTGGCCATGCCGGACGCCGGGGCCCACGACTACGTGGACCTCGGCAACCCGGCTTCGGAAGCCGGCCACGCGCTCGCGGGCTGGGGCCCCACCGAACCCGACTTCAACGGCGGCGCCTGGGGAGGCATCGGGAGCGAGGTCCCGCCCGGCCGCTGCCGCGTCATCTGGTCGCCGAGCGAGGACGCCCCGGTGGAGAACTGGGCGTCCCTGAACCTCGACTTCGGCTTCTCCGCCACCGAACTCAAGTGCCTGCGCATCCGCTACCTCGATGGGAACAGCGACGATTCCTTCACGGTCGGCATCGACGACGAAGTCGTGCTGTCCGTGGACGCGCCGGCCGGTGGCGGCGAAATCTGGCGCTGGACCTCCGTGGACGTCACAGGCTACACCGGCGTGCACGCGGTGAGGTTCACGGCCACCACGCCCGAGGGGAGCTACTTCCAGCCCTACGGCCAGATCGCCGTGGATATGGTCGGACTCGGCAGCCTCACCGTGCCGGTGCCGGCGAACGACGACCCCGCGACCGTGCAGCCCCTGGCTTGCGGCGACACGCGGCCGGTGGACATCCATTACCTGCGGGACTGCAACCACACCGCCGCCCGCGGTTACAGCGTGCGGGTGCGCTGCCCCCCAGGGGAAGACAGGCTCTTCTTCGACGACGGCGACATCACGGTCCACGTCCAGCCCGCGGGCCTCGAGTCCGGTGAGTTCGTCTGGCAGGTCTACCGCGCCCCCGACGCCGCGGCCTTCAACGACTGGACCGTCGACTACGTGATCCTCGGCGCCGCCGCCGAGGTCGCGGGTGGGATCCCCGACCAGGCGGTGCTGTTCACCGTCGACCTCCACGGCGTCTCGGAGGGCGAGGGCCACCTGGAGGTCGCGCAGTCCGTCATCGGCCACCTCGAGGGAGGCCCGCCCCAGGCGATCGGCACCGGGAGCGCAACGCTCGTGCTGGACTGCTCCGGCCCCACCGCGGTCGGACCGGAGTTCCCACCGGCGCCAACGCTCGCGGCCAATCGCCCCAACCCATTCAACCCGTCCACGGACATCACCTTCTCGCTGCCGGCGGCCCAACGCGTGAGGCTGACGATCCACGCCCTGGACGGCCGGCTCGTCGCCATCCTGATGGACGCCGAGCTGCCCGCCGGCCACCACGCCGTCACCTGGACCGGTTGCGACGACCGCGGCCGCGAGACGCCCTCCGGGACGTACGTATGCTGCATGGAGGCGGACAACTTCCGCCGCACCGTGAAGATGACGCTTCTGAAATGACACCACACAGCCCGGCCTAAGCCGACGGCCGGACGACGACGAGGAGGTTGACGTGCAAGTCCCCAGGAGATTCCACCCGTGCCGCCACGTCGCGCTATGGTCCGTCATCCTGCTCCTGCTGGCCTCGGGAGCCGCAGCCACCACGGTCCAGTTGTCGGAATCCTATCCCGTGACGTCCCCGTCGACGATCGACTACCGCTGGAGCGACGTAGGCCAGAACGTTTATGCGCAGTCCTACAGGGACGCCTACAGCTACGCTGACGCCATCGTGACGGTGACGTTCGCCCCGTCGGGCCAGACGACGTTCACCGGCCACCTCTCCGCCGCGAACCTGAAGCCCAACTTCGCCTATCAGCTCAAGCTGGTCGGCAAGCCGGAAGCGCTGTTCGACCCCCTGACCGAAGGCGGGGACGACTGGTCCAACGAGCGGATCGGCTACGCGGGCCGCTGGTGGGAGACGGCGCCCGGTTCGGGCAATCGCGTCGATTCCTACTACGAGACCTACAAGGACAACCCCGCCTACGTCTTCGAGGCCTATCTGCTGTTCGACTTCTTCATGACCGACGCCACGGGCGCCGCCGAACTGGACTTCGCACTGGACAGCAGTTACCACGTGCTCTTCTGGCAGTGGCAGGGCGCCCCGGGCAGCTGCGACCAGCCCATGAAGACGACCACGGTGACGGGATCAGCGGCCGACCCCGCCTACGACACCGACGTCGGGCCGCGCTCCGTGGGGGTCTATCCGCAGATCGAGCGGCTGTGCAACGGCCAGACCGTGTTGCAACCGGGCAACTACAAGTGCCGGATCCTGCTGACCGAGGAGAGCTTCCACACCCAGGACGGCAACTGGGCGCCGGCGATGATCAACGACGACGTGGAGTTCGGGATCGGCGTCGGGCTCTTTCCCCCGTCCCTGCAGGCCGAACCGGCCTACACCGCGGGCACGGACAACACCGTCGCCTGGAACACAGTGGCGGCCGCCACCCTGTACTTCGTCCAGTGCGCCACCGATGCCGGCTTCACCGCGATCGCGGACGAGTCGGGCTGGATCAGCGGCGTCAGCCACCAGTTCGGCGGCCTGGCCGACGGCCAGGCGTACCACTACCGCGTCAAGGCCGGCGACGGCATGGATGAATCCGCCTGGTCCGGCGCGAGAACCTCGGTCCAGGACGCGACGGCTCCCACCTCGAGCGTGGGGGCGCTGCCCGCCTCCCATGAGGGGTTCACCCTTTCGATCCCCTGGTCGGCCGCCGACGCCACGAGCGGGATCAAGCACGTCCTGCTTTACGCCAGGGCGGACGCGGCGCCCTATCAGCAGTACGGTGGGATCTTCACCAGCAGTCCCATCACCTTCCTGGTTCCCGCCGACGGTGACTACGACTTCTACACCGTGGCCGTGGATCACGCGGGCAACCAGGAAACGCCACCCGCCGCCCCGGACGCCTCCTGCACGCTGACCCGGGGAGAGACACCCGATCCGGACGCCAATCCCGAGTATGTCGACATCGGCACCCTGGCGACCGAGGGCCAGAGCGTCATGGGCGAGGCGCCTCACAACATGGTCGGCTGGGGGCCGACGGCCCCGGGCACGATCGGCGGCGGCTATGGCGGCATCGCTCCCAATTCCTGCCGGCCGGTCTGGTCACCCACGGAGTTCGACCTGCCCCACGAGCCGTGGGCGGACATCGACCTGAACTTCGGACCGGAGGGAGGCGTCAAGACCCTGTGGGTCCGCTACCTGGACGGCGCCAGCACGGACGACCAGAGCTATTTCATCAACGGTACCCTGATCGGCTCGATCGAGACCGGAGACCCCGGCGAGAACTGGTACTGGCACAGTTTCGACGTCTCGGACTACGCCGGCTACAACACACTCAGGATCCTGGCGACCGAGCCGGCGGGGTACTATTGGAATCCCTACGGGCAGGTGGCCATCGACATCATCACCATCTGCGGCGCCGCGGCGCTCTTCGCCGCCGTGCCCGTGGACGACGCCCCCATCGCCTGCGGAGAGAGCAAGCAGGTCGACGTCCACTTCACGCGCGGCTGTGAGTTCATCAGAGGCTACAGCGTCCGGGTGCGCGGCAGCGGCGGCTTGGGATTCGACGGCAACGATGTGACCGTCCACGATCCGAGCGGGACCGGGGCCATCACGACCACGGTCACCCAGAATGCGCCCGACGACTGGACCGTCAGCTACGAGATCGTCGGAAATGCCGCCCTGCCCTTCGGCATCCCCTCGGATGTGGACCTCTTCTCCATCGACGTCCAGGGCGCTGCCGCCGGCACCGGTCAGCTGACGATCGAGAGTGTCACGGTGAACCCCCTGCGGCTCGCACCGCCGCCGGTGATCGAAAACGTGGACGCCGCCATCACCGTGATCTGCGGCGGGCCCGGCGCCGCGACCGACCTCGCCGCCGCACCCGGCAATCGCAAGGTCGTCGTCACCTGGCGCGATCCGGCCGCTGCCGACATCGCCGCCGTGGAGGTCTGGCGCGGGCTCTGGCACGACGGCACTCCCGGCAGCTCGGCCTATCCCGAGTACGACGACCTGGCGGGCGACGTGACGCCCACGCGTCCGGGCAGCCGCGCCGAGGCCCTCGCCAGCCCGCAGTGGGAGCTTGCCGGGACGGTCCCGTCCGGCGAGGAGTCCTACACCGACGTGAACGGCGTCGACGGTCTGGCGCGCGGCGTCTACTGGTACGAGGTGTTCCCGCGCGACGTGAACGGCTACTACGGCCCCCCCGCCACGACCAGTGACCGGTCCACCAGCTACCTGCTCGGCGACCTGGACGGCGACGGCGACATCAAACTCACGACCGATATCAGCGGGGGGCTGGCGCTCTGCTACGGCACTGCCCACGGCGAATCCGGCTATGACAACGCGTGCGACGTCGGCCCCACGGACGACTGGAGCGGCAGCGGCATCCCCGCGACCGACAGCGTGATCAACTTCGGCGATTTGATGATTTTTGCCCTGAATTACGACATCACGGTCACGAAGTCGCAGCCCCCGGCAGGCACGCCGGACGCCCGATTCGCCTGGGAACGCCTCGACGCCCGGACCTGGGCGCTGACCCTGCTGGAGCCCTGCCGCAACCTGAAGGGCCTGCGCCTGCACGCCGAGTTGCCGCCGGGCGCCGTCACCGCGTTGGTGGCCGGTGCACTCCTTGAGCAGCAGAGCGAGCCCTGGTTCCTGCAGAATATCCCCGCCCGGGGCCTGGACGCCGGACTCGCCGTCCTCGGAGGCGGCGTCGTGGTGACCGGTCCGGGTGAGCTGATGCAGGTACAACTGAACGACGCGCACGACCTGCGCCAGGTGGCGATCGAAGCGCGCGGCGCCGACAACTCGCTCCTGCCCCACACCCTGGAACTGGTCGCCGGCGCCGGCGATGAGGTGCCGGGCTTCGCTGCGCCCCG
The DNA here is from genome assembly GCA_030658975.1 of Candidatus Latescibacterota bacterium. Classification (GTDB taxonomy): domain Bacteria; phylum Krumholzibacteriota; class Krumholzibacteriia; order LZORAL124-64-63; family LZORAL124-64-63; genus PNOJ01. Next base: position 18,317 of record JAUSBL010000022.1, read on the forward strand.
CAACCGGCCCAACCCCTTCAACCCCTCGACCACGATCACGTTCACCCTGCCGGAGCGGCTGCCGGTCCGGCTCGCGGTGTACGATGTCAACGGACGTCAGGTGGTCACGCTCGCGAAGGGGATGCTGCCCGCCGGTCCCCACGCCTTCACCTGGGACGGCCGGAACGACCACGGCAAGGCGGTGGCGTCGGGGCTCTACTTCTGCCGTCTCACGGCCGGAACGCGACAGGAGACCAGCAAGATGACGCTTGTGCGCTGAACTGGCGGCGTACCGCCGACCAGTGATCAACTGCGTTTGATCGCCTGGACCATCTGGTCGAGCTGCTGCAGGAAGAGCGACCGGTCCTTCGGCGAGAAGGGCGGCGGCCCGCCGCCCACCAGCCCCTGGTCGCGCAGCTGGGACAGCAGCTGCCGCGTGGCCAGCGAGTCGCCGACGTTCTCCGGCGTGAACGGCCGGCCCTTGTGGCCGAGCACGCGGGCCCCCTTGTCGAGGCAACGCGCCGCGAGCGGGATATCGCCGGTGACGACGATGTCGCCCTCGTCCGCCAGTTCGACGATCCGGTCGTCGGCCTCGTCGCGGCCCTGCTCCACCACCACGAGCTTCACCTTGCCGCCGCCGGGATAGCGCATGTAGCTGTTGGCCACCAGGGTGACCGGCAGGTCGTAGCGCCGGGCGACCTTGTAGATCTCGTCCTTGACGGGGCAGGCGTCGGCGTCGATGTAGATGTGGAGCATGGTTCCTCGGAAAGATGTTGCTCGTGAACAGCGCACTCAATGGAATCGGTCAGTGACTGTAGCACGTGGGAAATCGGATTTCGATGCGAGGTGAACGTCCCGCGGCGTCGGCCACCCGGAGAAAGACGAAGGGCCTGCGTTCCCGCAAGCCCTTGTTATCTATCGAATTAAGTTGGTACGCCGCCAGGGACTTGAACCCCGAACCTACTGATTAAGAGTCAGTTGCTCTACCAGTTGAGCTAGCGGCGCACCCTAGGTGCCAATTCGTTCCGCGTGATGGCGCGGCCCGACCGGGGATGCTATCCTCCCCCACCGGACCCGCAAACTAGCACCCCGCCGCGGGAGTGTCAAGTGCCCCCGCAACCCGGAGAGCGAGCCCCATGCTGGACCTGGCCGCCCGCAAAGCCCGCGCGAAGATGGTGCTCGGGATCCTGAAGCAGGAGTTCCCCGAGGCCGCCTGCTCCCTCGACCACCGCGAGCCCTTCCAACTGTTGATCGCCACCATCCTGAGCGCCCAGTGCACCGACGCCCGGGTCAACCAGGTCACGCCGGGGCTATTCGCGGCCTACCCCACGCCCCGCGACTTCGCCGAGGCCTCCCAGGAGGAGATCGAAGCCGCCATCCACTCCACCGGCTTCTACCGGCAGAAGGCCAAGTCGATCCGCAGCTGTTGCCGGGACCTCGTGGAGAAGCACGCAGGGAAATTGCCGCCGACGATGGAGGAGCTGTCGGCCCTGGCCGGCGTGGGCCGCAAGACGGCCAACGTCGTGCTCGGGGTGGCCTTCGGGAAACCCGAGGGCGTGGTCGTGGACACCCACGTCGGGCGCATCGCCGGCAAGCTGGGGCTCACCGCGCACGGCCCCAAGGAAGCGGTGAAGATCGAACGCGACCTCAACGCGTGCGTGCCGCGCGCCGACTGGGTCGCGGTCGCGCACCTGCTGATCGAGCACGGGCGCCTGACCTGCCGCGCGCGCGCGCCGCGCTGCGACGCCTGCCCCCTGTTCCCCCACTGCGAGACGAGGGCCTGAGCCAGCTCAGAATTTGCACGATGGTGCCGCCCACCCCGGGACGTCCCGGGGTTTCCGAACCGGCGTTCGGACGCCGTAGCGTCTCCTACCTCACCAGCTGAATCTTGCGCGCGTCGCTGCGACCGTCGGCCGCGATGCGCACCACGTAGGCGCCGGACGGCTGCGGGCGGCCCGCGTCGTCGCGGCCGTCCCAGTCCGCCGTGTGCTCGCCTGCGGGCAGGTCCGCACGCAGCAAGGTGCGGACGCGACGGCCGTCGAGGGCGAACACCTCGACCGCGGCCGCCGTCGGGCGCGGCAGCGCGAAGCGGACCGTGGTGAAGGGATTGAAGGGGTTCGGGGCGACGCCCAGCAGGCGCAGCGCGGCCGGGGTCGGCCCGTCGGCGGGCGGCGGTTCGTCGGGCGGGTCGATCGGCACGACCGCGTCGCAGGGCAGCGGCAGCGACGTCACGCCTGCGGCGTCGAGCGCGACCAGGTATGCGGCTCCCGCCGCGACGTCCACGGCGCCGGACAGGCGCACGCTGCCGCGCGCGCGCATCGCGTCGGGGTCCGTCGCGTCGGCCACCATCAGGTCGCCGGCGGCGAGCAGGACCTGCGCGCCGCGCACCACGAGGGCCGCGGGCGACGACGGCAGGGCCAGCACGTCGCGGAACCACAGGAAATCGCCGGACAGGTCGATGAGGTCCAGCGTGCCGCCCGCCTCCAGGCCATAGATCAGGTCGCCACGCACGCGCAGGTCGGTGTAGGCGCGGGACATCGGGATGAAGGACTGCGAGAAGATGTCGTCGGGCTGCGAGACGTCGAGCGCCTGCAGGTAGGGCAGCACGCCATCCAGACCCGACAGGCGCAGCAGGTCGCCTTCCAGGGCCATGGCCGTCGTGGCGTAGGACATCGACCACACGAGCCTCAGCTGCGGCGCGGCCGGGTCGGCGACGTCGATCACCAGCAGGTGGTGGCCGATCCCCGCGCCGGTGCCGCGCACGCCGCAGTAGAGCCACGGCGGCGACAGGACCAGACGCGTCGGCTCGCCGTACACGGTCACGGCGCCGAGCATCTGCGGCGGACCGTCGCCCGCGAGGTCCGCCAGGCTCACACTCCCTCGATTGGTGCGTGCGTGGTACGAGATGACGCCGGCCAGCCCGTCCGCGACCGCGACGTCGGTGGGCGCGCCGGCGAACTCGAGCCCGCCGCGGTCGCGCGGCAGCGCGGGGTCGGACAGGTCCAGCGCGTGCAGCAGGCCGCGGGGGTTACCGCCCACAGTGAGGTCGTGGACGACGGCGACGTTCGTGCCGCGGGCGGCGATCGCGACGGGCACGGCGCCGGCAACAGGCGACGGCCAGGATGCGGACACCGGCATCCCACCCGCGCCGGCGGCGACAGCGTCGAGGCCTACGTCGTCGCGCGCCAGCCAGGCCCAGCCGTCCGCAGCAACCACGGCCACCGTACCCGTCGACAGGCTGCCGGCCAGCAAAGGGGCCTCGGGGTCGGTCAGTACCACGCGCCGCGCCTCGCCATCCGCGGGGTCGCCGTCCGGACGCGTGAGCCACGCCCCGCCCGCGCCGTCGCAGGCGACGCCGGTCCAGCCGGCGGGATCCGCGAGGCGACCGCGCGCGACCGGGTCGCCGCCCGCGGCCAGGTCCAGGGCCGCCATGCCGCCGGGACCGGCCACCACGGCCAGGTCACCCGCGAGGTCGACCGCGACCGGCGACAGGACATCGTTCCAGTAGCCCGTCGGCAACGGCGCGTCGGGGTTCGCCAGATCCATGACGGTCGCGGCGGGAGAGCCGCCCACGGCCACCAGACGGCCGGCGCCGACCGCGACGGCCGACACGCCGACAGGCAGCGGGCGACGGGCGACGACCGTCATGCTCGCCGGGTTCGTGGCGTCGACCACCATCAGTTCGCCAGCGCCGCCGGCGGCGCGGACCACGTAGGCGCGGTGCCCGGCCACGGCCAGGTCGCGCGCGCCCGCATCGAGGGTGCGGCTGCCGGCCAGCACGGGTTCGTCGGGGACCGTCACGTCGATCACGTCGAGACGCGGGATGCCCGCCGTCGACAGCAGGTAGACGCGGGGCCAATCCTCGACGAGGCGCCAGCCGCCGCCGGAACGGGCCAGGGTGGCGACGTAGGAGGGGAACGCGGGGTCGGTCAGGTCCAGGACCTTCAGGCCGACGTCGGTCACCGCGACGTAGGCGTGCTGCGCGTCCGCGGCGACGTCGACGATCGCGCCGCCGACCAGCGCGCGCCCGGCCCAGTGCAGATGGTCACCGTAGTCCAGGCAGTCGGCGGCGGCGGGCCGCGGCAGGCACAGCAGGCCGAGCAGCAACGCGCGCGTGATCGCCGGGTATGGGAACTTCGGGGGCATGGGCGTCTCCGTGTTTCGGCCGGGCGGGCTCAAATCCATCATACGGCATGGCGGGCGCAGCGGCACGGCGATGTTCCGTTGCGTCGGCCACCTGCAAGGGAAAGGGCGCCCCCTCGGGCGCCCCGTCCTGCTGCTGCGACGGCCTTCAGCCGGGTCCGTCCTAGAACGGCAGGTCCTCGTCCTCGACGCCCGGCACGGGGCCGCTGTCGAAGGGATCGCCCTGGCCGCCGCGGGCAGGAGCGCTGCCGCCGCCGCCGCTCTGCGCGGGGCGCGGCGGGCGCGGCGCGGCGTCGGGATCGCGGGCCGGGCCGTCGCCGGGGCGGCCGAGCATCTGCATCGTCTGTGCCACGATCTCAGTCGTGTAGCGCTTGTTGCCGTCCTTGTCCTCCCACTCGCGGGTCTGCAGCCGGCCCTCGACGTAGACCTGCTTGCCCTTCTGCAGGTACTGCGAGCAGATCTCCGCGAGGCGGCCCCAGGCGACGATGCGGTGCCACTCGGTGCGCTCCTGCTTCTCGCCGTTGCGGTCGCTCCACTGGTCGGTCGTCGCGATGCTGAACGTCGCGACCGGGGTGTTGTTCTGCGTGTAGCGGATCTCCGGATCCCGGCCGAGGTTCCCGACGACGATCGCCTTGTTCACACTGGCCATGCGTTCCCTCCTGTCGGCGCGGCCCCAGGGCCGCAGTCTTCAACCCGATTGCCAACCGGGGCGACCGATCGCCCGCCGACGCGAACGGCCCCGGACGGGGCCGCCTGCTGCGGGTCGGCGGACCTCGCGCCGCGATGGGGAAAGGGGGTGGGGTGGATGATGGGATTCGAACCCACGACCACCTGGACCACAACCAGGGGCTCCGCCAATTGAGCTACATCCACCACCCGAGATCCGCAAAGCTGGCGCGCCTGGCAGGACTCGAACCTGCGACCGCCGGATTAGAAGTCCGGTGCTCTATCCAACTGAGCTACAGGCGCTCGTATCGTGCGCCCGCGCTCTCGTCGAGGCACGGACGGACATAATGGTCCAAGCGTCCTGGAGTGTCAACTCGGCACCGTGGCTGATGGTCGGGGCGGCCGGATTCGAACCGGCGACCCTCTGCTCCCAAAGCAGATGCGCTACCGGGCTGCGCCACGCCCCGACCGTTCATCCCTGCGATCGCGTCCGGTTCCGCCTCCCCGGCCGGCACTTCCGGCCGACGCGGTGCAAGCCGCACTCCCTGATCAACTCCGCGGCGCCTGCGTCGTCAACCGCAGCCCCGGCAGGGGCTTGCGACGGGACGACCGGGACGGCGCCGCTGCCGGCCGTCAATCCCCGTTCACGCCGCAGGCCCGTAGACCTTCCGCGCGGCGTCGAGCAGCCGCCGCAGCGCGCGGCCGCGGTGGCTGAGCGCGTTCTTCTCGCCGGGCTCCATCTGCGCGAGGGTCCGGTCCAGACCGTCGGGGCGGAACACCGGGTCGTACCCGAAACCGGCGCGGCCGGCGGGCGAAGTCGTGATCATCCCGTGCAGACGGCCGTGCGACGACAGTTCCAGCCAGACCGGCGCGCACGCGGCACGGCCGGGCGCGTCCGCCGGCAGGCCGTCGGGACTGACGCGGGTCGGGACGGCCGTGTCGTCGGGTCCGCTCGCGGTCCAGATCCGCGGGTCGGGCAGGCGCATCGCCCCGCGAGCGGCGGACCCGGCGGTGTCGCAGAGACCCTCGAGCACCGCCGCCAGACGCGCCTGGTCCGCGCCCGGGATCACGCCGGGCGCGCCCATGACGGCGCGGTAGGCGGCCCAAACCTCGTGGTGGTCGGACAGGCCGTCCCAGTAGGCGTCGGCGTCGCCGGGATCCCGGAAGTGGACGGCCCGGCGGAACGGGTCGTGCATCCATCTCACGTCCGCAGCGGCCTGCGCGCCCGCGAGGTCCACGTCGCCCGGACGGGGATCCACCCACACGGCCGCCGTCTGGAACACGGCGTGCCGGAACCCGTCGGGCACCTCGCGCATCAGCTCGGACAGCAGCCGGCAGTTGTCGGCGTAGGTCGCGCCGGGCCCGGCGAAGCGCGCGGCGAACACGTCCGGCAGGTCGTTCAGGGCGCGCACGCAGAGGCTCGTGTCGTCGGCCACGGCGATCTCGCCGGTGAACGCGGCGGCGACGACGGCCTTGCGCGTGGCGTTGCCCAGGATCGTCGTGCCGTCCTCGACGACCTCCGGCAGGCCCGGATAGTCGGCCGCCGAACGGACGTCCCAGGGGCCGTCCGCGCAGATCTCGCCCAGCTCGCGCACCTTGTCGGGGTTGCGGCTCGCGAGCACCAGGATGCGCCGTGCGTCGCTCATCGGCTCAGGCCTCCAGGACCTTGTGCTGCAGCTCGATCAGGCGCGTGATGCCGCCGGTGGCCAGGTCCAGCATGCGGTCGAGGTCCGCGCGGGCGAAGGGGCGCCCCTCGGCCGTCCCCTGCACCTCGATGAGGCCGCCGCCCTCGGCCATGACGATGTTCATGTCGGTCGAGGCGCGGGAATCCTCCGCGTAGTCCAGGTCGACCAGGACCTCGCCGTCGAGCAGGCCCAGGCTGACGGCGCCGACCAGGCCGCTCATCGGGTGGCGGCGCAGGTTCAGGCGCTTCATCGCGTCGTAGAGGGCCACCGAGGCGCCGTTGATGGACGCGCAGCGCGTGCCGCCGTCGGCCTGGATGACGTCGCAGTCGATCGTGACGGTGATCTCGCCCATGGCCTTCAGATCGGTGACCGAGCGCAGGCTGCGGCCGATCAGCCGCTGGATCTCCATGGTGCGCCCGCCCTGGCCCGAGGCGTTGGTGGCCTCGCGGCGCGTGCGCTCCGAGGTGGCGCGCGGCAGCATGCCGTACTCGGCGGTGACCCAGCCCTGGCCCGATCCCCGCAGCCAGCCCGGCACGCCGTGGCTCAGCGACGCGGTGCAGATCACCCGCGTGTTGCCCATCTCGATCAGCACCGACCCTTCCGCGTGCGGCAGGTAGTCGCGGGTCATCTGGACGGGGCGCAGCTGGATCGGCTTGCGGTCGTTGGCGCGTGCGGTCACGAGACGTCCTTTCCGGCGAGATCGAGGTGCCCGTCCCAGTCGGCTTCGTTCACGTTGACCGTCTGGACCGAGTCGATCGGGTGCCCGAGGAAGCGGGCGCCCGCCTCCTGGAACATCCAGGGGATGTCGCTGAGGTAGAATTCCATCCTGCCGGGCGGGCCGCCGGGGTCCCGCTGCAGACCGGCCTCGGCCAGCGTCAGCGACGCCGCCTCGGCCAGGGCCTCGGCCGAGTCCACCAGCACGGTCTCGGGGCCCATGAACTCCCCGATGATCCGCTTCAGCAGCGGGTAGTGCGTGCAGCCGAGGATGAGCGTGTCGACGCCGGCGTCGCGCAGCGGGGCGAGGTACTCCCACGCCACCAGGCGCGTGATGGGATGGTCGACCATCCCCTCCTCCGCCAGGGGCACGAACAGCGGGCAGGCGCGGGCGAGCACGCGCTGCGGTCCGACGGCCGCCGACAGCTGCTGCTGGTAGCGTCCGCTCTCCACGGTGCCGCGCGTGGCGATGACGCCGATGCGGCCGCCTCGCGTGCGCTGCAGCGCCGTGCGCACGCCGGGGTCGATGACCCCGAGCACGGGCACCGGCAGCTCGCGCTGCAGGTCGTCGATGGCGAACGCCGAGGCGGTGTTGCAGGCCACGACCACGAGCTTGGCGCCGCGGTTGACCAGGAACGACGCGTCCTGACGCGCGAACGCGCGCACCGTGCGCTCGCCCTTGGTGCCGTAGGGTACGCGCGCCGTGTCGCCGAAGTAGAGCAGGTCCTCGGCCGGCAGGCGCCGGCGCAGTTCCCGCAGGACGGTCAGCCCGCCCATGCCCGAATCGAAGACGCCGATGGGTCCCACGTCGTCCTTTCCGGTCAGCGCCAGCGCTTCAGGCTGAAGGGGCGGTCGGCGTCGAGGTGACCGGCCAGGGTCGAAACAGGGGCGCCCTCGACCAGCAGCGTGCAGGTCGCGAGCTCGGGGAAGTTCCAGGACAACGTACGCAGGATCGCCGTCAACGTCGCCAGCTCGGTGGCGCTGCCGCCCGGCTGTCCGGTGATGAGCTCGCGGCTCCAATCCACGACCACAGAGCCGGCATCCCGGTCCAGGAACACGCCGAGCGGCCGCGCTCCCCGGGGCAGGGAGGCGGCGTTGCGCACAGCGCGGGGTCCGCGCTGCAAGGCGGTCATCACCGACAGGACGTCCTCGTCGAGCTGATCGCGACTGGGCAGCAGCATCTCCTCGGTGACCATGCCGATCCCGTCGTCGTCCGGGAAGTAGAGCACGACACCGCGCGAACCGGCGACGATCGTCTGGGGAGCCGACTCCGGCGGCGTCACCACCGGGCTGTGGCTCGGGCTGCGGCTCAGCCAGAGGGCCGAGACGCCGCCCGTCACCGCCGCGACGAAGACGAGCAGGATCAGCCCCCACCACAGGCGGCGGCTTCCTTCGACCGGCAGGCGACGACCAGCCCGGGAGTTCACCACGGTTCCACCCTCTTCGAGGCCGGCCGGCGCGCGTCCGCTTCGGCCTCGGCTTCGCCCCTGAAGACGGCCACGGCCGCGGCGATCGCGGCGGCCAGTTCGCGGCGGCGATCTCCGTCGAGCAGGCTCTGCTCCTGGACGCGGTCGGTCAGGAAGCCGGCCTCGATCATGATGGCCGGCATGTCGACCCCCTGCAGGACGCGGGCGTCGAGCCTGATGATCCCCCGGTCGGGCGCCCCCGACGCTGCGACGAGCCGCGGCTGCACCAGCGCGGCCAGCTCGCCGCTCGCGGCGGCGTGGCGGCGCTGCACGAGGTGCCACGGCGTGAACCCCTGCGCGAGCTGCGGCAACGGCTCGTCGTCGGCCGGCGCCGCGAAGGTCGTGACGCCCGACGCCTCCGGGCCGAACCAGCTGTCGGCGTGCAGGGAGACGAAGACGTCGCCGCCGGCGCGGTTCGCGAGCTCGGCGCGCTCCTGCGGCTCGAGGTCCCGGTCATCGTCGCGGGTCAGCACCACATCGAAGCCCAGCCGGCGCAGCTGCTGCCGGAGGTCCCGGGCCAGGTCGAGCACGAGGTCCTTCTCCGGCGTGCCGCCGTCGCCGACGGCGCCGCGGTCCGAACCGCCGTGGCCGGGATCGACCACCACGACACGCACGTCGCGCCCCCTCGGGGCGCGATCGGAGGCGTTGGGCTTGAAGACCGGCGCGGGCTCCTCAGGTGCGCCGCTTTCGCGCGCCTCCAGGGCGAGCCGGATCTCGCGGCCGCCATCGGCGGTCTCGACATTCCAGCCGCCGGCGCGCGGTCCCAGCGCCACGGCGAGGTGCACGCCGCCGGGCAGCTGCGCGAGCACGCCGCCGGTCACCAGCCCCTCGGCGGCCACCGGGCCCACCAGCGCCGGCGCCGCGTTCGCCTCGTCCAGCGTCAGGGTGAGGGTATCCGGGGCGGTCCGATCGAGCCGCCAGGCCAGGGGCCTGGCGCTGCCAAGGGTCAGGATCGTGGCGTGGGACGTCGACGAGAGCGCCAGCGACAGCAGATCGGCGCGCCGGCCGCCCACCGTCAGCGTCTGCAGCTCGGGATCCCAGTCCACGTCGTCGCCGGCCGCGGGCGCGAGCACGGCGGTCAGGAACTCCAGCGGGAGCCACATGTCGCCGTCGACGTGGACGGGCGGCAGCGCGAGCAGGAGGTTCCCGCCGGCGCGCTGGACGTGCCGGCTGTTCACCGTGACCACGGCGCTGCGGCCGCCGGCGCGCATCGTCATCTGCAGGCGGTCCGGATCCCAGTAGCGCGCGGCGCGGAAGATCAGCGCCGCGTCGGCCGAACTGACGAACGGCTCAGCCATGCCCACGGCGAGCCGGCGCGCCTCGATCGAGGCCGGGGCGCGGTCGCCGGGGTAAACGACCTGGACGCGCAGGACCGGGCCGTCGGGGTCGGCCGCCGGAAAGGGACCGCCGTGCGCGCCGGGAACGACGGCGAGGACCGCCGCCGTCAGCACGGCCGCCGCGAGCAGCGCCGCTGGCGTCATCTGGGATGTCCGGGAGGCGTCCAAGGCTCAGTGCCGTCCCATCTCGCGCCGGATGCGCAGGTCGGAATCGCGCTTGGCGGTGGCGTGCCGCTTGTCGTGGAGCCTCTTGCCCCGCCCGAGCCCGAATTCGACCTTCACCAGGCCGTGCTTGAAGTACATGCTCAATGGCACCAGCGTCAGGCCCTTCTCCTCCAGACGCGGCCGCAATTTGCGGATCTCGCGTCGCGTCAGCAGCAGCTTGCGCCGGCGGAAGGGGTCGTGGTTCGCGCGGTTGCCCTGGTCGTAGGGGCCGATGTGGACCTTCACGAGCCAGGCCTCGCCATCGCGGATCTCGGCGTAGGCGTCGCCGAGGTTGCACTTGCCGGCGCGCAGGGACTTGACCTCGGTGCCTTGCAGCACGATCCCGGCCTCCCACTTATCGAGGATCTCGTACTCGTGGAAGGCCTTGCGGTTCTTGGCGATGATCTTCACGCCGCTTTCGGCGCGGTTCGCGGGCATCGTCACTCCTGACCTGATGGGATCGCGGGCGCCGGGGGTCAGAAGCTAACATCTGTGCCCGATCGGCACAATCCGCTTTTTCCCGCCGTTATTGTGGCCCGGGGGGTTGACAGGTCCGGGGGCGCCCTCTAGATTTGCCCTCGCGGAGCACCGGGCGTTTGCGCCCATCGCTCCTGCATGCGACGGTGGAGCCCGGGTGGCGGAATTGGTAGACGCGCTACGTTCAGGTCGTAGTGAGGGATTCCTCGTGGGAGTTCGAGTCTCCCCTCGGGCACCACGCACCGTCGGCATCAGTGCCTGAATCGGCTGGAAAAGGCCGACCGGGTCCGGAATCAGGCGCCGCCAGGCGCCTTTTTCTTCGCTTCTACCTCGAAGATTGTCCCCTGCCCATGCTGTGATGCGACTTGGATCCGCACATCCTGCCGAGACAGGGGACGCGCTCCGGGCACCTCGTGTGCCCGGAGCGCTTGGCCTTCCGGCCCTTTCGCCATCCTGGCTTCAGGGCCTCCAGGACACCCCTGACTCGGCAGGATGTGCGGATCCAAGTCGATCAGCAGGATGGGCATGGGCGGGGACATTCTTCGAGCCAGATGCTCAATCAATGGCGGTCGGTGCCGATAACGGGGAGGGGGAGCCCCGCGGTCCGCCGCTTGCAACGTGGCGGGACAGGACCTGTTTGCGGCTTCAAGCGGAGGAGTCTGCCGTGCAGTGGCTGGATATCGATCTGACACGCGGCCAGGATGCGACCACACGGCGCGGGCTGCTCGATCGGGCGCACGCGCAGCACGACCGGCTGGTGCGCCTGCAGCAGGCCGAGGGGCTCGACAGTTCCGCGGTCCACGCCTCGCTGACCGAGCTGGGCCAGCTGCTGTTCCGGGCCGCGCAGACCGGCAATCCCGCGGCCTTCGCGCCCGACCGCACGGACCTGGGCGCCGCCTCCCCCTCCCTGACCGGCGCCGCCACCGAGAGTCCGATCGGCTACCACCTGATCGTGGCGACCGACGACCTCGTCCTGCCCTGGACCTGCCTGCACAACGGCATCCGTTTCGTGCTGGAACTGGCGCCCATCTGCGCCGACCGGCGCAGTTCCGTCAAGTCCGCCCGGCGCGGCGACTGGTCGCGCCGCTGGGAGGACCAGATCCAGGCGGAGCAGTCGCGGGGACCTTCGCGCCTGGGCGAGGTCGTGCGGCGCTTCCGTCCGGAGGATTGCGCCGATCCCGGAGTCCTCTTCCTCGACGGCCACGGACGCGGCGACGGCACGGTGCAGGCGAAGCTCGAGCGCGCCATGCTCGACGAGGCCCTGGCCCAACTCGGCGACGGCCAGCGGCTGGCCTGGCTGGAGACGCCGGCGGGCGCGATGACGCCGGGCCGGCTGGTCCGCACCGGCCGCCGCTACCAGGGTTTCCACTTCAGCGGCGCCACGGCCGCTCCCCAGCAGACGGCGGCGACCGCGCAGCTGTCCGGTTGGGAAGCGCTGGCGCGCGACCTCATGATGTCGGCGGAAGAAGAGCAGGACCTGGAACCCGTCGGCGTGGACCCGGTCACCGCCCTGCTGGACCGGATCTCCGAGCGGGCCGAACAGGGCCGCCTGCACCCGTGGTCGGGAGGCGCCGGCACGCGCACGCAGTCCGGAACCGGGGAGCGCTGGCTGCTCGAGGACGGGCCCGTCGCGCCCGAGGACCTGGCGCGCCAGGCCGCCACGCCGCCGCTGGTCTTCTCCAACAGCTACCTCGGCCTGACCGCCTTCGGACCGCGCTTCCTGATGTCGGGCGCCTCGGCCGTGGTGGGGCCGCACCTGGCCGTGTCGCAGCCGCGCGCCTGCGCCTTCGCCGGAGATTTCTACCGCACCCTGGCCGGCGGCGCGACCGTCGCGAGCGCCCTGCGCACCGCGGCCCTCGCCTGCCGCGATCGCAGCGGCGCCGACGACCCTGCCTGGCTCAGCTACGGGATGCTCGGCAGCGGCGCGCTGGCCCTGCAGTACCTGTAGGTTCAGTCGCGCGTCGTGTCGTGGGCGCGGATCAGCGCGATCAGTTCGTCGTGGATCGCCCCGTTGCTGCCGATCAGGTCGGTCGAGCCCGGCACGTAGGGGCGTCCGAGGTGGTCGGTCACGACGCCACCCGCCTCCTGCACCAGCAGGATCCCCGCCGCCACATCGTAGAGTTCCTGGGGCTGGCCGCGTCCCGCCAGCAGCCCGTCGTAGCGGCCGTCCGCCAGGTAGGCCATCTCCAGGGCGATGGTGCCCAGCCGCCGGACCTTCATCGATTTGAGCAGGACCTGCTGCAAGAGGGTCGCGCTCTGCACGAAACGCCCCCGCTTCTGCAACTGCAGGCTCAGGATCGACGCGCCCAGCGGGGCGCGCCCGCTGACGCGGATCGGCGCGCCGTTGAGCCGCGCGCCGCCGCCGCGCACGGCGGTGAAGCGCTCGTCGTGCAGCGGCTGGTAGACCAAAGCGGCGAGGATCTCGTCGCCCTCCATCAGGGCCACCGACGTGCAGAAGTCCGGCAGGCCGAGGGAGAAGTTCAGCGTCCCGTCGACGGGATCGAGGTACCAGGTGCGCCCGCCGGCGGCGGCGGTCCCGCCGCCCGAGTCGCCGAACTCCTCGCCGTGGACGGCGTCGCCCGGGAAGGCCGCGCGGATCCGCTCGACCAGCAGGCGCTCGATGCGGTGGTCGGCCTCGGTGATCGCCTCCTGCCCGTGCTTGAAGCGCAGTTCCCCCGTGCGGCGGAACAGGCCGGAGGCGATGGTGCCGATCTCGTCCGTCCAGCTCAGCAGCGTGGCTTCGATCGCGGGCAGGTCGCGGGTCCTCATGTCCGTCCTTCCTCGTTCCGCCGGCGCGCGAGGGCGTCGGCCAGGGCCCGCAGCGCGTCGCGGGCGTGCGCCACGATCGCGGCGATCTCGGCCGGGGTCGCGTCGTCCTGGTGGATGCCGGCGACGGCGACGCAGGTGCGGCCCGACACGGCGGCCAGCCGCCGGGCGCCCTCCCGCGCCAGCGGCCCCTCCTTGTGGCCGGGCACGACCGCCAGCTCGTCGCAGGGTTCGCCCGCGGTGCCGCCCGCGGGCGAGGCGACGGCGACGGCGCCGGCGTGGACGGACCCGCCGCCGATCAGCAGCAGCAGGTCGCGCCCCTGGGCCAGCAGGTCCAGGCGGACGGCCAGGCGGCCCTCGCCCCGCTCGCAGGTCCAGGGCAGAGGCCCCGTCACCCTGTCGCCGTCCACGGCCCTCCCCGCAACAATTGCAGCCACCCGCCGTTCTCTATGATATTGTCCACGTCGATCGGGCGTCACCCCGCCGAAGGACCAGGATAACGATGGCGACGGAAGAGTCCAGCTTCCAGTTTCCGGCGACGCCCCGCAGCGGCGCCGTCGGCCACTGGGCCAACCTGCTCGCAGCGTTCGCCACGCTCGGCCTCTGCCTGTTCTCCGCCCTGGACGCCGGGAAGATCCGCCCCAACGACGGCACCGTCTGGCTGCTGGGCCGCTCCACGGTCACCGTGCTCGAAGCGCCGCCGCGCGCCGACGGCGGGATCAACCTGCTCCAGCCGGGTGACGAGATCATCGGCATCGGCACCACCATGATCGCGTCGCCGCAGGAAGCCGCCCAGCTGCTGAGCCGGCAGCAGGTCGGGTCGTTGGTGCCCTACCTCGTCATGCGCGACGGGAAGGTCCTGCGCGTGCCGGTGCGGCTGAGCGCGTTCCGCACCGCCGACCGCTTCTATCCGTACTACGGCTTCCTCTCCCTGGCCTACTGGCTGATCGGCCTGATGATCTACCTGCGCGGGCGGGAGTCCCAGGCCGCGCGCCTGTTCTTCCGGATGTGCCTGCTGTTCGCCGTGTTCTTCATGACCGACCTGAACCGGTCGAGCTACTTCTGGGGCGACATCATCACCCGCAACGCCGGCGCGCTCGCGCGCTTCCTGCTGCCGGCGCTATTCCTGCACTTCTTCCTGGTGTTCCCGGACAAGAAGATCGTCGTCACGCGGCGGCCCTGGCTCGAGCCCCTGCTCTACGTGCTGCCCCTGGTCTTCTACCTGCAGTTCACCATGGACCAGTTCTTCGGCTCCCACGCCCCGCGGATCTACAACACGCGCTGGCTGGTCCTGGGCACGTTCTTCTCGGCCGGCGCCGTCGCCCTGCTGCACAGCTACTACCAGTTCCGCGATCCGCTGCAGCGCCGCCGCATCCGCATCCTGACCGTCGGCACGCTGGCGGGCATCCTGCCCTTCCTGATCTTCACCGTGCTGCCCGGCGACCGCGTCGGCGACACGCTCGCCTTCATCGGCACGGTGCCGATGATCGCCGTGCCGCTGTCGTTCAGCTACTGCATCGCCCGTTACCGCGTGATGCAGATCGAGGTGCTGCTCAAGCGCAGCCTCGTCTACTCGCTGCTGACCGGAAGCCTGTTCCTGTTCTACCTGGCGTTCGTGCTGGGGCTGGGCGCGCTGCTGCTGCGCCTCAGCGGCCAGACGAGCCAGGTCGCCACGGTCGCCGCGACGCTGGCCGCCGCGGCCTCCCTGTGGCCCGCCCGCGTCCACCTCCAGGGGCAGCTGGACCGGCGCTTCTTCCGCAGCCGCGGCAACCTGGCCGGCGCCCTGCAGGAGTTCGGCCTGGAGATCCCCCAGATCATCCAGCAGGACGCCCTCATCACGCGCATCGGCGGCCGGCTCTGCCAGCTGGTCGACCTGCCGCACCTCGCGGTCTACCGGCCGGCGCCAGCCGGTGAGGAGTGGCTGCTGGCCGGCGTCGTCGGGCACCCCGCCGCCGCCGGGCCCCACGCCGGTCCGGACGGCTGCGACGAGTGCCCCGGCGAACTGCGGCTCGAGGCCACGGCCCTGCGCCTCGCGCAGTTCAACGAGCCGTACTGGATCGAGCGCAGCCAGACCCGCCTGGACGTCCGCGCGGCCGCCACCCGCGAGCAGGCCGAGCTGCTGCAGCGGCTCCAGGAAAGGGATGAACTGGCCCGCCTCGGCATCGCGCTGCTGGTGCCGATGCTGGTGCGCGGCCGCCTGGTCGGCCTGTTCGCCCTGCCGCCCAAGCACGGCAGCGACGACTACCAGCTGCAGGACCTCGAACTGCTCACCCTGGTGGCCGGGCAGATGGCGCTGCAGCTCGAGAACAGCCGCCTCTACGAGGAGGAGCTCAAGAAGCAGAAGCTGGAGGAGCAGCTCACGCTGGCGCGCTCGATCCAGAGCCGTCTGCTGCCCGAACGCCTGCCCTCGGTCGGCGGGCTGGAGCTGGCCGCCTGCAACTTCAACAGCGCCGAGGTCAGCGGCGACTACTACGACCTGATCGAGCGCGACGACGGGCAGCTCGTGGTCATCATCAGCGACGTCAGCGGCAAGGGCATCCCCGCCAGCCTGCTGGCCTCGAGCCTCCAGGCCTCGCTGCGCGCCCACTGCGCCATCAGCGACTCCCCGGGCGAGATCCTGGACCGGGTCAACCGCTACCTGTACGCCAGCACCGACCCCACGCACTTCGCCACCCTGTTCCTGGCCTTCGTGGATCCCGCGCGCCAGCAGCTGCGCTACAGCTCGGGCGGGCACAACGCGCCGATCCTGCGCCGGGCCGACGGCTCCCTGCACCAGCTGGACAAGGGCGGGTTGCCCCTGGGCGCTTTCGATTTCGGCAGCTACCCCGAGGAGACGATCGGGTTCACGCCCGGCGACATGCTCTTCCTGTACACCGACGGGCTGACCGAGACCGTCGACGCCGACGACGAGGAGTTCGGCACCGAACGCGTGGAGCGCCTCCTCGGCGAGTACCACGGGCTCGGGGCTGCGGAGCTGCTCGACCTCGTGAACGCCGAGCTGCGCGCCTTCAGGGGACGAGAGCAGGCCGACGACGACGTGACCCTGCTGGTCCTGAAAGCCCTCCACACCGCCGCCGGCAACCCCGCCGGCGCCCTTGCGTACGCACAGCGGGGTTTGCCCCCCCTCACCCGAGCGGAGAACGAGTCATGAAGAGATCGGTCATGATCGGCCTGGTCGCGCTGGCGCTGCTGGCCCTCGCCCTGCTTTTCCTGGGCGGTCCCGAGCGCCAGTTCACCACGCGCTCGGCGGAGGCCTACAACCTGTTCGAGCGGGGCTACTCCCAGATGAACGCGTTCCAGTTCGCCCAGGCCGATTCCTCGCTGCGGCGCGCGGTGTCCCTGGATCCCGGATTCGCGGCGGCCCACGCCCTGATCGCGCAGATCAAGAACCGCTTCGGGGACAAGGCCGGCAGCGCGTACGAGGCCGCCATCGCCGACAGCCTCGCCGCCCGTCTGCCCAACGCGCTCGAGCGCGCGAAGCTCCAGCTGCTGCTGCTCGCCTACAAGAAGCCGGGCGACCAGGTCCGCGACTCGCTGCTCGACTACGTGCTCGCCGAGCAGCCGACGGACCTGATGGCCCTGTCGGCCAAAGCCGGCGTCCTGTACCAGACCGGGAAGTGGGACGAGTGCCAGCGCGTCTACGAGCAGATCCTGGCCATCGAGCCCAACCACGCCCCCGCCTACAACATGCTCGGCTACCTCGCCGCCGGGCGCGGCGATTACGAGCAGGCCGTCACCCACCTGCGCAAGTACGCCTTCCTGGCGCCCGACCTGGCCAATCCCCACGACTCGCTGGGCGAGGTGCTGAGCTGGAAGGGCGACTACGAGGATGCCGAGCGCGAATTCCTGGCCGCCCTGAAGGCCCAGCCCGACTTCCACTTCTCGCAGATCAACCTGGGCGAACTCTACCTCGAGCAGGGCATGATCGCCCAGGGCGAGCAGATCCTCGAGAGCATCCGCACCGCGCTGGCCGGCTCGCAGCAGGAACGCGAGCTCGACGAGACGCTCATCCGCATGTACTACACCCACGAACTCTACGACGAGGCCCTGCGCGCCATGGCCGCCTACCAGACGAAGTACCCGGACGCCTTCCTGGGCGGTTACTACCGGGCGATCCAGCTGGCGATGGAGCAGCGGCGGCCCGAAGCGGATGCCGCGGCCGCCGCCTTCTTCACCAAGGCGCGCAGCAGCGACAACTACGTCTTCAAGAGCTACCGCGACCAGATCGACGGTCTGGAGCACCAGCTGCGGGCCACGCTGGCGACCCGCGACGGCGACCACGAGAAGGCGATCGACGAGTGGCAGCTGATGCTCGATTCCAGCAGCAACCTGCCCGCCCACGAGCGCTGGTGGTTCCTGTGGCGGCAGGGCGAGAGCTACCTCGCCTCCGGCCGGCCCGGCCCGGCGCTCGAGAACGCGAAACGGATCCTCGCGACCAATCCGGCGCGCATCCGCCCCCTGCTGCTGCTGGCGCAGTCCGCCCTGGCGACGGGCGACGCCGGCCTGGCCGGGCAGGCCCTGGCGAAGGTGCAGCCCCTGCTGGCCCGGGCCGACGCCAAGCTGCCCGCCCAGCAGACCTACCGCGACCTGATCGCGAGGATCACGCCGGCGCCAGCCGACTAGCGGGCCGGCGTCCCGGACGAGCGAGGAGGCGCCCGGTCCCACGACCGGGCGCCTCCTGCTGTCGGGCCGTATCGAGGCGGCGGCCGGCGGCTACACCTCGTCGAAGAAGAAGGGCCGCAGGCACTGGATGATCTTGTCGTAGGTGTCCGGGTAGAGCGCCCAGACGGTGGCGGCGACCGAGCTCAGCAGGCTGTTGCCGTCCTGGGGCGTGAAGCAGAACCCGGTGATGTCGCGGCCGTCCTGCGAGACGTGGATCCCCTTATAGGGGATCACGGTCTGGTTGAGGATGCGGCCGTAGAAGCCGTGGTCGCGCCCGAAGGAGAAGATCGAGTTGGCGGTCTTCTTGTGGGTCATCGCCACGCGGTCGTTGGCCTCGCAGCGCTGCATCAGCTCGGCGTGGGTCACCGGCTTGCGCACCTTCAGGTGGAACTGCAGGGTGTGCATCAGGTTGGTGTTGAGCTTCAGGGCCGAGGAGAACAGCTTCAGGTCGTAGCCCATGGTGTTGAACAAGTGCCAGGCGTCGCGGGCATGGTGGGTGCCGAAGACGTCGTCGCCGTGCGATCCGATCTCGGGACTCGGCACGAACTTGTCATCCTGGCTGATGTCGTTGGCGCGTCGGATGCAGACGAACCGCCCCTGCACCAGGTTGTCGGGCCCCTCGTCGCCGAGCCCGAGCATCTTGATGATCAGCGACAGGTTGTGCGTGTTGCAACTGACCACCTGCAGGTACTTGTCGGTCTCGCTGTCGAGCACTTCGTCGTTGATCCCGCGGGCGTACTGCTTGCCGAAACCGAACTCGCTGCCCTGGGCGATGAAGAGGTCGGTCGTGTCCTCGTAGGCCCGGTACCACTTCTCCTTCATGTCGTTGCCCATGGGCGTGCAGTCGATGACGACGCGCGCGGCCGCCAGCGCGTCCTCGGTCGTCACGTCGACCTGGATGCCGATGTCCTTGAATCCGGCGACGCGGTCCTTGTCCGCCACGATGCGCGCGCCGCGCCGGATCAGATCCTTGACCTTGCTGCGGTCGGTGACCAGCGGCGTATTCTTGTGGAAGAGCACCTCGTCGACGCCCAACTGGTCCTTGAAGTGGCTCAGCAGCCCGATCAGGGGCTCGCCGATGGTCCCGGTCCCCACCACGAGGACGTTCTTCGTGCCGCGCATGGATCCTCCTCTTGCCGGCGTTGTGTCGCTTGGGCCGGACGGGCGGACGCCCGGCCCCTGGATGCTAACACGGCCCGCGCGGGGCTGCCAACCCCCGAGCCGTTACAGTCCGAGCAGGGCGGCCATGCCTTCGCGGTCGAAACCCTGGCGCGGGACGTAGGCGCGCACCCAGCGCTCGCCGTCCAGCACGAAATACGGGATTCCCCGCTTGCCGGTGCGTTCCTCCAGCAGACGGGCGGCGTCCTCGTCGCGGTCGATCTCCACGGTCTCGTAGGCCACGCCGTGCTCGTCCAGGAAGCGCTTGGCGACGCGGCAGTCGGGGCACCAGGTGGCGCTGTAGACCGTCAGCGTGCGGTAGTTCCGGTCGCCCACGGACCCTCCTTCAGCCGTCGAGGCGCAGGCCGATCAGGGCCTCGTTGAGCTCGCCCACGCGCCGCCGGTCGCCGCCCTCGCAGTAGTAGCGCAGCACGGCGTCGGTGCCGCTGGCGCGCAGCTGGAACCAGCACCCCTCGAACTCGATCAGCGTGCCGTCGCCGGCGCGGAAGCAGCGTACGACCGCCGGCAGCCCGCATCCCGCCGGCAGGCGTTCGCACAGGGCGGCGGACACCGCCGCCGGCGGGCGTCCCTCCAGCGCGGCGAGGAAAGCCACGACGGCCGCCTTGCGTCGGTTGCCCGCGGCGCGGGCCTCCTCGCGGGCCGCGCCGCGCAGCGACTCGTCGAACAGCGTGACGTCGCGCCGCTCGTAGAACCGGTGCACGATGCCGTAGGCGTCGAGGCGGTCCAGGTAGAAGGCGGCGAAGCTGCCGCCGTCGGCGAACAGGCGCGCCCCGAGGCCCAGCGCGACCAGCCCGATCTGCATGCCGTCCTTCTCCTTGATCGCCAGGGTCGCACGCTCCTCGTCGCGCGACAGCATCCAGTCGTCGGGCCCCAGCGCGGCGCCGCCGCTCTCCTCGGCCATGATCAGCAGCCGCGGTCGCGGGCCGAACACCGTCTCGGTCCCGGTCGCGTCCACGGCGCGGGTGGTCAGCCCGGGGTCGTCGGGATCCGACTCGAGCACCTGGTTCTCCAGGTCGGCGACCAGGCTCCCGAAGTGCTTGAAGCCGACCGGCACGCGGAAGGTGCGCAGCCGGGTGCCGTGGCGCCGGTTGAAGGCCTCGGCCAGCTCGCCGATGCTGCGGCTGGTCGGCCAGCTGGTGGCCACGATCCAGTCGTCGTCCCCGAGGGTCCCGCCGGCGTGCAGCGACTCGAGGCGCGCGGCGGCGAGCATGAAGTAGATCTGGTTCGGCTTGAAGAAGACCAGCACGCGAGCGTCGTCGAGGGGATCGACCTCCAGCCCGGCGGCGCGCGCGCGGTCGGCCAGCGCGGCGGGCGCCGCGGTCACCATGTTGAAGCGGTCGCCGTCGGGGTCCCAGATGAACACGAGGTCGGCGCGCCGCGCGCGCAGCAGGTCCTGCGCGCCGACGTGCTTGTAGACCTGCCACTTGCCGGGATCGACGCCGTGGTTCTCGCCGTCCAGGATCCCGATGCCGTGGTAGTCGCGCGACTCCGCCTCGTGGGTGAAGAAGACGGGCCCGTCCCCGTCGACGCCCACGCCCAGCTCGGCGAAGACGCGGCGCGCGGCGGCGCCCATGCTGCCGCCCTCGGTGCAGATCGCGGTGCGGAAGCCCCGGGCCGCGGCCGCGGCGATCCCGTCCAGCATGTCCACGGGCACGATGGCCCGCAGCGCGTCCGCGTAGGCGGCGACCGGGTCGAAATCGCGCACGATCAGGGGGTCGTCCGCGGGCGCGAGCGGGATCTCGAGCCCCTCTTCGGCGGCCCGCTCGGCCAGCAGGCGGACGCGGTCGGCGATGCGGCCCGCCATCTCCAGCAGCTGCATGCCCGACTCGTCCATCGGCTTCCAGCCGCCCTTGTAGCTCTGGCTGTGCGAGGCGGTGAAGTTCTCGCCGCCGTCGAGTTCCTCGTAGTTCACCCCGAAGGACGACAGCCAGATCGGCGTGGTGCGGCAGCCTTCCGGGCGCAGGTGGACGCAGATCCCGTGGGCCGCGTAGACGCGGGCCGCCAGGTCGATGAACTCCTGCGTGTGCGGGCGCACCTCCCCGCCCACGTGGAGGTGGGCCAGCCCCTCCTCGAGCGCCAGCTGCGCGCGGGCGGTCAGCATGACCGCCACGTTCAGGCTGTTGAACGGGACTTCGGTGCTGTGCAGGTCGCCGGGATCGAGCAGGTCGCGGTAGCCGGCCGTACCGAGCTGGAAATCGCGGGCCCAGGCCAGCAGCCCGCCGTCGCGGGCGAGCGCCGGCGCGATCCGGATGGTCTCCTCGGCGCAGTGGAACGGCGTGAACAGGGGCGGGCGTGCGGTCATGGCGCTTCCTCGGGTTCCGGGTCCTCGGCCGGCAGGGGCAGGTCGCGCAGCAGGGCGGCGACCAGATCGTTCCTGCGCGCGCCGTCCGCGGTCCAGACGCCGCCGGCGCGCGCGACACGATAATCGGAATCGGCGGCCGCGGCCTCCCGGCCGGCCACGTGCAGGCGGGGCTTCACCCGGTGGGGCGCCCCGTCGTCGGGACAGAAGGTCGTGCAGTTGCCGCAGTCGTTGCAGAGGTCGGCCAGGCACAGGTACTGCCAGCGCCTGGTCAGCCGGTCCTCGAGACCGTCCGGACGGGCCAGGCGGATCATCGCGTCGTTCGGGCAGACCGTGACGCAGAGGTGGCAGCTCGTGCAGTCGAACAGTGCCAGCGGCCGTCCGGTGCGCTTCAGCGGCTTGCGCACGGCGCCCGCGGCGTAGGGCGCCGCGCCTTCGGGACTCGACAAATGAGCGGCGTAGGCGGCCGCGGCCGAGGCGTGCCCCGCGACCTGCGCGGCGGCGTCGGCCCGCGCCCGCCAGGCCGGCAGGTCGGCGCAGCCGGCGGCGCGCATCTCGTCGGCCAGGCGGCGCAGCATGCCGGACAGGCGGCCGTACCCGCCCGGTTTCAGCAGGTCGCTGCAGACGGTCACCGGCGACAACCCGAGCGCCACGACCTCGGCGGCGTTGCCGCGCTCCACCCCGGCCGAGAACGACACGGGCACCTCGCCGCCCGGACGGCCGGCCAGGGCCAGGCGTCCCGGCAGGCGGGCGTCGAGTTCCGCCAGGAGGGTCGCGGCCAGCACGTGCAGCGGCGCCCCCGAGAGGTACGCCTGCGCGCCCGGCAGGCGGCCGCGTTCGTTGGCGACCACCAGCGTGTTGGTGAGCTTGACGCCGAAGCGCCGCCCCTGCGCCCGGGCGAAGGCCGCCAGCCCGTCGACGAGTTCGAGCGCGCGGTCCATGGCCAGGTCCTCGGCGAAGGCCGCCGGCACCAGGGCCGTATCGTGATAGCCGAGCCGGTCGTGGAGGATCGCCGCCACCGCGTCGCGCCCGAGCAGGGTGGGGTTCAGCTTCACGGTGACGTCCAGGCCGTGACGGGTCATGAGGTGGCGGACGATCGCCTCGATCTCGTCCGGCGGGCAGCCGTGGAAGGTGCTCAGGGTGGCGCCGGTGCACAGGCGCGCCGGCACCTCGACGTCGCGCAGACCGGCCAGCGCCGGCGGGATCCCGCCGCGCTGCGCGTCCACCGCCGCGCGCGCGTCGCCGATACTGTCCAGGAACGCGGCCATCGGCGCGCTGCGCACGCCGGCCAGGTCGTAGCCGCACGACAGCTCGAAGACGTGTCCGCCGGGCTCGCCGGTCCCCGCGCGCACGGGCTCCCAGGCGCGCAGGACCGCGATCATCAGCGCAGCCTTGGCGTACTCGCGCAGGGACTCGTCCAGCCGCAGCTCCTGGCTCCACTCGACGTTGTAGCCCTCGGCGGCCATGTCGATGCAGGGGCGCGGGATCTCCAGCTCGTCCAGGACCTGCACGGTCTTCAGTTCGAGGGTGCGCGCTCCGGCCAGCCAGCTCAGCACCAGGTTCTGCGCCAGCTGCGTGTGCGGACCGGCGGCAGGGCCCAGCGGCGTGCCGACGGCGTGGCCGCCGACCGTGTCGGCGAGGTCGACACCGTCGACGGGACGGTGCCACTTGCCGACGGGCAGGTCGAAGATCGCGCCGCGGGCGTCCAGTTCGGCGACGGCGCGCCCGAGCAGGTCGCGCAGGGGCCAAGGCGTCAGGGCGGGCGGGCGGCGCATGGGCGGGCGGCTCATGGGCGGGCCTTCCGGGGTGCGGGGGTGCGACGGGCGACGAAGTGGTCGGCGAGTTCGCCGAAGGCTTCCAGCACGAGGTCCGGACCGGCGGCCAGCAGCCGGGCCCGCGCGGTGAGGCCGAACGCGCAGCCCACGGACGTGCAGCCCAGGGCGCGTGCCGCCAGCACGTCGTTGATCCCGTCCCCGACCATGGCCACCTCGCCGGGATCGACATCCAGGCCGGCCAGGCAGAGCGCCAGCGCCTCGGGGTCGGGCTTGCGGCGCGCCACGTCGTCGCCGCACACCACGCGCCGGAAAGCGCCGTCGACGTGCAGGCCCGCCAGCACCTTCTCGGCGAAGCGGCGGGACTTGTTCGTAGCTACCATCAGGGGAAAGCCGGCGAAGCTGCGCAGCGTCTGCAGCACCCCCGGATAGAGGCGGCTGTGGTCGAGGCAGTGACGGTCGTGGTGGTCGAGGAACGCCTGCAGGCCTTCGGCCCTGCGCTCGTCGGCGGATTGTCCGTCGAGATCGGCGAGCGCGCGTTCGACGAGCTTGCCCACGCCGTCGCCCACGAAAGACACGACGACCTGCTCCGGGAGTTCCGGCAGACCGTAGCGGGCGCGCACGAAATTGGCCGAAAAGGCAAGATCGCGGCCCGAATCGACGAGCGTGCCGTCGAGGTCGAAGATGAAGGCCTCGGCCCGGCGACGTCGGCGCGGCTGGCGGTTCATGCGTTCCTCCCGGGAGCGATCATAGGCGGCTCGCCGCGGGGGCGCAAGCGCGCGTCGGCCGGTCCGCCGGGCGGCCCGTTCCCTGCTTGTGCGGCCCGCCCTCCGCCGCCTATACTCGCGCCCGGACCGCTTCCCGAACGATCGGAGGCTGCGCGATGTTCGACGACCGGCGCCGCGACGATGACGACGAGGAGGACCGCGACCTGGAGTTCCTCAACCGGGCCGACGAGCGCCTCCCCGCAGCGCACGACGACGTGGCCCCCGCTCCCGCCGCGGAACCGGAGTATCTCCCCGACGGCGATGACAAAGGCGATGACGACGGCCCCTGGCGGACGACGGCGCCGGTGACCGGGGTGCGCCGCCGCGGCGGCCGCAGCGGCCGCGGCCTGCTCGCCGTGGTGGTGGTCGCGCTGGTGGCCATGGTGGCCTTCGTCTTCTGGCCGCGCGGCGGGTTCGAACTGCCGCCCCCGGTGGGCGAGCAGACCTCGGTCGTCAGCACGGACGCCCCGGGTCTGCCCTACGATCCGAATCGACCCGTCAGCGGGGACGTGGACCTGGCCCAGGAAGCCCCCGCCGTGGTCCCCGAGACTCCCGGCGGCCGGGCGGCGCCGGACGGCGCCGTGAACCGGGTCGCGGCCGGCGACGAAGCGACCGCGCAGGACCCGGCCGCAGCTGCCACGGCGGACCCTCCCGCCGGCACGGCGACCGTGCCCCCGGGCGCCTCGGGCGACTGGGCGATCCAGCTCGGGGCCTTCGGCCAGCCGGCCAACGCGCAGGATCTGGTGACCCGGTTGCGCTCGGCCGGGCACCGGATCGAGACCGAGACCGTCAGGACAGCCGGCGGGGCTTCGCTCACGCGCGTCCGCGTGGCCTGGTTCCGCAGCGAAGCCGAAGCCGCCGCCTGGGCCGCCGCCCACGCGGCCGACCTGGGCCGCGATCTCAAGATCACGAGCCGCTGAACCGGGAGGCAGGACGTGACCTGTGCAAAGGTGATCGGGACGGGGCACTGCGTGCCGGAGCGCGTCGTGACCAACCACGACCTCGCGCGGATGATGGACACCAGCGACGAGTGGATCGTCGAGCGCACGGGCATCCGCGAACGGCGCTGGATCACCCCGGGGACCACGCTCGACGACCTCGCCGCCGGCGCGTCGCGGATGGCGCTGCAGGACGCGGGCATCGAGGCCGGGGAGCTCGACCTGATCATCTGCGCGACGCTCAATCCCGACTGCTTCTTCCCCGGCAACGGCGTGCTGCTGCAGCACGCGCTGGGAGCCCGGACGGTCGGCGCCATGGATCTGCGCAACCAGTGCACGGGTTTCGTCTACGGCGTGGCCACGGCCGCGGCCCACATCAAGGCCGGCTTCGCGCGCACCGTGCTGGTCGTCGGCACGGAGATCCACTCCACGTCGATGGACCTCACCGACCGCGGCCGCGACATCGCCGTGCTGTTCGGCGACGGGGCCGGCGCCGCCGTCCTGCGGGCGACCGGGGACCAGGGCGAGGGGCGCAGCGACGTGCTGGCCAGCGTCCTGCACAGCCAGGGCGAGTTCGCCCGCGAGCTGTGGTGCGAGCTGCCCTCGGGCAGCCAGCCGGGCCGCATCACGGCCGAGCAGATCGCCGAGGGCCGGCACTACCCGCTCATGAACGGCCGGGCCGTGTACACGCACGCCGTGCGGCGGTTCTGCGAGGCGATCCGGGAGGTGCTCGAAGCGGGAGGGGTCGCGAAGCAGGACGTGAAGCTGGTCATCCCCCACCAGGCCAACCTGCGCATCACCGAGGCCGTGACCAAGCGCTTCGATCTGGCGCCGGAGCAGGTCTTCAGCAACATCCAGCGCTACGGCAACACGACGGCGGCGTCGATTCCCATCGCCCTGAGCGAGGCGTCGCGCGAGGGCAGGCTCGCCCGCGGCGACCTGCTGGTGCTGGTGGCGTTCGGGTCGGGATTCACCTGGGGCGCCAACCTGATCCGCTGGTGAGAGGCGGGATCAGTCCCCCCTGAGTTCCTCGGTCTGGCCGATCCGCTTGGTCTTGAAGCTCAGGCACATCAGTCCCACCGCCAGGCGCTCGTTGCGCACGATGACCTGCGGCGGGGTGCGGATGTCGGTCGGCGTGAAGTTCCAGATGCCGACCACGCCGGCGGCGACCATCTGGTTGGCGACGTCCTGGGCGACGTTCACCGGCACGGTCAGCACGCCGACCTTGATGCCGTGCTCCTTCACGAAGGCCGTCATCTCGGACAGCGGCCGGATCGGCACGCCCCGGATCTCCAGGCCCACGAGCTTCGGATCCACGTCGAAGATCCCCCGCAGCGGAAATCCCAGGCGCTCGAAATTGCGGTAGTTGGCCAGGCCCTGGCCGAGATGGCCGGCTCCCACGATGATCATCGGCACCGGGACGTCGACCCCGATGATCTCCTCGAGGGCCGGGACCAGCTTGTCCACCTGGTAGGGCCGGCCCGGCTTGCTAAAGCCTCCGAAGTAGTGGAAATCGTGCCTCAACTGGCTGGCCTTGATGTCCAGGGAGGTCGCAAGCTGTCGCGAAGAGACCTCCTTGACGCCCGCCTGCTGCAGCAGGATGAGCTTGTCCAGGTAAAGCGGCAGGCGCAGGATGGTGGCGTCCGGTACGCGGAACTTCTTGCCCTTGGTGTTGACGACCCTCACCGGGATCTCCCTTCGCAAAATGCGCAGCCGCGCCGAACAGTCCCTGTCCAATCATGTTAGGTCTTTGACAGGACTAATCTACTCCCACCCGCCAAAGGCCGTCAAGATGCAGGTTGACGAGATTTCACAACCTGCCTGCCGATGGGAAAACAACGTTGGCCACCCGCAACGCGCCCCCTATATTGGTCCCGCGCCGCACGTTCCGACACTCCAGCCGCACAGGACGCCCATGAACGACGTCTCCCGCTACGATCCCCTGCAGGGCGCCCCGCTGCCCGTCCTGGGAGCCTGGGGCGAGGACGAGTACCGGTCGCTCGGGCTGATGTCCGGACTCGAGGTGCACCAGCAGCTGCAGACCTCGAAGAAGCTCTTCTGCCGCTGCCCCGCCGGCAGGTACACCACCGAGCACCACGCGGAGATCCTGCGCCACATGCGCCCGACCCTCAGCGAGATGGGGGACTACGACGGCACCGCGCTCATGGAGTTCAAGACCCGCAAGAACATCACCTACCTGCTGAACGACGAGACGGTCTGCACCTACGAGATGGACGACGCCCCGCCCTTCGAGATGAACCCCGAAGCGCTCGACCACGCGGTGCGGGTCTCGCTGATGCTCGGTCTGCAGGTGGTCGACGAGATCCACATCGCCCGCAAGCAGTACCTCGACGGCAGCATCCCGACGGGCTTCCAGCGCACGGCGATCATCGGCGTCCAGGGCGCGGTCCCCCACCGCGGCCGCCGCATCGGGATCCGCCAGCTGTCCATCGAGGAGGATTCCTGCCGCGAGGTCAGCGACCGCGGCCACTCCCGCGTCTACCGCACCGACCGCCTCGGCATGCCCCTGATCGAGACGGTCACCGACCCGGACATGCACACCCCCTGGGACGTGGCCGCCGTCTGCGACGCGCTGCGCCGCCTGGCGCGGGCCAGCGGCCTGGTGCGCACGGGCGTCGGCGCGGCGCGGCAGGACGTGAACGTGAGCATCCGCGGCGGTTCGCGCGTCGAGATCAAGGGGGTCCCGAGCATCAAGCGCATCCCGCGGCTGGTGCACAACGAGGCCCTGCGCCAGCGCAGCCTGCTGGCCATCCGCGACGTCCTGCGCGAGCGCCGCGTGACCGCGGACTCGCTGCAGGACGTCTCGCGCGACGTCACGGCCATCGTCCAGGGCGCCGGGGGCGGCTACCTGCACGGCGCGATCACGGCCGGCGCCCGCGCCGCAGCCGTGCCGCTGCCCGGCTTCGAGGGGCTCATGTCCACGCCGACCCAGCCCCACACCCGCTTCCTGAAGGAATTCTCCGACCGCGTGCGCGTGGTCGCCTGCATCGACACGCTGCCGAACATCGTCTGCTCGACGAGCGAGATCCCGACGCTCTCGTCTTCCGAGTGGGGCCGCATCGAGCGCGCCTGCGGCGTCGGGCGCGACACGCCGATCATGGTGGTCTGGGGCGACGAACAGGACGTGCGCACCGCCGCGAGCGAGATCCTGCTGCGGGCGCGCGAGGCGTGCGTGGGCGTGCCCGAGGAGACGCGCCAGGCCCTGCCCGACGACACCACGGGCTTCGAACGGGTGCTGCCCGGCCCCAGCCGCATGTACCCCGACACCGACCTGCCCCCCGTCGTGCTGGGAGCCGAGCGCCTGCAGCGCCTCGCGGCCGACCTGCCGCCCCCGCCCTGGGAGCGCCTGGCCCGCCTGCAGCGCGACGGCGTGGGCGAGGACCTGGCCGGCAGGCTGGCCCTGCACCCGGCCTGGGCCCTCTACGCGCATCTGCAGCCGCGCCTCGGCGACGGCCCGCTGTCGGCGACCGGGCTCGCCTCGCTGCTGCTCGACCGCGACCTGCCGCGGCCCTCGAGCCTGGCCGCGGCGGGCTCCTGGTGGGAAGGGGCCCTGGACGAACTGCGCGCGGGCCGCGTGCTGCCCGAGGCGATCTGGTGGTCGGACGGCGAGCCGGTCGCCGCGCTGCCACCGGCGGACGCCCGCGCGGCCTTCGACGCGGCCCTGGCCGGGCTGCCCGCCGGCCTGCCGGCGGAGTCCGGGCCGCGGCTGCGCACGGTCATGGGCCGGGTGATGCCCGCCCTGCGCGGCCGGGTGTCGGGACGCCAGGCGGCCGCCTGGGCCGAGGAGGCGACGTCGTGAGCGGGAACGGCAACGAGGACTACAAGGGCTACCGCGACCCGGCGCTGGCCGTGCTGAAGAAGTTCGACGCGCTGGTGTGGAGCGACGTCACGATCCGCACCGACCGGGGCGAGTTCCGCGGCCTGATCCTGCCGCGCAACGAGATGGCCGACCCCGAACACGTCGTGCTGAAGATGTCGACCGGCTACAACATCGGCCTGCACGTCGGCGGCATGCAGGAGATCACGGTCCACGGACGCAAGGTCGCCAACTACAAGATCCCGGAGAAGGCCTTCCCCTACTCCGAGGGCAAGCCCCGCGTGAAGCTGCTGGGCACCGGCGGCACGATCGCCTCGCGCCTGGACTACCGCACCGGCGCCGTGATCCCCGCCTTCTCGCCCGGCGAACTGTACGGCTCGGTGCCCGAGCTGGCGGACGTCTGCAACCTGGAGACCGAGAAGCTCTACGGGGTGTTCAGCGAGAACATGAGCCGCGAGCAGTGGATCGGCCTGGCCGAGGCCATCGGGCGCGAGATCGCCGCCGGCGTCGACGGCATCGTCGTGGGTCACGGCACCGACACCATGCACCACACCGCGGCCATCCTCTCCTTCATGGTCCAGGGCTCGCCGGTGCCGATCGTCATGGTCGGCAGCCAGCGCTCGAGCGACCGGCCCAGCTCCGACGCCGCCATCAACCTCATGAACGCCGCGCGCACGGCCGCGACCAGCGACCTCGCCGAGGTGATGGTCTGCATGTTCGGCCCCACCAGCGACCAGTACGGCCTGCTGCACCAGGGCACCCGCGTGCGCAAGATGCACTCGTCGTACCGCTCCACCTTCCGCACCCTGAGCGACATCCCCCTGGGCAAGGTCGACCAGAACGGCGTCACGCCGTTCCGCAACGACTACCGCCGCCGCCGCGCCGACCGCGACGTCACGGTCAAGGCCGTCTTCGACGACCGCGTCTCGCTGGTGTACTACTACCCGGGCATGAAGCCGGACATCATCGACAGCCTGGTCGACAACGGCTACAAGGGGATCATCATCGCGGGCACGGGTCTGGGGCACGTCAACCGGCCCCTGTACCCAGCGCTGGAGCGGGCCCACCGGGCCGGCGTCTCGATGTTCATGACCGTGCAGACACTCTGGGGCTTCGTGCAGATGTACGTCTACGAGACGGGGCGCGAGATCATGGAACTGGGCGTCGTGCCCGCGGCCAACATGCTGCCCGAGGTGGCCTACATGAAGCTGGGCTGGGCGCTGGGGCAGACGCAGGACCCGGCCGAGGTCGCCCGGATCATGCTGACGCCCATCGCGCGGGACATCACCGAGCGGGAGCCTTACAACGGGTACCTCGTGTACCAGGGCGGCATCCCCGAGGTCGACCAGTTCCTGAGCGAACATTGGAAATGAGGGTGCCGCGCCTCACTCGTGCGGCATGCGCTCGCCGGCGCTCGCGAAGAACTTCTGCACCGGGTAGCGCGACAGGTTGCTGACGCGGCTGGTGTAGATGCAGGCGACGTCGCGGATCTGGGCGCCGAAGCGGCTGGCCGCCCGCCCCTCGCGGAAAATGGAGCCCCACCACGGGTTGTAGGCGGTGGCGATCCGCTTCTGCAGCTGGGCCCGCCGCCCCAGGCTGGCCTGGATGCGTTCCTGCAGCTCCTGCACGACCACGGGGTCGTGGTCGGCCACCGACAGCAGGTGGTCGCGCTCCAGCCCCAGGTCCTCCAGCGAATCCTCGATCTCCTCGAGGTCCGCCAGCGTCCCGCGCAGCGGTTCCGCGGCGAGGATCTCCTCCTCCACTTCGGGCACGATCATGGCGGTGCGCCAGCCGACCGACTTCTTGCTGCGCAGGATGTCGCCGTAGGTGTGGTCGCCGAAGTACAGGATCGCGTCGCCGATCGCCCCGAGCTTGGACTCCAGGTAGAACGCGTCGCCCCCGGTGAAGCAATTCCCGCGGCGGTTCGGCAGGTGCGGCACCGTGTCGGCCGGGACGCGCTCGCCCTTGCCCTTGGGCAGGAAGAACCCCGGCTTGCGCGCGCTGCAGATGACCAGGTCGAAGAGGTCGTCCCAGGGGCCGTCCTCGCCGCCGAGGATGTAGTTCAT
The DNA here is from genome assembly GCA_030658975.1 of Candidatus Latescibacterota bacterium. GTDB lineage: Bacteria > Krumholzibacteriota > Krumholzibacteriia > LZORAL124-64-63 > LZORAL124-64-63 > PNOJ01. The sequence goes on from JAUSBL010000022.1 coordinate 49,275, forward strand.
GACGGCGCCGGTGTAGTCGGGCTCGGAGTTCGTGAGCAGGAACAGCTTCTTGCCCGCGTCGCGGAAACGGCGCAGCGTCGGCGCCAGCAGGGGGTCGCGCACGAAGTAGCGGGGCAGGTCGGCCATGATGCGGCGCTTCAGCGAGCCGTCGCGGTGGATGGTGTCGATGGCGTCGCGGATGTCGTCGAACAGCGTCTTGTAGCTCGGGCGCAGCAGCCCGGGCTGCCCGTCCTTGAGGGCCACCAGCGCCGAGTAGAGCGAGCCCTCCGGCAGGTCGAAGAGCGTGTCGACCACGCGGTAGCGGTCCGGGCTCAGACGGATGCGCCCCCGCTTGTACGCCTCCCGCCGCTCGATCTTCGTCAGCAGCCGCCCGCCGTGGCGCACGCGCGCCACGTAGCCGTAGGCGTCCACCTTCACCAGGTTGCCCAGGCGGCGGTCGACGATCAGGCCGCGCGTGACGGAGGTGCGGTCGTAGGTCACTTCGCGCAGGCTCGCGGGGTAGCCCTTGGCCTCCACCAGCAGCGCGACGGCCATCTCGAAGCAGAGCTGCTCGAAGACGTGGGGGTCGTAGAGGGCCAGCGTGTGGTCCATGTCGAAGCCGATGGCCGCGATCGAGGCCAGGCGCAGGTTGCGGTGCGTGTGCACGCGCAGGTGGCGCTGCGGGGGATCGCCTGCCAGGACGTTGGCCTCGGGGCGGGCGGGGACGTGGTGTTGGGACATCGTCTCTCCGGAGCGCCTAGGTTGTCTGCAGGCGGCGCGGGAGCATCTCGTCCAGCCAGTCGCTCGCGTCGTGCAGGCCGACGAACTCGGGGAACAGGGTTTCGATCTTCGCGCGCCAGCTCTTGGCATTGTCGCGGAAGCCCAGTTCCTCCAGCACCTGCCCGCCCCTGAGCCAGGCCGACAGATTGCGCTCGTCGGTGGTGACCGCCCGCAGGTAGTAACCCAGGGCGCGGCGGCCCTCCCCCCGCAACCGGTCGCACTCGGCCTTGCCGAGCCAGGCGTGGGAGTAGAGCGGGGCCACGTCCAGCGCCCGGTCGAAGCGGCGTTCCGCCGCGTCGGGGTTCCCGTCGAGCAGATCCAGCAGCCCAAGGTAACGCCACGGATACAGGTCGCGCCAGCGTTCATCCGCGTCCGGCGCCGCGCCGGCCGAGGCCAGGCAGGCCTCGAGATCGCGCGTGGCGAGTTTGCGCAGGCTGGAGGCCGCGACCAGGGTGAGTCCCGCGTCGTCGCCCCGCGCGAGGTGGCGGACGGCGGCCACGGCGCGGCGGAACCGCAGTTCGGGCCGGTCGGGATACACTTCCAGCGCGTCGCGCACGACGTCGAGCGCGGCGGCCGTCTCCAGCCGCGCGATCAGCGCCGCGCTGAGCTGGCCCGCCAGGTCCGGCCCGTAGGCCAGGGCGGCGGCCGCCGCCGGCGTCATCCCGCGCACCGTCTCCCACGCCCGCTGCAGCTGGTGCACGGTCTTGCCCAGCCCCGCGGTCGGCAGCACCTCGTCCTCGAGGCGGGTCAGGGTCTCGGTCGCCAGGCAGTAGGCGAAGTAGGGCTCGTAGGGATACTCGCGGGAGGCCTCGCGCAGCAGGCGCCGGTTGCGCTCGCCGCGGCTCGCGGCCCGCTCGGGCCCGCCCTCGTGGATCAGCGCCAGCAGCGAGCCCCTGATCCCGAAGCCGCGGGCGGTCGCCCAGTTCTCCAGGGCGATCTCCACCGTCTCGTGGACCGGGTAGCAGTAGCGGACATAGGGGTGATTGCGGAACAGGCGCACCTGGGTCGCCGACTCCTCGCCGCGCTCCTGGCCGCCGGCGAGGATCGCCACCCGGTAGCCGGCGGCGTCGGGCTCGGACAGCAGGCGCTGCATCTCGACCGGGCGCACCGGCTGCAGCCTCTCGTCGGCGTCCAGCACCAGGATCCAGTCGCTGCGGGCCTCGGCCAGCACGGCGTTGCGCGCCGCGGCGAAGTCGTCGTCCCACGGGACGTCGACCACGCGGGCCCCGTAGCCCTCGGCGATCAGGCGCGTGTTGTCGGACGATCCGGTGTCCCCGACGACGATCTCGTCGACCACGGCCAGGGCCGACTTGATGGTCTGGCCGATCGTCGCTTCCTCGTCCTTGGCGATCATGCACAGCGTGACGGTTTTTCGTTTCATAACGCGGGTTGCACCTGATCATGATGGTGGTTCTAGGCCGCTGCTCCGCCTCCGGCGCTCCCTCGATGATGATATCGGCCAGCGGCGGCCCCGGTTTAACCCGCTGTTGCCATAAAAGCGTTTCTTCCGCATCATGCCCGGCGACGGGCCGCCGGAAGGCCCGCACGGACCCAAGGCAGCCGGGGGCCCCCATGCTCATGAGCGACAACCCCTTCGCCCGCACCGCCGACCGGCTCGACCGCGCCTCGCTGGCCGGCCGGGACCGGATGCCCGTCACGGCCCTGCTCGACGGCATCCGCAGCGCCGGCAACGTCGGCTCGATGTTCCGCACCGCCGACGCCGCCAATCTGGACGGGCTCTACCTCTGCGGGATGACCGCCACCCCGCCCCGCCAGGACATCGAGAAGACGGCGCTCGGGGCCACCGAGACCGTCCCCTGGGACTACCGTCAGGACCCGGCCGCCGCCGTCGCCGACCTGCGGGCCCGCGGCGTCCAGGTCGTGGCCCTGGAGCAGGCGCCGGGCGCCGCGTCCTTCGAGGACTTCCGCTACCGCTTCCCGGTCTGCTTCGTCGTGGGGCACGAAGTCCATGGCGTCGGGCCCGCGACCCTCGCGGCCGTCGACGCCTGCGTGGAGATCCCGATGGCCGGAGCGAAGAAGTCCCTGAACGTCGCCGTGAGCTTCGGCGTGCTGGCCTTCCACCTGCGCCGCGTCTGGCTGGCCGCCGGGAGCCCGCCGTGAACCCCCGCCGCCCCACCTACCGCTCTCCCTGGCGCCACCGCGCCTTCGTGCTCGTCGTGACGGCTGTCCGCGCCCTGCTGGCGCGGGCCGGGCGATCGGACGAGGCGCTGATCCGACGGCTCGTGACGGACAACAACCGCCGCGTCGCGCGCCACCTCGCGGCCCACGGCGCCGCGACGGTGCTGCTGATCCTGCCGCGCTGCGTGAAGCGGGGCTGTTGCAAGATCGACAACGGCGGCTCGCTCTCCGTCTGCCTAGGCTGCGACCGTTGCGACCTGGGCGAACTCGCGCGGATCGCCGACCTCCACCGCGTCGAGGCGCTCGTCGCCTTCCGCAGCCAGGTCGCTTTCGCGCTGGCCCGCGAGCGGCGGCCAGACCTGATCGTCGCCACCGCCTGCGAGGACCGCCTGTTCAAGGCCCTGCGCAGCGTGCCCGAGATCCCGGCCCTGCTGGCGCCGCTGACGGGCATGGAGCGCATGTGCGTCAACGCCACCTTCGATCCCGAGTGGTTCGCGGCGCAGCTGCGCCTGGCCACCGCGGCGAGGGAGGCGGATCATGACACGCGCGCGGCGGTGGGGGCGTAGGCTGCTGGGCCCCGCCTTCGACTACCTGCTCTTCCTGCGTCCGCGGCAGTGGCCCATCCTGACCGCGCAGCTCGCCGTCGGAGTGCTCGCCGCCCCGGCGGTCCACGACGCGCTCGTCGCCAGCCTGGCGCCGCCGGGCCCGTCGTCGGCGGATCCGGCGCGCCCGGCCGTCCTGCTGCTGGCCTGGCTGGCGTGGGTGCTGTGCCTCAACGGCGGGACCCTGGCCTTCAACAGCGCTCACGACCGCGACGAGGAAGACATCGCCTACCTGCGCGCCCCGCCGGCGCCGCCGTCACGCCTGGCGGCCTTCTCCCTGGGACTGATGGCGGCGGGACTGATCCCCGCGCTGCTGGTCTCGCCGCGCTTCGCGGCGGTGACCGCCGCCTGCATCCTGCTGTCGGTCGTGTATTCGCATCCCGCGACGCGCTGGAAGGGCGTGCCGGGCCTGGACCTCGCGGTGAACATGGTGGGGTACGGGGCGGGCACGACACTGGCGGGGCTCCTGGCCGGCCAGGCGGCCGCCGGCCTGCCCGACGCCTGGCCCCGGGGCAGCGGCCTGATGCTGGCGGGCGGCTTCGCCCTGCTGTTCGGCTCTTTCTACCCGATGACGCAGCTCTACCAGATCGAAGCCGACCGCGCCCGTGGCGACCGCACCCTGGCCACCGCCCTGGGCGCGACCCGCTCGCTGGACCTGGCCCTGCTGCTGGCCGTCGGCGCCTCGGCGCTGTTGTTCGGCGCCCTGGGTCACCTCCGGGCGGTGCCGCAACTGGTCCTGGGGCTGACGCTGGCGATGTGGTTCCTCGCAGCGGCGGCGTGGCGGTTGCGGGCGCGGCGACTGACGCCCCGTCAGCACGAGGCCCGCATGTACACGGCTTTGATCCTGTGGGCGTCGATCGACGCGGCGGTCCTGATCGGGCTCTACGCCTGATCGCGGACGCCCCGGGCGGTCAGAACTGCGCGCGCCAGCGGCGGTCGAGCACGCCGCCCGGCTGCACGCCCAGGGCCTCGAACTCCCCGAGCACGCGGTTGATCAGGCGGGCCTTGTCGGCCAGAGGCAGGAACGCGCTCTTGAAGCCGTCGAGCAGGATCTTGGTGACCTGCTCCACGCTCAGGGCGTAGTGGGCCACGGCCAGCTCCAGCTCGTGGGTCATCGTGGTGCCCGACACCAGCCGGTTGTCGGTGTTCAGGGTGACCCGCAGCCCCTCGTCCAGGAAGCGCTTGATGGGATGGTCCGACCAGCAGGCGATCGCCCGCGTCTGCATGTTGCTGGCCAGGCACACCTCGACCGCGATGCGCCGGTCGTTGACCCACTGCATCAGGTCGGGGTCGCGGGCCAGGTTGGTGCCGTGCCCGATCCGGTTGGCGCCGCAGTAGTGGATGGCCTGGTGGATGCTCGCGGGACCGAACGCCTCGCCCGCGTGCACGGTGACCGGCAGGTTGTGGTTGAGCACCACATAGAAGGCTTCCAGGTGGTCCTTGGCGGGGAAGTCCTTCTCGGCTCCCGCCAGGTCGAAGGCCACCACGCCCCGCCCCTTCCAGCGCACCGCCAGTTCGGCCAGTTCCACCGACGAGGCCGGCGAGATGTGCCGGATCCCGCAGATGATCTGCCCGGTGATGATGCCGTAGCGCCGGCGCGCCCGCTCGAGGCCGCGCTGCACCGCGGCGACGATCTCGTCCAGGGTGAGCCCGCGCACCGTGTGCAGCATCGGCGAGTAGCGCACTTCCATGTAGCGGATGTTCTCGCGGTGCGCGTCCTCCGCCAGTTCGAAGGCGATCCGCTCGATGTCGTCCACGTGCTGCATGAGCTGCAGCGTGATGTCGAAGACCTTCAGGTAGTCCTCGAGGCTCTCGCACTGCTCGCCCACCTCGCAGACCGCGCGCACGTCGTCGTCGTCTCGGAAGCCGAAGGGCAGGTCGCGTCGCGCCGCCAGTTCGCGGACCGTGGCCGGCCGCAGGGAACCGTCCAGGTGGACGTGGAGGTCGGTCTTGGGCATCGCATGCAGGAGCTGGCTGGTGGTCCGGTCGGTCACTTCCCTCGTCATCGCGGGCTCCTGTCCGACGCCTGGGGGGAATAGCATCCTGGGCCGGGGACCCCTTTGGGACCCGGCCCAGGATAGAAAGCGCCGATGCGGGCGATGGTCTCCAGGCCTGAAGGCGACTCATTTCCCCAGGCACTGATGCCAGCCGCTCCGCAGCCACGAGTCAAGCTGCGTGGGACCGCACCGACCCTGTGCTGACAGGCAAGGCCTTCAGCGCATGATGATACCCCGCTACCAAGCCAAAGGCAACCCGCAGGTTGTGCCCTCGAAATTGTGTCTGGCGGGCTTAGAATGATGGATTGTGCATGAATCTCTCTCAACCGGACTGATCGCCTCTGCATTGCCGAAACCATAACTTCCATTGTCACAATATGTTAAATTAGAGGCGGCGTTTCAAGCATCACGAATTCCACGACCGACCCGAGTCGTCCCACCATGGCCAACGGTACCGGCTCTTAATTTTCCTCACCGCCATCAGTCGAAAAACTTTTCGTTCTCGCTGCGAAATGTCCCTGCCCATGCTCGCTGCTGTTCGACTTGTGTCCGCACATCCTGCCGAGACCGGGGTGTCCTGCAGGCCCTGAAGCCAGGATGGCGAAGGGGCCGGAAGGCCAAGCGCTCCGGGCACACGAGGTGCCCGGAGCGCGTCCCCGGTCTCGGCAGGATGTGCGGTAATCTGGACAACACTGTGGGGAAGCAGTATCTTCCATGCGCAGCGAAGGATATCCCCACCGCCCCGAAAGGAGCGCAAGCATGCGTTCGCTCCCGAGCCTGACCCGGCCCCTGACCGGCGTGCTCCTGCTGGCGTTGTTCCTGGGCCTGGCGCCGCTCGCCGCGCTCGCCCAGAACGCGGCCACCGCAACGGCGACCGCCGACAGCGTCCAGGTCCCGGCGCCCACCCGGCTCAGGCACCCCTCCGTCCTGGCCGCCTCAGCGTCGTTCGTCCACCTGTTGCCCCTGCACATCCTGAAGGAGAAGGTCGCCGACATCAACGACCTGACCGCGGCGGGTTCGGGCGTGATGGGCGACATCCGGCTGTACGTGCTGGACGGGCTGGCCCTCTCGGTGGGCGGGATGCGCGCGGGCTACGGGCTGCTCGACAACAAGCAGGGCGAGATGGACGCGATCAACGCGCGGTTCATCGACAGCGACCCCATCACGCCGGACAACTACCTCCGGCTCGACGGCGGCTACTTCAACCTCACCGCCTTCCTGGGCAACAAGATCACGCCCGGCTCGCGTTTCAACCCGTACCTGCGCACCAGCGTCATGTACTTCGACTGGGCCCTGCACGAAGACGGGCGCGGCAGCGACGTGGTGACCTACCAGGACCGGCCCATCGAGGGCCAGAACCTCGGGTTCGGCGCCGGGATCGGCACCGAGTACCGGTTGAACCGGCGGGCGAACCTCGACCTGTCGCTGCTCTGGGGCTACGTCCTGACCGGCGACGAGATCGAGTGGGAAGGCCTGCAGTCGCCGATCAACGACAGCTACTACTGGACGAACACCCACTTCTGGAACCTCTCGCTGGGACTGGTGATCGGGATCTGACCCGCGCACCACCGCGAAAAATCAAGGCCGGCCCCGCTGGGGCCGGCCTTTTCGCGTGCGGGTGATGCGGCCCCGGCTCAGGTGCCCGAGGAGTAGTCGTCGGCGTAGCGGGCCTGCTCGTCGGTCAGCTCGTCCAGGGACATGCCCATGGTGCGCAGCTTGATGCCGGCGATGTACTGGTCCTGCGACTCGGGGATTTCGTGGACCGCGGCGGCGAGGCCGCGGCCT
>JAUSBL010000037.1 GCA_030658975.1 Candidatus Latescibacterota bacterium
TTTTCTTTTTGGTTCTTTTTCTTAGTTGGCGGCACAAAAAAGAAAAAGAACATAATCGGGTTAAATCTACGTTTTTGAACCAAATCCACTATATTCTTTCTACTTTTCCAGGGCAAGTTAGATAGTCATTTATTTTTATTAGCCCAGCCGTTCCTCCTTCGTTAAGTGCCTCCGCTAAAGCTTGCGCCACCGCTGTAGCTAAGGCGCACGAGGCAGTAAATATAACAGCGTAGGCGGTTGGCGCTTGAAGAAGCCAGGCATTGAAGCGTAAGCGGATTAACATGATTAACGGGATTTAATTTTTGTTGAAGAGATCAAGGTAAATTATGATAAATGAAGTAGAGTTAAAAAGGCGAACGATCCGCTGGTGGTTCAACGTGGCTTCCAGCCTGGTGATAATTCTGTTCGGAATTTCCCTGCTGGCCCTGCGTTTCCTGCTCCACAAAAATCCGGCGGGGGAGCAGTTTTGGCCCTTGATCGGGCTGGTGCTGGGCTACGGCGTCATCCGTCTTGGTTTCCATTTGTGGCGCAAGGGGCATTTATTTGATGACCTGGAAGAGGAAGAAACAATGAACAATAAACAGTAAATAGTGCGTTAACTGAGCATTGGGAGGGCCAAATGAGAAAGCCGATCATCGCCGGGAACTGGAAGATGTATAACTCCTTGGAAGAAGCCAAGTTATTAGTTGCGGGCATTCTTGAAAAAGTTAAAGATGTCAAAGATGTTCAAATAATTTTATGTCCGTCTTTTACAGCTTTGGCGGTGGTATCTGAGATCGTCAAAAATACCGGCATTGAACTGGGTGCTCAGAACTGCCATTACCAGGAAAAGGGGGCCTTTACTGGCGAGGTTTCTCCCAAGTTTTTGCTTGACTTTGGGTGCAAATATGTTATAATTGGCCATTCTGAGCGCCGTCAATATTTCGGTGAAGACGACGCTCTAATCAATAGGAAGCTCAAAGCTGTCATGGGCTTTGGGTTATTTCCGATTTTCTGCATTGGTGAAACCCTGGACCAGCGGAATCAAAAACAGACATTCGATGTCTTGAAGGGCCAGGTGTTAAAGGGCCTTGAAGGCATCAGCCTGTCCGACCCGCTTAAAATGGTGCTGGCCTACGAACCGGTATGGGCCATCGGCACCGGGGTCACCGCCACCAAGGAACAGGCTCAGGAAGTTCACAAGTACCTGCGGGACCTTCTCTCAGAAACATGGGGGAGGGAAACCGCGGACAGGGTTAGGATCCAGTACGGTGGCAGCGTCAAGCCGGAGAACATCGCCGAACTGATGGAGCAGCCCGATATCGACGGGGCGCTGGTGGGCGGGGCCAGCCTGGATCCGGAATCGTTCTCCAGGATAATAAAGTTCAAGGGATAAAGCATCCTCCATTTTGAAAGGCAAGACAAAAGTGTACAATCTGCTACTCATAATTCACGTGATAGGCTGCCTGCTTTTAATCGGAATAGTATTGATGCAGACCGGCAAGGGCGGACTGGGTTCGGCCCTGGGCGGAGCCTCCGAACAGATGTTCGGAGGCCGGGGGGCGGCCCCGTTCCTGACCAAGGCCACCACCGTGCTGGCCGTGATGTTCATGCTGACCTCGCTGTCCCTGTCCTTCATGTCCGGGCGCCAGGCCAAGGCCCGTTCCGCCATCGAAAAATCCCTGCAGCAGGGCCAGCCGGTTCCAGCCCAGCAGCAGGAACAGCCGGCCCAGCCTCTGCCGGGCAGCCCCAAATAAAATAATTCAGGCCATCATAAAGAAGCATTAGGAGAAACTAAAACATCATGTATGCAGTAATAGAATGCGGCGGGACACAGGTCCGGGTCTTCCAGAACGCCAAGGTCAGGATTCCCCGGATAGACGCCAAGGAAGGCGAAAAATATAAGATCGAAAAGATACTGCTGGTCTCCAACGGCCAGGATATCGTGGTCGGCTCGCCCACCGTCAAGGACGCGGTGGTGGAAGCCACCGTGGTCGGACACCCCCGCTCGGCCAAGATCGTGGGCATGATCTACAAACCCAAAAAGGATTACCGCCGCCACTGGGGCGCCCGGACCCATTATACCGAATTGTTCATCGAAAAGGTAAGCCATCCCACGGTCAAACCGCTGGAGAAACTGGCCCGGCCCGGCGCCGCCAGGAAGAAGACCGTCAAAAAAGCCCTGCCCAAAAAGCTTGCCCTGAGGGGTGTCGAAGGGGCGGCGGCAGAAAAAATAGAAACCAAATCAGCCAAGACCGAACCGGCCAAGCCGGTTGCAGTTAAGGGAGGAAAGAAATAATGGCACATAAAAAAGGGTTAGGCTCATCCAAGAACGGCCGGGACAGTAATTCCCAGCGATTGGGTATCAAGGTCTTCGGCAACCAGAAGGTCCTGTCCGGCGCAGTGCTGGTACGGCAGCGGGGCACCAAATTCTACCCCGGTACCAACGTGATGCGGGGAACCGATGACACATTGTTTGCCGTGGCCGAAGGATATGTCCATTTTGAGCCCAAAGGAAGACAGCATAAACAAATAAGCGTCCATCCCGAACTAAAACTTCCGGCGAGCAAGTAGCTCGCCTTTTTTTTACTTCCAACAAAATATTTATAAGGAATCCAGGAAGGCAGGAATACTGAACTTTGGGAATTATGATGGATTTCTGTAAGGCTGTTTCCTTTATTTAAATCCTGTCAAAAAATATGATAGATACCATCATCTTTGACGCCGACGGCGTGATCCTGGACAGCGAAAAGCTGTGGGACAGGGGGCAGGAGGAGTTCCTGAAACGCAGGGGATTCAAATACGAACGGGACAAGCTGAAGCACCTGATGACCTCCACCTCGCCGGCCGAGGGCGTGCTGGTGATGCAGAAACACTATGGTTTTACCGGGGATCCCGGCCTCCTGGCCCGGGAAAGGATAGAGATAGTGAGAAATCTGTTTCAGAACGAACTGACCCTGATGACCGGTTTTCTGGAATATTTCAATTCTATTAAAAACACCCACAAGACCTGCATCGCCACTTCTTTGGACAACGAACTTTTGACCATTGCCGACTGCCGGCTTGATCTGGCCGGGCTGTTCGGCCCCAATATCTATACCATCGCCCAGGTGGGTCATAAGGGGAAACCCGATCCGGCCATTTTTCTATATGCCGCTCAACAGTTGGGTTCCCGGCCGGGGCAGTGCCTGGTGATAGAGGATTCGCCCTATGGCATCACGGCGGCTAAAAGGGCTGGGATGCGGTGCATCGGCCTGGCCACCACCTATTGCGGGGAGATGCTGGCCGAAGCTGATGCGGTGGTCCAAAGCTTCGATCAAATAAGAAAAATCGTATAGCCGGGCCAGGATTTTGATATTGCAAAAGCCCGGCAAAAGATTTATAATAAAAGTTGACGGATCAGCCCCGGTTCGGCCTAACCGAAAACAATAGGTCCAAAGTCACCCAGCCTGACCGGGAGCAGGGCCGCATATTGAGCAGTAAAATCAATATCCAATAAATTAAAAGGAGTTTCAGGCACTATGGACATCAGAAAAGAGCTGGAGAAGGCTGGCATCAAGACCTCCAAAAACATCTACCGCAACCTGCCGGCCTCGGTTTTGATTGAGCAGTCCCTGGCCGCCGGAGACGGCATTCTGGCCTCCAACGGGGCCTTGGTGGTCAAAACCGGGGAACGGACCGGGCGTTCGCCCAATGACAAGTTCATAGCCGAGGAGCCCTCCATCAAGGACCAGATCGCCTGGGGCAAGGTCAATGTCAAATGCCCGCCGGAACAGTTCGACCGGCTATTGAAAAAATCCTATGATCATCTGAACGGCAGGGACATATACGTTTTTGACGGTTTCGCCGGGGGAGATCCCAGGTACCGGCTGGCGGTGCGGGTGATCACCGACACCATTTGGCACGCCTTGTTTGCCAACACCCTGTTCATCCGGCCCACCACCCAAGAACTGGAAAACTTCGCCCCCGGTTTTACCGTGATGGGCTGCGGCAGCCTGAAGGCCGACCCCCAGACTGACGGCACCAAATCCAGCGCTTTTGTGGGAGTCAGCTTCGAAAAGAAGATTAACCTGGTGGTCGGCTCGATGTACGGGGGCGAGATCAAGAAAAGCATCTTCACCATCATGAACTACCTGATGCCGCAACAGAACGTATTCCCCATGCACTGTTCGGCCAATGTGGGCAAAGGCGGGGACGCCGCATTGTTCTTCGGCCTCTCCGGCACCGGCAAGACCACTCTTTCGGCCGATCCCAACCGCCGGCTGATTGGCGACGATGAGCACGGCTGGTCGGACCAGGGGATCTTCAATTTCGAGGGTGGCTGTTATGCCAAGGTCATCAAGCTCTCGGCCGAGGCCGAGCCCCAGATATTCAACGCCATCAGGTTTGGTTCCCTGCTGGAGAACGTGGTGGTGGACCCCGGCACCCGGCTGATAGATTACAATTCCGACGCCATCACCGAGAACACCCGGGCCACCTATCCGGTGGAGCACATCCCCAACTGCGTGATCCCGGGAGTGGGCGGCCACCCCAAGAATGTGTTCTTTTTGACCTGCGACGCCTTCGGGGTTTTGCCTCCCATAGCCAAGCTGACCCCGGCCATGGCCAGCTATCACTTCCTTTCCGGCTTTACCGCCAAACTGGCCGGGACCGAAAGCGGCGTCACCGAGCCCCAGCCCACTTTTTCCACCTGCTTTGGGGCACCCTTCATGCCTTTGCAGCCCACCAAATATGCCGAGATGCTGGCCCATTGCCTATCCAAGCACCAGACCAACTGCTGGTTGGTTAACACCGGATGGTCCGGCGGTCCGGTGGGAACCGGAAAAAGGATGAAGATCGCCATCACCCGGGCGCTGCTGACCGCGGCCTTGGACGGTAATTTGGAGAAATCAAAGTTCACCGCCGATCCGATCTTCAACATCCTAGTTCCTGACTCCTGTCCCGGGGTCCCGGCCGAGGTGCTGGCCCCAAAGAATACCTGGGCCGATAAGGCAGCCTATGATAAAAAATCCGGGGAACTGGCCGCCATGTTCGCCAAGAATTTTGAGCAATACAAAAGCTACGCTTCCAAGGAGATCCAGGAGGCTGGCCCCAAAGCCTGATCCAAAAGCATCCAGCCGGGAAGACGGAAAATGGTTTTCCGTCTTCCCGTTTTCTTAACACCGTAAAAAATACAGATAATCGTAAGCGTAACCAATGAGGACTATCGGAATAATTCCGGCCAGATTCGGCTCCACCAGATTCCCCGGCAAACCGCTGGCGGATATCCGGGGACGGCCCATGATCTGGCATGTCTACCAGAGCTGTCTTAAGGCAAAATCTATTGATCAATTGCTGGTGGCTACCGATGACAGAAGAATATATGACTGCGTCGCAGCTTTCGGCGGGCTGGCGGTCATGACCTCAAAAAAACACCGTTCAGGCACCGACCGGATAGCCGAGGCACTGGAAAAGTTCGAAGTTAGAAGCTCCAGGTTCGAAATCATAGTCAACATCCAGGGCGATGAACCTTTGATAGATCCCGGGGCCATTGATCTTTTAGCCAGGGCCATGGCGGGCAGGAGTAAACCGGAGATGGCCACATTGGTTGGGATTTTCAAGGATAAAAAAGACCTGTCGAGCCCCAACACCGCCAAGGTGGTGGCTGATGGACGGGGGTATGCCATGTATTTTTCCCGGTCGGTCATCCCCGGAAGCAGGGGAATCTCTTTCCGGCTCTCAAACTACCTGAAACACATCGGCATTTATGCCTACCGCCGTGATATCCTTTTCAAACTCATATCCTGGCCCCAGTCGGCCCTGGAAAAAGTGGAAAAACTGGAACAGTTGAGGGCTTTGGAGCACGGGGTGAAGATCAAAATGATAAAAACCGGTTACCACCCCCTGGCAGTTGATACCCCGGCAGATCTATCCCGGATAAACAAAATATTAAGAACCCAATCTTTTACTTGACATTGATGTTTTTTGGAGTTAAAATTAAAGTTTATGGCAATAAAATCAACAAATTATTTCATAAATCAAAAGGAATCCAACAATGAGGAAACAATGGTTTTCCCTGGTTGCCATGATAGTGGCGGTAGCGGGCATGAGTTTCATGCTAATGGGTTGCGATGCCGTGCTCAGCGGGGCCCTGGTCCACATGCAGCAGAATGATTACGAAGGCGCGATCAAGGTGCTTAATGACGGGATCGCCCAAAGCCCGGGCAACGGACAGTATCATGCTTTACTGGCCCAATGTTACGTTACCACCCGGCAGTTCAAAGAGGCCGGCCCGGCCTATGAAATGGCCATTAAGAACTGGCCGGACAAGAAGGATTCGCTGGCCAAAGCCCGCGATCACGAATGGGCTCTGCTCATCAACAGTGCCCAGAAGAACCTGAAGCAAATGGCCGTAGTGGCTCCGGAATCGGTCAAGGCCTATTCCGACAATGTAGTGAAATACCTGAACCAGGCCGTGGACTTTGCCCCGGACAAGGCCGATAACTACGCTCTCTACGGCTCCTACCACAGCCTCAGCGGCAAGCCCGAGGAAGCCAAAAAGATGTTCGAAAAGGCCGTCAAAATGGATCCCAACAATATCAAGCTCAATTTGACAATAGCAAGGAATGTTGCCCAGACGGGGAATTTGGATGAGGCAATCAAATACTACCAGAAATATAACGACCTGAAGAAAGACGATTTTGAGGGATACCTGGAGCTGGGCAAGATCTATATGCAGAAAAAAATGTATTCCGAGGCGATTGAGACCCTGAACAAAGCCACCGCATTAAAGAAGGACGACTTTTTAAGCTTCTATTTTCTGGGCAGTGCCTACCTGCAGACCGGGAAATACCAGGAGGCCATTCAGGCATTCACCGCCTCCTCGGTCATAGACCCCAAAAACAAGAACGCCTGGTATAATCTGGGACAGGCTCATTACAGCGCCAAGGATTATCAGAAATCAGCGGAGAATTTTGACAAGGTGGTGCTGCTGGACGACAAGGACCTGGAGGCCTGGGTGTTCGTCGGTTACCTGCACGAAAAACTGAAGGATTACCAAAAGGCAATGGCGGCCTATAAAAAGCTGGTTGAGCTCAAACCGGAATCGGCCGAGTACTGGGGAAGCCTGTCCCAGGTCTACGGCAAGATGGGAATGAAGGCCGAGGCCGCTGATGCCGCCAAGAAGGCCAAGGAGCTGGAAAAGCGGTAAATCATCTTGGGATCCCAAAGATGGCAGCTTGATCGAGCTGCCATCTTTTTTTAAAAGCCCGGCCCGAAAAATAAAATATTTAAGTTGAAAACAAGCCGTCCAGGGGATATAATTCATTCATGTCAAAGAACCTCATATTCCATCCAGGGGCCAGGTCCAGGACCAAAGCGGTTAGAATCGGAGCGATCTCGATCGGCGGTCATAACCCCATTGCCATCCAGTCCATGACCAACACCGACACCTCCGACCCGGGGTCCACTCTGGCCCAGATCAAAAAGCTGGAGAAGGCCGGCTGCCAGATCGTCCGTCTGGCAGTGCCCGACCAGGCTGCGGCCCGGGCCTTAAAGCAGGTCCGGCAGGCGACCAAGCTGCCGCTGGTGGCCGACATTCACTTTGACCACCGCCTGGCTTTGCTGGCTCTGGAGGCTGGGGTCGACAAATTGCGGATAAACCCCGGCAACATCGGCTCCCGGGACAAGATCAGACAGGTGGTCAGGGCCGCCCTTCAGAGGGGCGTTCCCATCAGGATCGGGGTCAATGCCGGGTCACTGGAAAAGGACATCCTGGCCAGGCACGGCCGCCCCACTGCCGCCGGGCTGGTGGAAAGCGCTTTGCGGCATGTCGCAATCCTGGAAGACCTGGGCTTTGCCGATATCGTGATCTCGCTCAAAGGATCGGAAGTGCCCATGACCATGGAGGCATACCGGATAATGTCCCAAAGATCAAAATACCCCCTGCATCTGGGGATCACCGAGGCCGGTACGGTCTATGCCGGGGCCATCCGTTCGGCGGTGGGCATAGGGTCGCTCTTGTCCCAGGGGATTGGGGATACCATAAGGGTCTCGCTTTCCGGCGACCCGGTAAAGGAAGTGGAGGCGGCCCGGATCATCCTCCAGTCCCTGGACCTGGGAAGTTTCGGGCCGGTGGTGCTGGCCTGCCCCACCTGCGGCCGGGCCAGGATAGACGTGGCCGGGATCGCCGGCCGGGTGGAGAGAAGGATCCGGGGCATTAAAACTCCGTTGAAGATCGCGGTGATGGGATGTGCCGTCAACGGGCCGGGCGAGGCCCGCCAGGCCGACCTCGGGATTGCGGGAGGCAGCAACGGGAAGGGGCTGCTTTTCAAAAAGGGGAAGATTGTGGAGATGGTCGATGAAAAAATGATGGTGGAAAGACTGCTGGCTGAAATCGGTAAAATATCATAAAAATAAAACCCCGGAAAATCAAGGAGGGATCATGGCCTCGGGTAAAAAAATATTCTTCATAGCCCTGATTGCGGCCGGGGTGCTGTTGTTCGGGCTGGCCA
>JAUSBL010000043.1 GCA_030658975.1 Candidatus Latescibacterota bacterium
CGTAGTGAACTTTGTCCAGATTCCGAACAAAGTACCTGGAGATGATGGGGACGGTCAAGTGCATTCTAAGACGGCACCACCGACCTGGGCGAAGGTCACTTGACGATGGTGAGGACCGAACCTGCGGCTAGAATTCGATGAATCCGCCCGCGCCGACACCGATCTTCTCATAACCGTCCAGCCCTTCCCCGAGATCCAGCCAACCCGCCTGCAGCTTGTAGCCCAGGCGCGGGCGCACCCATTGCTGCAGGCTCGCCGTGATCTCGTAGAAGTCGTGGTCGATGTCCTGGGTGGGCGTCACCCACGTGGCGGCGTAGCGCTCCTGGCCGACCGTGAGGTTGGCGAAGAGCCAGCTGCGGCCTTCCTCCCCCCAACCGCCGGACACCCGGTGCTTCCAGCCGACGTGATCGCCCGGGTCGCTTTCCGTGCGGGTCGCGAGGTACTCGAGGATCAGGCGGCCGCGCCACAGACGCGGGCCGAAGGCGAGCGACCAGTCCTCGTGGCCGTCGTGGTCCTGCAGCCAGCCGGCGCCGGCGACCAGGGTGACCGGGCCGGTGTTCAGGTAGAAGGCGTGGTCCCAGCGGTTCTTCTGCAGGTAGTGCGAACGGCCGCCGGCGGTGAACGAGGTGGACGAATACAGGCGGCTGGTCCAGTCGGCGTAGGTGCCGACGGAAAAGCCCGCGTCGACGTCCTCGCGCTCCAGCACCGACACCTGCACGAACGGCGTCAGGCGCGGCAGGGTCTTCACGTAGAGCGTGGCCGTGCCGGTCGCCCAGTTCCCGTAGAGGTCCTGTGGGTCGAGGCGGTCCAGCAGCAGGTCGACGTCCAGGCGGTAGCCCGGGGCTCCCCGCAGGCGGGCCCACTCCTCGGCGCCCCCGGCGGCGTGCGCGCCCGTGGCCCCGGTCAGCGACAGCGCCGCCAGGCCGGCGGCGAGCAGGACGGATCGCAGTGTCGTGTGGGTCACGGCGTCACTCGCTCCCTGGTCAGGTCGATGATCGCGCGCTGGACCGCCGAGACCGGCTGCCCCGCGCGCGGGTCGTAGCGCTGCTCGAACTCTTGCCACAGGTGCTGCGCCAGCTCCGAGCGGGCGTCCACCACACCGTACAGGATCGGGAACAGCTGGGCCAGCGCATCCGGGTAGAACACATCCCAGTCGGACCGGTGCGGCACGCCGCCGGCGTCCGCCCAGTGGAAGCGCCGGCCCGGCCCGTCGGACAGGCGGTTCAGCACGGCCTTGCGGATGTCCTCGGCCGCGACGCGGTGGCGCGGTCCGGTGTCCCAACCCAGGCGCCGGCTCAGGGCGTCGTAGGCCAGCAGTCCGGCGTAGGCCTCGCAGTTGTCCATCAGGTAGCGCGCGTTCGCGTCCGGCAGCGCGCGCACCAGCCCGTCGGGATCCTGCAGGCGCAGCAGCAGCCAGGCGATGTCCTGGATGCGCGCGCGGTTCGCCTCCAGCAGGCCGCGGTCGCCGCCGGACTGCTCCCACTCGTCCAGCAGCAGCAGGAACGTGCCGGCGTAGCCGTCGACCGAGTCGTAGCTGCCGGTCCGCTCGAGGCGGCCGCCCGGCCGCACGTCCATGTCGTCGATGGTGCCGGTCAGGCCGTGGCGGTCCGGGTAGTTCAGGTGGTCGAGGTACCAGGACACGTAGTCGTCGACCTCGCCGACCCCCAGCCGGTGGCGCACCAGCGACAGGGCGTAGAGGTTCGTGAAGTACGGGTTCACGCGGTTGCGCCCGCCGTCGAGGGGCTCGAACCAGTCCACGACCGAGAGCGCCGGGTTGCGGTGGCCGGCGCAGCCGCCGACCAGGGCGAGGAGCCCCGCGCTAGCGAGCATGCAGCACCACTTCCATTTCGCGCGCATCGTCCTCGATCACCACCACGTGACGCCCGCCGTCGGTCGTGGCGAGCAGGCGTGGCTCCGTCGGCGCCAGCCAGCGGTCCGCCGGCACGCTGAAGGCGAGGTCCCGCAGCCCCTGCTGGTTGCGCAGGTGCAGCCGCAGCTCGCCGTCGCCGATCCGCCAGGTCGCCTCGGTCGCCAGCATCCGCAGCTGGAAGTCGGCGAATTCGCGCATCGGACGCACCTGCAGGCGCCCGTCGCGGCAGCGCGCCGCCAGCTCGTCCTGCCAGGCGGCGTAGGCGGGCAGGTAGTCCTGGTCGCCATGGTAGAGGTAGAGGTTGTAGGGATGCGAGTACATCAGGCGCACCGTGCGGTTGTGTTCGCAGTAGTCCAGCATCCCGTCGAGCCAGGCCGTCACCTCGCCGGCGCCCAGGCGGTGCTTGGTGTCCATCTCGCCGAAGCTCGCCACGTCGCGCAGCGGCATGACCGGGAACGCGATCAGTAGGTCCGACAGCCGGCGCCCGTCGCTGAAGCTGCGGTTGGGCGCGCCGCCGATGTCGCTGGTGGTGTAGTAGCAGGTGAAGCCGAGTTCCTCGAGCAGCGGCGTCATCAGGTGCGGCGGGTGCACGCCGTCCGGCGCGGAGTACTCCGCGACGGGCCGGCCGACGACCTCGCGCAGGCAGTCGCGGTTGCGGCGCACGGCCTCGCGGGCCTCGGTCGCGCCCCAGCGCCCGGCGAGCACTTCCGCGGAGAAGAGGTTGTGGGTCCAGCCGCCGTGCGAGCCGATCTCGCCCAGGGCGGCGATGGCCTCCAACTGGCGGCGGCCGCGGCCGCAGGCGTCGAACCCGTCGCCGTCGCCGGGCGCGTTCAGGTCGGGTCCGGCGCAGACGTGGATCGAGGCGGGCAGGTCGCGGCGGAAGAGGCCGCGGGCGATCATGTCGTCCAGGAAAGGCCAGTCGCCGTTGCCGTCGACGTGCCAGTTCAGCACCAGGCCGCCGACGCCGCGCGGCGTGCTCATCAGGGCGGGCAGGCCCACCTCCTCGAGCAGCCACCAGCGCGCGAGCGAGCGCAGCGGCAGGTCGTCGGCGTGCGACTTGAGGTGGCCCAGCGGCAGGTTCACGTGCAGGCAGCGGCCGGCGCCGTACGGACGCGCGATGATCGCCGGGTGTCCGCGGCCGTCCGCGGCGTCGGCCCAGGCCAGCACGCGCGCGTCGTCCGCCTCGAGCCGCGTGCGCGCGACGGGGTAGCGCAGGCGCCCGTAGGCGTAGCCGGTGAGGGTCAGATCGGGGTCCAGCTTGCCGGGAGGGATCTGGCAGGTGCGGGCGGCGTCCTGGTCGGCGAAGCGCAGCGTGCCGGTGGTGTAGCTGTCCTGGCCCCCGTCGGTGTAGTCGACGTGCTGGACGCCCGTGAACTTCGCCAGGTAGCTGCGCGGCAGGTAGGCGCCCTTGAGGCTCTTGATGCCCGCGTCGTAGACGACCATCAGGGAGCCGCCGGCGCGCAGGTAGGCGTCCAGCCAGGGTTCGAGCGAGGAGTTCAGGCGGCGGCAGACGCCGTCGGGCAGGATCAGCGCGGGGCAGGCGGCCACCGTCGCTGCGGGATCGAGGTCCAGCAGGGTGTACAGGTCGAGGGCCTCGGCGGGGATGCCCTCCTCCTCCAGCACGCTGCGCCAGGCCGCGACGACGTCGCCGCTCTCCTGCATGAGGGAGGGGTTGAAGCCCACGAGCACGCGCAGGTCGCCGCGCTCGGCCTCGCGCCCGACGTGGCGCTGGACCCCTATGCCGTAGATCGCCACGGCGACGCAGGCGGCCAGCGCCAGGATCAGTCCGAGTCGCGACATCGCACGCTTCCCAGGCCGTCGGTCAGCACGTAACCGTGGACGGCGACGTCGCAGGCCAACGTCACGCGGCGCTTGCCGACGACCGACTTGACCAGCCCAGGCGCGCCCACGCGCGCCCCGCGCCCCAGTTCCACGGAGTCCTGCGAGAACACGCAGCCGCGCACGGCCGCCCCCTCGCCCACGACCACCGCGCCCTCGACGAAGGCGTCGCCGAGCAGCAACGCCCCGGGTTCCAGGGTCAGGCCGCCGTACACCTTGACCGTACGGTCGACGATCGCGCCGGTCCGGATCCGCAGGTCGCCCTTGACCACCAGCGGGCGGTCGAAGGTCTCGCCGGGCCCGACGGTCAGGTCGCCCCGGTGCAGACTCGCCAGGTCCTCGACGACGCGGATCTCCTGCACGTCGGGCAGCGCGAACGGCGCCGGGGCCCCCGGCAGTTCGCGCGGTCCGAGGTAGCCGGTCGTGCGCACGGGCGCGCCCCAGAGGCGTTCGAAGGTCACGCCGTCGGCCAGTTCCAGGAAGCCGGAGGCCGCCGCATTGGCGCCGAGGGCCGTCTGCGGGCCCACGTACGCGTCGCCTTCGACGTCGAGCCAGCGGGTGATCCGCACGCCGCGGCCGAGCGCCGCGCGCCCGTCGCAGGCCAGCGAGCGCAGTGCGGCGCCGTCGCCGATGCGGGCGCCGGCGCGGGCGTAGATGTCGCGATCGCAGACCGCGCGGTCGCCGACGGACATCGGCCCTCGGGCCAGCTGGATCGCCGTCAGCTGCGCCCCGGCCGAGATGTCCAGGCGGTCGTGCACCTCGACCGCTTCGACCTTCGAGAGGTTCACCGTACGGCGGCCGGGCGGGCCGTCGTCGCCGCGCAGGGCCGCGGCCAGCAGCGCGCGGGCCGCATGGCCGAGGTAGCGCGGATCCTTGACGTAGTTCATGTCCACGGGCAGCGGATAGCGGTCCCGCGGCCGCCAGATCTCGGCCAGGCCCGGGATGAACGGCAGCACGATCAGCAGGCCGAAGACGCCCAGCAGCAGCACGGCCGCGAAGGGGAACGCTTGCGCAGCGGTCCCCGCCGCGACGGCGGACACGGGCAGCAGCGCCAGTCCGGCCAGGCGGCGCGTCATACCGGCGCCTCCCCGCGGAAGCGCCGGGTCTTGTCCCATTCGGCGCGCCGGCGGCGCAGGAAGCGGTCGCCGAGCGCCTGGATGAACCCATGCGTGATCGTCCAGATGTTCGCCAGGAAGTAGAACATCAGGAAGGGCAGCAGGCGGATGCGGTGGGTGACGCCGTCCAGCAGCGACGCGGTGCCGATCTGGTAGAAGGGCGCGAAGTTGCCGAACGAGTTGTAGGTCGCCACGAACAGGAAGACCAGCACGCTGTCGACGATCTGCATCTCGCCCATGAAGAACAGCGCCACGGAATCCATGATGCCGGTCAGCAGGAAGACCGGCACCAGGTAGATCGTCAGCAGCAGCAGGCCGTCCAGCTTCTCGGCGCGCGTCAGGTAGGGCGAGCGCAACAGCGCGCCGAAGTGCTTGAACATGACGTAGTTGTGCCCGCGCGACCAGCGACGGATCTGGCGCGAGCGCACCTCCCAGGTCTCGGGCACCTCCTCGAAGCACTCCACGCGGTTGGCGTAGACCACCTTCCAGCCGTTGATGAACAGGCGGTAGGTCAGGTCCGTGTCCTCGGCCAGCACGCGCTGGTCGAAGCCGCCGAACGAGAGCGCCAGGTCGCGCCGGAAACCGCCGACGGTGCCGCCGTACTGGGGCATCAGGTGCAGGTTGTGGCGGGCCTGCTGGTCGACCTGGTAGCCGCCGCTGCGTTCGAGGTCGAGCAGGCGGGTCAGCAGGTTCGCGCGCGTGTTGACCGGCACGACGCGCCCCATCACCGCACCGACCTCGGGGTCCTTGAACGAGATCGCGAGGTCGCGCAGCGAGCCGCGGGCGGGCAGGTAGTCGGCGTCGAAGACGATGATCACGTCGGCCGCGGCCACCAGCAGCGCGTCGTTCAGGGCGGCCGGCTTGCCGCGCTGGCCCTCGTGGCGGTGCAGCGGCCTGATCACGTCGTGCCGCGCCGCCAACTCCTCGATGATCGCCGCGGTGCGGTCGGTGGAGTGGTCGTTGATGGGGATGATCTCGAGCAGTTCGCGCGGGTACTCGCAGCGCAGGATCGCCTCGAGCGACTGGCGGGCCACCTTCTCCTCGTCGTGCATCGGCACCAGCACCGAAATGCGCGGCAGTTCCGAGTCGATCAGGTCCTGGTAGTACAGCCGCTGGTCGCCGACCAGCCGGTTGACCGTGAACCGGTAGTGGCGCGCGGCGTAGATCGCCATGATCACCACCACCAGCAGCACGTACAGCTTGAGGATCAGAACGACCATCGCCACGACTCCGGCCGTTCGCGCAGCCGCAGGGCCACGACGTTCATGTACACCGAGTAGATCGCCACCAGGTAGACGAAGTCGATCAGCGGGCCCAGGGCAAAGAACATGGCCGCCATGTGCAGCACCGTCAGCTTCTGCAGCAGGTACAGGAAGCTGGCGTAGCGCACCGCGCCGAACAGCACCGCGTAGGCGACCGTCGCCAGGACCACTCCGAAGCGTTCCAGCACCGGCGTCTGCAGCGGCGAGAGCGCCACGCCCATCACCACGGGCATCAGCAGCCACATGCCGAACTGGGTGCCCATGTAGAGCAGGGAGAAGTCGAGCACGTCGTAGGGGAACAGGTGCGGCACCAGCACGAAGAACGCGCCGGAGATCAGGTTCAACAGGGACAGGAACACCGCGTAGACGCGCAGCACCTTGGGCACGAAGCGCAGCCGGGGCAGCACCACCACGATCAGCACCGAGGCGATGAAGGTGCCCAGGGCCAGGCGGCGCGAGGGGAAGGCGCCCGCCGCGTCGAGCACGGGCATGCGCGTGATCCAGACCGGCAGGAATTCCCAGTGCGTGAGATCCGTCCGCACGCCCACCCACGCCGCCATCCGCGCCACCCAGGTGACGAACGCGTCCAGCAGGGGGGCGTGGAACCAGGCGATCGCCGCGTCGAGGGCGGCCACCAGCAGCATCAGCGAAGCCAGCGACAACCGGCTCACCGGCCCGAGCCGCTTGTAGGCGCGATGGAAGTGGATGTGGTCCTTCAAAGATGCGCTTTCCCGGTGGCGGCGGTCAGACGGCGTGCACCCGCACGCTGCGCCGACGCGGACCGTCGAACTCGCAGAACCAGACTGCCTGCCAGACGCCCAGCCCCAGCCGGCCGGCGGCGACCGGCACCAGCTGGCCGCAGCCCACCAGGCTGCTCTTGACGTGGGCCGCCGCGTTGCCTTCCGCGTGACGCCAGCCGGCGTCCCAGGGCACGGCGCGGTCCAGGGCGACGATCATATCACGGACCACGTCGGGATCTGCGCCCTCGTTGACCGTGATCCCCGCCGTGGTATGGGGCGCCCAGACCAGGACCGCCCCGTCTTCCAGACCGATTTCGTCCACGGCTCGTTGAACCTGAGAAGTGATATCGACGAAGGTGCTGTGGGCATCCGTGCTGATCTCGAACTCGACCATGCCCACCTCCGCCGGCACGAACCCGTCCGCACGGTCCGTGAATATCCCAATAGACCAGGGTAGTTCCCCGACGATGCGACGGCCACCCCAGCCGCGAAGGGCCTGGGGGCTAGAGGTCGAAGTACATCGAGAACTCGTAGGGGTGCGGCCGGCGATTGATGGCCTGGATCTCGGCGCGCTTGATCGTCAGCCAGCGCGTGATCAGGGCCTCGGGGAACACGCCGCCGCGCGTCAGGAAATCGTGGTCGCCTTCCAGGGCGTCCAGGGCGTCGTCCAGGGAGCGCGGCAGGAACTCCACCGTGTGGGGCTGCCCGTCCGCCGGGGGGTGCTCGGGGCAGTAGCCCGCGGCCAGCGGGTCGAGCCCGCGGACGATGCCGTCGAGCCCCGCCATCAGGATGGCCGAGGCGGCCAGGTAGGGGTTGCAGGTGAAGTCGGGGGGGCGGTACTCCATGCGGCGGTGCTGGGGGTCGGCCACGTAGCTCGGGATGCGCACGGCCGCGCCGCGGTTGCTGCGTCCGAAGGTGATCGCGGTCGGCGCTTCGAAGCCGGGCACCAGGCGCTTGTAGGAATTGGTGCTGGGATTGGTGAAGGCGCAGAGGGCGTGGCTGTGCAGCAGCACGCCGCCGACGTAGCTCAGGGCCAGCTGGCTGAGGGACGCGTAGCCGTCCGGGTCGTCGAAGACGTTGCGGCCGTCCTTCATCAGGTACTGGTGCAGGTGCCAGCCGCTGCCCGCGTTGTCGAAGAGGGGCTTGGGCATGAAGGTCACGCGCAGGCCGTGGCGCTCGGCGAGGTTGAACAGGATGTACTTCGTCATCACGGCGTTGTCGCAGGTGGTCGGCAGGTCGTCGAACCAGCCCTCGATCTCCTGCTGGGCCTTGGCGCCCACCTCGTGGTGGTGGTAGCGGACCGGGATGTCGAAGTCCCGCATGACCGCGCAGACCTCGTCGCGGAAGTCGTCGTGGCGGTCGTGGGGATTGCAGGCGTGGTAGGCGTTCTGGAAGAAGCGCTCGCGGCTCTCCATCCGGTAGTGGGCGCTGGTGTTGCCCGAGTCGTAATCCGCTTCCTCGAAGATGTGGAACTCGTACTCCGGGATCCACCGCGTGGTGTCGGCCACCCCCATCTCCCGCAGCAGCCCCTCGGCCGCGCGCACGATGGTCCGCCCGTCCTGCGCGAAGGGGGTGCGGCCGGCGTCGACGTGCTTGACCTCGGCGAACATCGTCAGCGTGGGGCGCCGGCGGAACGGGTCGACGTGGGCGGTGCTCAGGTCCGGCAGCAGCACCATGTCGCTGTCCTCGACCTTGAGGAAGCCGTAGCTGGAGCCGTCGAAGCCGATGCCCTCCCCCATGACCTCGGGCGTGAAGCGGTCGAAGGGGAAGGTGATGTGGTGCAGGCGGCCGACGAGGTCCAGGACCTTCAGGTCCACGAACTCGATCTTCTTGTCGATGGCTTCCATGCGCACGGCGGCGAAATTCTGCGACGACATGACCAGCTCCTTGCACGAAACCAGGCTTGCGGCTCGCGACGGCGGCGGGTCGTCAAATATATGCTGCGGACGCCGACCTCAAAGAGAAGAAAACGCCCGTTCATTTCGCGGGTGCCGCCTTGCCCACCCCCGGCGCCCGGCCTATGTTTCGCTCCGCTGCGCCGTCGCGCGAAAGGAGCCGCCCGTGGCCGACCCCGCCGTGACCATCCTGTTCGAGGGCCGCCCCCTCACCTGCCGCCCCGGCCAGTCGGTCGCGGCTGCGCTGTGGGACCACGGCGTCAAGGTCCTCTCCCACAGCCCCAAGTACGGCCGCCCCCGCGGCGCCTCGTGCGCGCGCGGCCACTGCATGGGCTGCCTGATGCGCATCGACGGCGTCCCGAACGTCCGCGCCTGCAACACGCCGGTGCGCGAAGACCTGCGCGTCGCCCGCCAGGACACCGGCGCCGTCTACGGCCGTCCCATGCAGGCCGCGCTGGCCAACACCGGCCACCTGATGCCGGTCGGCTTCTACTACAAGTGGTTCACCAAACCCACAATCGTGGCGAAGCTGTTCATGCGCTTCATCCGTCCGCTGACCGGCGTCGGCCGTCTGCCCGACGAAACGGCCCGGCGCGCGGAGGCGGCCGGACACGACGCGGCGCCCCCGCCGCGCTCCCGCGACCTGGGCCGCTGGGACACGATCGTGGTCGGCGGCGGCGCCGCCGGGCTGGGCGCGGCGCTGGCCGCCGAGGACCGCACGCTGCTGATCGACGACGCGCCCCGCAGCGGCGGCCAGCGCCGCGAAGCCCTGGACCTCGCCGCCGCGGGCGACGGCGACCCCCTGGCCGGCCTGCACCGCCTGCGCCGCCTGCGGGAGGTCCTGCACCAGCGCGACGCGCTCCTCGACGCCGCACCGCACGTGACCCGCGCCGCCGCGACCACGGTGGTCGGCTGCTACCAGCCCGACATGCTGCTGCTGCGCGACGGCACGGGCCTGGCCGTCGCGCGCGCCGACCGCATCGTCTGGGCCGCCGGCGCGCTGGACCAGCTGGGCCTGTTCGACGACCACGACCTGCCGGGCATCATCGGGCCGCGCGCCCTCTACCGCCTGGCCGGGCGCGACGGGATCGACCTGCGCGGACGCACCGCGGTCGTCTGGGGTCACGGGCCGGACCAGTGGCTCAGCGCCGCCCTGCTGCACGCGCGCGGCGCGCGGGTCATCCTCGCCCTGGATCCCACCGCCGCCCCCGACGCGGACGCGCTGGCCACCGCCCGCCGGCTCGGCTGGCGGCTGCTGACCGGCGTGCGGCCCCTGGCCGCCCTGGGCCGCGCGGGCTCGCTGGCCGCGCTGCGCTGGGACGCCGGGCAGGGCGGGACCCGCGACGAGACCGCCTGCGAGCTCGCCGTGATCTGCGGCCGCGGCAAACCCGTCTACGACGGCGCCTACCAGCTCGGGGCCGACCTCGTGCTCGATCCCCTGCGCGGCGGCTACGTGCCGCGGGGGGCCGCCGCCGGGCGCTGGGACGGCCGCACCCCGGCCGGCCTGCGGCTGCTGATCGCCGGCGAAGCGGCCGGCGCCACGCTCGCCGACCTGCTCGAGGAGGTGACGGCGTGAGCAAGCGCATCCTCTGCCGTTGCGAGGACGTGACCATCGAGGAGTTCGGCAAGGCCTACCGCGACGGCTTCGCCGAGATGGAAGCGCTGAAGCGGTTCACCGGCGTGGGCACCGGCTTCTGCCAGGGCAAGGGCTGCCTCTGCGAGTCCGCGCTGGAACTGGCGCGCCTGCGCGGCATCGACCCCGCGCAGATCCCGCTGACGAACATCCGCCCTCCCATCGAGCCGCTGACCTTCGAGGAACTCGCGAGCCTGGATTTGCCGCCGCTGATGGGTGAGATGGAAACCGCGCTGCTCCGCAAAGACCCGGAGGTGGGCTCGTGATCCCCCTGCCCGAAGGACCCGTACCCGCGACGGCCGACGCGGTCATCGTCGGCGGCGGCATCAACGGCCTGGCCATCGCCTACGAGCTGGCGCGGCGCGGCATGAAGCACCTCGTCGTGCTGGAGCGGGATTACCTCGGCAGCGGCTCGACCGGGCGCTGCGGCGGCGGCATCCGGCAGCAGTGGACGACCGAAGAGAACATCCGCCTGGCCCAGGAGAGCGTCGCCGCCTTCGAGCGCCTGGCGGGCGAGCTCGGCCTGCAGACGTTCTTCCGGCAGGGCGGCTACCTTATGGTGACCGAGGACGAGTCCCACCTCGACAGCATGCGCAAGGCCGTCGCCCTGCAGAACTCCTGCCAGGTGCCCAGCCGCTTCCTGGAGCCGCGCGAGTGCCTGGAGATCGTGCCCCAGCTGGACATCTCGCGCCTGAAGGGCGCCAGCTTCTGCCAGAAGGACGGCACGGCCTACCCGTTCAGCGTGGTGTGGGGCTACGCGAAAGCCTCGGCGCGCCGGGGCGTGCAGATCTTCATCCGCACGCGTCTGCTCGAGGTGCGGCACGGCGACGGCCGCATCACCGGCGTGGTCACCGACCGCGGCGAGATCGCCACGCCGCTGCTGATCAACTGCGCCGGGCCGTGGTCGCGCTCGCTGGCGGCGATGGTCGGCGTGCAGCTGCCCAACCGCCAGGAACGCCACGAGATCATGGTCAGCGAATCGTGCAAGCCGTTCCTGGACCCGATGGTCATCTCCATCAGCGACGGCATCTACTTCAGCCAGAGCATGCGCGGGGAGATCGTCGGCGGCATCGGCGACCCGCAGGAGCCGCACTGGGACCGCCCCGACCAGTTCGACACGCGCAGCCAGCTGCGCTTCGCGGTGCGTTTCGCCCGCGCCCTGACCGCCTACTGGCCCCCGGCGCGACAGTTGCGCCTGATGCGCCAGTGGGCCGGCATGTACGACGTGACACCCGACCACCGCCCCATCCTGGGCGGCGTCCCCGGTCTCGAAGGCTACCAGATGGCCTGCGGCTACAGCGGCCACGGCTTCATGCTGGCCCCGATGGCCGCCTCGCGGCTGGCGAAGCAGATCACCACCGGCGAGCCCGACAAGATCATCGACTCGCTGTCGCTGGCGCGCTTCGCGCGGGGGGACATTGAAGCTGACGCTTTTGTGGTCGGATAAATTCCGGATCTGATGTGATATGAGCGGGTTCCGGCTTCCGGCTGGAGACGATGGCGTATTGACTTGCAATATCAGACTAATTTGGTAATCTATCCGGGTTCAGTGTCCCTACTTGAATCCGGAGGTACTCCTCATGCGATCGATTGATAAGTCCGTCCTGTCCGCTGCGGCGGCTGTCCTGCTGCTGGGTCTCGGCGCCGGCGCCGCCCATGCCGATGTGGCCACCTACACCACGACCCTTTCCGGCGCTTCGGAGGTTCCGCCCAACGCCAGCACCGCCACTGGGATCGCAACGCTCACCGTCGACACCGAGACCCTGGTCGGTTCCTACATGTTGGAGTTCAGCGGTCTTTCGAGCGCGCAGACCGCCGTCCACTTCCACACCGCCGCGGCCGGCGTCAACGGTCCGGTCGCCTTCGGCCTGCCGAACGGTTCGCCGGTGGCGGGCACCTGGGACCTGACCGCGTTGCAGTACGACAACCTCGTCGCGGGCCTGATCTACATCAACGTGCACAGCTCGAACTTCCCCGGCGGCGAAATCCGCGGCCAGATGACGCTCGACAACATCGTCGACAACGAGGACATGACGATTGGAGCCGTCAAGACGCTCTACAGGTGAACGACGTCCCCGGTCGGAAATGAGCAGGGCCGTCACCCCGCGGGGTGGCGGCCCTCGTCGTCAGTGGGCGCCACTTATCTGTAGATCGCCTTGATTTCGCCCCAGGTCGAAGTTCCGAACGGGGTCGGGCCGCCGTAGGTCGTGAGTTCCCAGGCGCCTTCCTTGACCAGTCCGACGCCGGCGGCGTACCAGGACGGCTCAGCCTGCCGAACGGCGCTGTCGAACCGGCGGCCCTGGACGTCGTAGTCCGCGGCGCCGCGCGCGCCCTGCAACGGAGGTGTGGACGACGCGACCGCGACGGCGTCGAAGTCGCCGGCCGGCACGGTCAGGACGCCGCCGTCCGTGACGCAGTAGGTGAGCGTTGCCTCGGTGTAGGGGACGGAGTCGTCGAGGCTCCAGTAGATGCGCGTGGTGGTGCTCCAGCAGCGCTCCGTGGCGGCGACTGCCGGGAGCCACTGGATGGGCGGCGCGTAGCTCGCCACGAAAACGCCGTCCTCGTTGTAGGCGGCGTGCAGGTAGACGGCGCCCGTGGGTCCCAGGGACCAGAAGTTGTGGTAGACCTGATCCGGCTCGGTCCAGATCAGTTCGACGACGTCCTCCCCCTGGATGACGGCTGATCCCACCGCTTCGACAACGCGCTCGTCGGTGTACGTCCAGGCGCAGCCCGGCGCCAGGGGCTGGTACGCGATCTGGGCGGAGGCGGGGGTGGCGAGCGCCGCCAGGGTCAGGACCAGGGCCAAGCTCAGCACGTGCCGCATCCCGCGACCTCCCTTGCGAATGTGTCCGGGTCCGCCAGTGTACACCAACCGCCGTCGTCAGGACAACAGGTGCCGCAACGCCGGCTCCAACTCCCGGTACTCGAACTGGAACTCGTTGGCGCGCAGTGCCTTCGGAACGGCGCGGCAGCTCTGCAGCAGCATCGTGGACATCTCGCCGAGCACCAGTCCCAGCACGAAGCCGGGGGTGGTGAAGCCGCTGGGGCGGCCCAGCACGCGGCCGAGCGTCCGGGCGAACTCGCGGCGCGTCGGCGGGTCGGGAACCACCGCGTTGACGGGTCCGGCCATCGATTCACGGTCCAGGATGTGCAGGATCGCGCGCACCAGGTCGTGACGATGGATCCAGGGCACGTAGCCGCGCCCGTCGCCCAGCGGACCACCCAGGCCGAACCGGTACGGCAGGATCATGCGGGGCAGGGCCCCGTCCTCCCGATCGAGCACCAGGCCGGTGCGCAGCAGCGCCACGCGCGTGCGGCCGTTGTCGGCCTCCAGGGCGCAGCCTTCCCACTCGTGGGCCAGCCGGCCCAGGAAGTCGCGACCGCCCTCGGTCTCCTCGTAGAGCGGCTCGGCGCCGCCGTCGCCGTAGTAGCCGACGGCCGACGCGCTGACCAGCACGCGCACCCGCTCGCCCGCGTTGATCGCCGCCGCCACGTTGCGCGTGCTCTCGAGACGGGAGCGGCGCAGCAGCGCCTTGCGCTTGCGGGTCCAGCGCTTGGCGGCGATGGGCTCGCCGGCCAGGTTGACGACCGCGTCGCAGTCGCCCAGCACCCGCTGCCAGGGTCCCGGGACGGTCGGGTCCCCCTCGACGATCTCCACCGGGCGGGACAGGCGCGACAGCGCGCGCTTGCTGTCGCGGGTGACGCACACGACCTCGTCGCCGCGCTCGATCAGCGCGCGGACCACCGCCCGCCCCACCAGACCCGTGCCGCCGGTCAGGAACACCTTCATGCCGCATTTTCCTCTCGGGAATCCCCCGGGTGCGAAGTCCCGGGAGGATACCCGCCGCCGCCGCGCCTGTCCAGATCTGTCGCGCCGGCCTGCCGTTCCGGGCCGCGTTGACACCGCGGCGGCCGCCGCCTATCGTCCAGAGCACGGGCGCGGACTGCGCCAAGCCGCCGCACGCCCGCGGCGACCACACCCGGGAGGGTCATGACCTACGATTTCTTCGATTGCGAGGTCCGTGACGGGGTCGCGACCCTGTCGCTGCTCGGACCGGCCACGCCCTCGCTGCAGGAACTGGGCGACGAGCTGGTCGACGCCCTGCTGCGCCTGCAGGAGGACCGCGCCGCCCGCGTGATCCTGCTGTCGGACGCCGGCGGTCCCTTCGACACCGCCATGGACCTGCGCGCTGCCGCCGAGGCGCAGGCCGGCGACGCCGGCATGGGGACCGTGGCCGCCGATCTCGACACCATCCGCCGCGTCGTGACCCTGATGCAGGAGCTCGGCAAGCCCATCGTCGCCGCCGTATCGGGCGACGTGCGCGACAGCGGCTTCGGACTGATCATGGCGGCCGACGTGCGTCTGGCCGCCGGCACGGCCACCTTCACGACGCAGGACATGCGGCTGGGTCTGCTGCCCGACTGGGGCCTGACTTCGACGCTGCCGCGCGCGATCGGCCCCAACCGCGCCCTGGACGTCCTGTGGTCGGGCCGCACGCTGTCCGCGGACGAGGCGTCGCGCCTGGGCCTGCTGGACCGCGTGTTCACGCCCCAGGAATTCGAGCAGGAGGTCGAGGCGTACTGCCGCCGCCTGGCGGGCATCCCCCAGCCGGCGCTGCGCCTGAGCAAGCTGGCGGTGCAGCAGTCGAGCGAATTCGACCTGACCACGATGCTGTCCCTGGAGTACGAGGCCCAGCAGCAGTGCTGGGACTCGCGCGAGACCTCGGCCGGCCTGGCCGCCGGCCTGGACGGCGACGAGCCCGACTTCGGCCTCCCCGGCGGCGAAGACGACGACTGACGACGAACCTTGAGACGGCCTGCTGGCCCGAGGTGGATCCATGGGACTGACCCTCATCGAGAAGATCATCGCCGCGCACTGCGACCAGCCCGTGTTCCCCGGCGCCACGGTGGACATGCGCGTGGACGTGCGCGCGGCCCGCGACTTCGGCGGCGCCAACGTGGTCAAGAACCTGCAGAAAGCCGGCCTGACGGTCGACGATCCGTCGCGGACCCTGTTCACCTTCGACTGCAACCCCGGCGGGTCGGACCAGGGCTACGCCGCGAACCAGCAGTACTGCCGCACGTACGCGCGCGAGACCGGCGTGGGGCTGCGCGACATCACGCAGGGCATCGGCACCCATCTCGCGCTCGAGGAGGGGTTGGTCGGGCCGGGCTCGACGTTCGTCAGCACAGACAGCCACGCCAACATCGTGGGCGCGGTCGGCGCTTTCGGGCAGGGCATGGGCGACCAGGACATCGCCTACGCCTGGGCCGCGGGCAAGGTCTGGTTCAAGGTGCCGAAATCGGCGCTGGTCGTGCTGGAGGGCCGCCCCGGCCCCGACGCCACGGCCAAGGACATCGTCCTGAAGATGCTGCAGACGCTCGGCGCGGACGGCCTGCTGGGCTACGCCGCCGAGATCGTCGGCGACATCGTGCCCAAGCTCTCCCTGCCCGACCGCATCACCATCGCCAGCCTGGCCACCGAGATGGGCGGCATCATCGCCCTGTTCGAGCCCGGCCCCGAAATCCTCGCCTGGTGCGACCGGGCGGGCGGCCGCGGCTTCCCGGCCATCGCGGCCGACGCCGACGCGCACTACGACCTCACGGTCGTGGTCGACGTCGACGGCCTCGGGCCGATGATCGCGCGACCCGGCCACCCCGAGGACACGGTGCCCGTCGCCGAGGTCGCCGGCCGCAAGGTCGACTCGGTGTTCGTGGGATCGTGCACCAACGGCCGCATCGAGGACCTGCGCGCGGCCGCGCGGCTGCTCGCGGGGCGCAAGGTCGCCCCCGGCGTCGTGCTGAAGATCGTGCCGGCGACGCGCGCGGTGTGGCAGCAGGCCCTGGACGAGGGGCTGGTCAAGATCTTCACCGACGCCGGCGCGCTGATCGGCAACGCCGGCTGCGGCGGCTGCGCCGCCGGCCAGATCGGCCAGAACGGTCCCGGCGAGGTCACCGTCTCGACGGGCAACCGCAACTTCGCCGGCAAGCAGGGCAAGGGCGAGGTCTACCTGGCGAGTCCCGAGACCGCCGCGGCCTCGGCCGTGGCCGGCGTCATCTGCACCGAAGCGACGGTGCCCGCGCAGCCGGTGCTGTTCGCCGCGCCGGCGGCCGCGGTGAAGACCGCGGCGAAGGGACCGGACGCCGCGGTCGGCGCCAAGCCCACCGTGCTGACCGGCCGCGTCTGGGTCGTCGACGTCGACAACGTGGACACCGACATGATCTTCCACAACCGCTACCTGGCCATCACCGACCCCAAGCAGATGGGCCAGTACGCGTTCGACAATCTGGAAGGCTGGAAGGACTTCGCGCAGAAGGCGCAGCCCGGCGACATCGTGGTCACCGGCGGCAACTTCGGCTGCGGCTCCTCGCGGCAGCAGGCCGTGGACTGCTTCGCGGCGCTGGGCGTGCAGGCGCTGGTCGCGCGCAGCTACGGCGCGATCTACGAGCGCAACGCCATCAACGCGGGTCTGCCGGTGGTGGCGGCCGACGCGGTGAAGGCCGGCCTGAAGAGCGGGGACACGATCACCGTCGACCTGGGCAGCGGCCAGATCGCGTGGGACGGCGGCCGCCTCCAGGGCGAGCCGTTCAGCCAGGTGCAGATGGAGATCTACCAGCGGGGGGGGCTGCTGGCGAAGTAGACAGCCGGCGGCGGCTCAGCGCACGGCGGCACGCAGTTCGGCCTTCAACACCTTGCCCGACGAATTCTTGGGCAAAGCCTCCACGGCATGCAGTCGGCGTGGGATCTTGAAGCTGGCGAGCTTCGACGCGCAGTGGCGCAGCAGGGCCTGCTCGTCGAAGGACGCGGCGTCGGCCGGCACGATCCAGGCCTCGATGGCCTCGCCGAGCAGCGCGTCCGGCACGCCGATCACGCAGGCCTCGACCACCTCGGGCCGCTGCAGCAGCGTCTCCTCGACTTCCTTCGAACTGACCCGGTTCGCCCCCGCCTTGATCATGTTCTTCACGCGGTCGACGATGAAGATGAAGCCGTCCGCGTCGCGGTAGGCCAGGTCGCCGGTGTGCAGGCCGTCGGGGAAGAGCACCTCGGCGGTCTCCTGCGGGGCGTTCCAGTAGCCGCGCATGATGTTGGGGCCGGCGGCCACGATCTCCCCCTGCTCGCCCGCGTCACACTCGCTGCCGTCGGGGCGGCGCACGGTCAGCGAGACGCCGGGGATGCCCCTGCCGATCGAGCCGAACTTCTCGTGAAGGCGCTCCGGCGGCACCCACGACAGCCGCGCGGAGGCCTCGGTCTGCCCGTACATGATGTAGACCGCGATCCGGTCGGGCAGGGCCCCGCGGATGCGCCGCACCAGGTCGGGGGCCATGGCGCCGCCGGCCTGCGTGATGTAGCGCAGGTCCGGGTGGGGACGCTCGAGGAAGTCGGTCCGCGCGCAGAGGATCGCGTAGTGGCTCGGCACGCCCGAGAACCCGGTGCAGCGCTCCCGCGCGAGGGTCTCGAGCACCTGCTGCGGGAACGCGAAGCGGTTGTCGATGACCGTGCGGCCGCCGCAGCGCACGTGGGTCAGCAGCAGCGAGTTGCCGAAGCTGTAGTGGAAGGGCAGCACGCAGCAGATGCTGTCATCGGGGCCCAGCTTCAGGTAGGCCAGGATCTGCTCGGTGTTCGCCACGAGGTTGCCGTGGGTCAGGGTCACGCCGCGGGGCGTGCCGGTCGAGCCGCTGGTGTAGAGGATCGCAGCCAGGTCGTCGGGGCCAGCTTCGCCGGCGCCGTCGAGGGGCGCGAGCGCCGCCGATTCGTCGGCGCGGTGCAGGCCGAGGCCCGCGGGCAGCCGCCAGCCCGGGTTGGCGCGATCGACCACCGCGAAGCGCAGGTCGGGGCAGTCCTCGACGATCTCGGGCAGGGCGCGCGCCTCACGGGCGCGCGTCCAGAGGGCGACCGCGCCGCAGTCGCGCAGCAGAGCGCGGTGGGTCTCTTCCTTGTTCGCATGGTTGAGGGCCACGCAGCAGGCGCCGGCCTGCAGGACGCCGAAGAAGGCGGCCACGTATTCGGGGGAATTCTCCACCAGCACGGCCACGCGATCGCCGCGGCGCACGCCGCGCTCGCGCAGGAAGCGGGCGATGCGCCCGGCCTCGCCGGCCACGCCCGCGAAGGTTGCGTGGCGCTCGCCGTGGGTGATGGCCGCGGCGTCCGGGCGGCGGGCCGCGGTCTCCAACAGCATGCCGTGGACGGTCACGTTCCTACCCCCGCTTGCGGGTGACGAAGCCGACGAGGTTGTCGATCGAATCGAGGTTCTCCGGCACGAGCTCCTGGTCTTCGATGCCCAGCCCGAGGTCGCCCTCGAGGAAGGCGACGAGTTCCATCACGCCGACGGAGTCCATGATGCCGTTGTCCAGCAGCGACATCTTGTCGTCCTTGAGCGGGGCGCCGTCGCCGAACAGGAAGTTCTCGACCACGAAGCCGCGGATCTGCTGTCGCAATTCCATCCTGGATCTCCCTCTCTGTGCCGATGATCAGGCGGCGACCGGGCCGCCGCGCCAGTTCACTTCTTCGGGGCGCAGCGCGTCGTCGCGGACGCGTTGCGCGAATTCCGGGCCGAACTGCCGGGCCAGCAACTGCAGGCTGAGCAGGCCCACGAACGCCATGTTGTCGCGCGCGCTGGTCAGTTTGCCGGCCTGCCACTTGCGCAGCAGGCCCGCGGTGCGCTGCGGGTCGATCAGGCCGGTCTCTAGCAGAGCCTCGGTGTCGAAGGCCTCGCGCACCAAGTCGGCGCCCGGCCCGACGAAGAAGCTGGCGCTGTCCGGGGCGCGATAAGGCTGTTTGGGCCGCTGCACGATGGCCGCAGGCAACAGATCGGCCACCGCCTGCTTCAGTAAAGACTTTTCGTTCAGGCTCGCCAGCTTGGCGCTGGCCGGCAGCGTGCCCGCCAGCTCGGCCAGGCGGTGGTCCAGGAACGGGAAGCGGCCCTCGACGTTGTGGCCCATGAGCATGCGGTCGCCCTGCGAAGAGAGCAGGTAGCCCGCCATGAACAGGGTCATCTCCAGGTACTGCGCGCGCGCGACCGGACCCCAGAGACGGAACTCGGGGGGCAGCGAGGCGCCCAGGCGCTCCTCGCTGTCGCGGGCCACGGCCGCCTCCTGGATGTCGGCCGCCAGGAAGGCGCCGATCGTCCCGGTGTTGCGCCAGCGCGGCCGGTGCGAGAAGTACGGGTCGCTTGCCGCCTCTTCGAGTCCCGCCCCGTAGAACTGCGCCAGGAACCCGGGCGGCGACTGCTGCAGATAAGGGTAGAGCTTCGTCAGCAGCAGCGGGCGGCGGCGCGAGCGCGGATCGCGCGCCCAGAAGGCGCGCACCTTGGCCTCGCGCAGGATGTTGTAGCCGCAGAAGACCTCGTCGGCCCCCTCGCCGGTGAGCACGACCTTGTAGTTCTGGGAGCGGACCAGACCGGACAGCGCGTACAGCGGCGCCGGCGCGGTGCGCAGCAGCGGCGTCTCGCTCAGCCACACCACGCGCGCGAAGGCGCCGGCGATCTCGGCGTCGCCCACGCTGATGGACTCGTGGTCGGTGCCCAGGTGCTCCGCCATCATCGTCTGCCAGCGGGTCTCGTCGTAGGCCGCGTCCTTGAAGCCCACCGAGAAGGTCTTCATCCGGCGCTGCGTCGTGTGCTGGATGAGCGCCGCGGTCGCCGAGGAGTCCAGACCGCCGGACAGGTAGGCGCCGACCGGCACGTCGGCCCGCAGGCGGATGACCGCCGCGTCGGCCAGCAGTTCGCGGATCCGGCGCGCCATGCCCGGCAGCTCGTCGCGGGCCACGAAACGGTGGTCCTCGCGGGCGGGCAGGAACGTCGGGTGCCAGTAGCGGCGCGGGCGCAGCTCGGGGCGGGTGTTGCCGCCCTCTCCCAGTTCGATGGTCGCCGTGTGGCCGGCCGGCAGCTGCCAGACCCCGCGGAAGGGCGTCGCCGGCGGGATGTTCACCCAGTAGGTGAAGATCTCGCTCAGGGCGCCCGGGTCCAGCAGGGGCGCTTCCATATTCCAGGCGCCGAGGGCCTTGATCTCCGAGGCGAACAGCAGGACACCGTCGCGCACGGTCCAGAACAGGGGCCGGATGCCGAAGCGGTCGCGGGCCAGCAGCAGCCGGCGGCGCTCGCCGTCCCAGAGCGCGAAGGCGAACTGGCCCACGAAGCGCTCCACGCAGGCGTCGCCCCAGCGGCGGTAGGATTCCAGCAGCACTTCGGTGTCCGAGGTCGTGCGGAACGTGTGCCCGAGAGCGCGCAGCTCCTCGCGCAGCTCGACGTAGTTGAAGATCTCGCCGTTGAAAGTCAGCCAGAGGCGCCCCGCGGCGTCGCCCATCGGCTGCTGGCCCGTCGCCAGGTCGATGATGCTCAGCCGGGCATGGCCGAGCAGGACGCGGTCGTCACGCCAGGCGCCGAACTCGTCGGGCCCGCGGTGGCGCATCACGCCGATCATCCGCTCCGGCGCGCCGTCAGGGACGACGAGCCGTCCCTCCAGCGCCACAGCTCCGCAAATGCCGCACATGGGTCAATCCTTCGGCCGGGCGAGCCAGGTCTTGACCTGGGCCACGGCTTCGACGGGGGTCGCGGCCAGGCTCCACCGGCCGTCGCCGCACAGATCCAGGAACTGGCGGCCGGGGTCGAAGTCCAGCAGCACGACCCGCTTGCCGAAGCGCAGGGCCATGGCGACTTCGCTCAGGGTGCCGCCGTTGCCGCGGCAGGCGACGATCGCGTCGCTGCCCAGCACGTTGATGATGTTGCGTCCGGCGCCCATGCCGGTCGGGATCACGATATCCAGGTGCTCGCTGGCCGCGGCCTGGTCGTCGTCGAACAGCACGCCCACGGTCAGGCCGCCGGCCTCGCGGGCGCCGCGGGCCGAGGCGTCCATGACCCCGGTCGGCCGGCCCCCGTTGAGCAGGACCCAGCCCTCGGCGGCGATGAGCCGGCCCAGTTCGTGCGCATGTTCCAGCGTGGCGGGCGGGACGGCGCAGCCACCCATGACTCCGACGACGGTCCTGCGCATGGGTGTCCTTCCGTTCGCGGGCCCCGGGCAGGATCGCAGAAGCGGCCCCGACCCGCAAGCTGCGACTGCCGGGTCAGGCGCCGGGCTTGCGGCGCGGCAGGCCGCGGGTGATCGCTTTCCCGCCGTAGCGGTCGGCGGCCCGGTCCATGATCGCGTCGAGGGTCCGGCCGCGCTCCTCGGCGGGATCCGGGAAAAGGGTCGGCGGCCGCGCCTCGGGGTCGACGAGGTTCTGCATCGAGAGGCCGATCAGCCGCAGCGGGCGTCCCCGGCGATCCAGCTGCCCGTCGAACAGGTGGCGGGCGGCGTCGCGCACCGCATCGGTGCGGTCGGTGGGCTCGGGCAGGGTCTCGGCGCGGGTGACGGTCGTGAAGTCGGGGAAGCGGGCCTTGATCTGCACCGTCCGCGCGAGCTTGCCGGCGCGGCGCAGCCGGCGGGCCACCTTGTGCGCGAGCAGGTCGAGCACCTCCACCAGGGCTTCGCGCTCGCCGATGTCCTCGGCGAAGGTCGTCTCGTGGCCGATGCTGCGGGCTTCGCGGTCCGTCGTCACCGGGCGCTCGTCGCGGCCGGCCGCCAGGGCCGTCACGTGCTGCGTGAACGCCGCGCCCAGGCGCGACTCCAGGCGGACCGGGTCGGCCAGCCTCAGGTCGCGCAGCGTCCGGATGCCCAGCGCTTCCAGGACGGCCGCGGACTTCTCCCCCACGCCCCACATCCGCCCCACCGGCAGGGGATCCAGGAAAGCCTGGACGCGCGCCGGATCGACCACCACGAAGCCGTCCGGCTTCTCCAGGTCGCTCGCCAGCTTGGCCAGGAACTTGTTCGGCGCCACGCCGACCGACGCGACCAGCCCGATCTCGTCCTGGAGACGGCGCTTCACGAGGCGCCCGATGGCGGGGCCGTCCCCCAGCAGGCGCCGGCAGCCGCCGACGTCCAGGAAGGCCTCGTCCACCGACAGCGGCTCGACCAGCGGGGTGATCTCGTGGAAAACGTCGAAGATCCAGCCCGACACCTCGGCGTAGCGCTCCATGCGCACGCGCAGGAACACGCCGTCGGGGCAGAGCCGGACGGCGCGGGCCGCGCTCATCGCACTGTGCACGCCGTAGCGGCGCGCCTCGTAGCTGGCGGCCGACACCACGCCGCGCCCCTCGGGCGTGCCGCCGACGATCACGGGCCTGCCGCGCAGGCGCGGGTCGTCGAGCACCTCCACCGACGCGAAGAAGGCGTCCATGTCCACGTGCAGGATGGTGCGCTCGCTCATCTCGGCTCCGGACCCTCCGGGATAAACGCGACGGACGGCGACCGCGGCCGCCGTCCGTCGCCGTGCCCGTGACAGCCGTCTCTTACGAGGACTGCTCCACGCGGACCGTCGCGTCCTCGACGATCGCCTTGTAGAAGTAGCCGCTGCCGAAGTCCTTGTCGACCGACAGCACGCCCTCGATCAGGACCGTGTCGCCCACCTTCGCCGACGTGCCGGAGGTCACGGTCAGGTCGGCGCTTTCACCGTCGCCCGAGCCGTCCTGCACGTGCAGCCAGTTGCGGCCCATGATGCCGCTCAGCGACTTGACGACCTTGCCGCGCACCTTGACGGTCTTGCCCGCCAGCTCGGTGCGGCGCGTGTTCACCTCGGCGACCTTCAGACCGCCCGACGGGGTCGTCAGGCCGCTGAAGTCGCCCTCGCTCTTGCCGACGGCCACGCCGCCGTGGGCCTTCTTGATCTCGTCCTGCATGTCGGCCGGGGGGACCTGGCCCGGCGCAGCGAACGAGGCCGCGAACCAGATCTGCGCGAAGTCGCGGTTCAGGCTCGCGGAGTGGAAGTTCTGCATGGCCATGGCGCCCACCAGTTCGAGCTTCTGCCCGACTTGGACCTGGCCCTCGGGACCGGCCGCCCACAGTTCGCCGCCGGGCGTCTTGAGGCGGACGTAGGTGTAACCGCCGGAATTGAAGGTCTCAGCGACTTCGCCGCCGAGGCTGCCGCCGGCGGCCATGCCGGCCGGGGCGGCCCCGCTCGGGCTCTCCTTGGCCACGGCCGCAGCTTTCTGGTTCCAGGCGGCGGCCGAATCGCTCTTCTTTTCGCCGCAGCCGCTCAGGGCCGCCAGCAACGCGATCACCAGGATCGCCAGGGTCGTCATCTTCACCGGGTGCCTCCGGGGGTTCGGGTCGAGCAACACGCCCCAAGGATAGGCGCCGCCGCCCGGATTTCAAGTCGGGACCGCGGGAGACCTGATTCATGGCGGCCTTTAATGAACATTGATATCATAATCAATGTTCCGAAACTTGCCCTTCACCGACTTTGTCGGAGGTTGATGATATGTACGATTCAGTATTGACCCAGCCCATGCGCGCCGAACTGACGAGCCTGGGCTTCGAAGAGCTGACCGCGCCCCAGGCGGTGGACGCCTTCCTGGCGCGACCGGGCACTTCCCTGCTCTTCTTCAATTCCGTGTGCGGTTGCGCCGCCGGCAGCGCCCGCCCGGGTCTCAGCCGATTCCTGGCCGGGGAGATCCGTCCCGATCACCTCGGGACGATTTTCGCCGGGATGGACCTCGAGGCTGCGTCCCAGGCACGGTCCCGCTTCGCCCAACTCCCCCCCAGCAGCCCCTCGGCCCTGTTGTTGCGGGACGGTCGGCCAGTGCGGTACATCCACCGCACGGAGATCGAGTGCCGCGACGCGGAGGCCTTCGCCGATCTGCTGCGTCAGGAGTGTGCCAAGTTGCCGAACTGAGCTCGGCATCGTCCCTCGAGAGCCGGGTCTGAGGGGAACTCGGCCCGGCTCTTTCGACGCTCTTGGCGGGAAATGACCTTGTCCCGGATCGGCGCGGCCTTTAGCATCCCTTCCCGTCCGCCCACGCCAACCGGGAGCTGTCCATGACACGCACCATCCGCATCGGCAACGCCGGCGGGTACTGGGGCGACGACGTCCGCGCCCTGCGCCGCCAGCTCGAGGGCGGACCGCTGGACTACGTCTCCCTGGACTACCTGGCCGAAGTCACGATGTCCATCCTGCAGCGCCAGCGCGCCAAGGACCCGGAGCTGGGCTACGCGACGGACTTCGTCGACCAGATGCGCGACTGCCTGCCTTTAATGATGGAGAGCGGCGCGACGGTCATCACCAACGCCGGCGGCGTGAATCCCGAGGGACTCGGCCGCAAGCTGGTCGAGATCGCGCGCGGGCTGGGCCTGCGCCTGAAGGTGGGCGTGGTCTCCGGCGACGACATCCTGGGCCGGCTGGCGGAACTGCGCGACGGCGGCGACCCCCTCGACAACATGGAGACCGGCGCGCCGCTGGCGCCGCACCTCTCCCGCGTGTCCGCCGCCAACGTCTACCTCGGGGCCGAACCGGTCGTGCGGGCGCTGGAAATGGGCTGCCGCGTGGTGGTGACCG
The DNA here is from genome assembly GCA_030658975.1 of Candidatus Latescibacterota bacterium. Lineage (GTDB taxonomy): Bacteria > Krumholzibacteriota > Krumholzibacteriia > LZORAL124-64-63 > LZORAL124-64-63 > PNOJ01. Next base: position 24,720 of record JAUSBL010000043.1, read on the forward strand.
GCCGGGTGACCGACACCGGCATCACGCTGGCGCCGCTGATCCACGAGTTCGGCTGGGACGAGGACGACTGGGACCGCCTCGCCGCGGGCATCGTCGCCGGCCACGTCATCGAGTGCGGCACGCAGGCCACCGGCGGCAACCTGACCGACTGGCGCGACGTGCCCACCTACGACCGCATCGGCTACCCGATCGTCGAGGTGTCGCCGGACGGGTCCTTCGTCGTGACCAAGCACCGCCGCACCGGCGGTCTCGTCAGCGAGAAGACCGTGAAGGAGCAGCTCGTCTACGAGATGGGCGACCCGCGTTCCTACATCTCGCCCGACGTCATCGCACGCTTCGACTCGATCCGGTTGGAGGACCTGGGCCGCGACCGGGTGCGCGTCTCGGGCGTGCGCGGGGTGCCGCGGCCCGAGAACTTCAAGGTCTCGATGGCCTACCAGGACGGATGGAAGGCCGTCGGCACCATCCTGGTCAGCGGTCCCGAGGCCACGCAGAAGGCGGAGACGCTCGCCCGCGCCTTCTGGCGTCGCGTGGGGCACAAATTCGCCGCCACCCACACCTCGGTCGTCGGCACCGGCTCGATCTGGCCGGAGACCCTCGGCCGCTGCGAGACCGACGAGGTGCTGCTGCGCCTGGGCGTGCGCGACCACGACCGCGCCAAGGTCCACGACTTCGGCATGGTGCTGCCGACGATGATCCTCTCGGGTCCCTCGGGCCTGGCGGTGACCGGCGGGCGGCCGAAGCCGTCGGAGGTCGTGGCCTACTGGCCCGCCCTGATCCGTCGCAGCAGCGTCACGGCCCGGGTCACGGCCCTGGACACCCACGGCCCCGAGCGCAACGACGTCGTCTCCTTCACGGATCCGGCCCCGCCACGGGTTTCCGCGGCCGTGCCCGCCGTCAAGGCGCCGCCCGCGCCCGCCGCCGGCGGCCGCACGCGCCGCGTGAAGCTGCGCGCGCTGGCCTACGCGCGCTCGGGCGACAAGGGCGACACCTGCAACATCGGCGTGCTGTGCCGCAGCCCCGACCTGTACGCCTGGCTGCGCCGCGAACTGACGCCGGCCGTCGTGCGGCGCTTCTTCAAGGGCATCGTGCTGGGACGGGTCACGCGCCACGAGGCGCCCAACCTGCTGGCCCTGAACTTCCTGCTGGAACGGACCCTCGGCGGCGGCGGCACCGTGTCGCTCATGCTGGATCCGCAGGGCAAGACGCTGTCGCAGGCCCTGCTGGAGATGGAACTGGACGTGCCGTCCCGGCTCGTGCCGCGGGAGTGACGCCGTGCAGGACCTCCGCATCGCCGGTCTGTTCGCCTACCCGCTGAAGGCCGCGCGCGCGGTGCCGCTGGCCGAGGCCATGGCGCTGGCCCGCGGCCTGCGCCGCGACCGGCGCTGGCTGCTGGTCGCCCAGTCCGGCGAACCGGTCATGCTCAAGACCCACCCCCCGCTCGCCACCGTGGCGATCGGCCTCGACGGTGACGCGCTCGTCGTCGCCGGCGCCGTCGGCCCGCCCCTGCGCGTCGCACCGCCGCCAGCGAGCGCAGCTGCGCTGCCGGTCACCGTCAAGCGCCGCACGCTCGCGGCCCGGGTCGCCGACCCCGCAGCCAACCGCTACTTCAGCGAGCTGCTGGGCGAGACGGTCTGGCTCGCGCATCTGGCGCACGGCGAAGCGCCGGCGGGTGAACCTGCCGCCGCCGACCCCGCGGTCAGCGACGGCCTGGCGGGATCGGCGCCCTACCTGATCTGTTGCGAAGCTTCTCTCGCCGACCTCAACGGGCGACTCGCCGCGCGCGGCGAATCCCCGGTCGGCATGGACCGCTTCCGGGCCAACCTGGTGATCCGCGGGGGCGAGCCCTATGCGGAGGACGGCTGGCGGCGGCTGCGCACCGGAGCGGCCGAGTTCGAGATCCTGCGCCCGTGCCCGCGCTGCCCCAACACGACGGTCGATCCCCTGACCGGGGAGATCGGACCGGAACCCCTGCGCACGCTCGAGGAGTACCGCACGCGCGACGGCGGCGTGATGTTCGGCGTGTTCGCGCGCGTGGTGCGCGAGGGCGCGATCCGCCCCGGCGACGGCGCGTTCGCGGAAGCCCGGGCATGAGCGACCTGTCGCTGTCGGGCCTCTGCGTCTACCCCCTGAAATCCGCCCGCGGCTGCGACCTGACCGCAGCGGAGGTGCGCATGCGCGGTTTGCGCGGCGACCGCCGCTGGCAGATCGTGGGCGCCGACGGCCGTTTCGTGAGCCAGCGCTCGCATCCCCGCCTAGCGCGTCTCACGGCGCGACTCGACGGCGAGGTGCTGGTGTTGAGCGCGGACGGGTGCGGGGAAATCCGGGTGCCGCCGCCGGCCCCCGACGGGCTCCGGACGCCGGTGGAGATCTGGCAGGACACCGTCGACGCCCTGCCGGCCGGCGCGGAGGCCGACGCCTGGCTCTCGCGCTTCCTCGGCGAACCCGTGGGCCTGGTCTTCATGGATGCCGCCGCGCGCCGTCCCGCGCGGCTCGCGCCCGAAGTCGCGGTCAGCTTCGCCGACGGCTACCCCTACCTGCTGGCCTGCGAGTCCTCGCTCGCCGATCTCAACGCGAGGATCGTCGGGAGCGGCGGCGAAGCGGTCGGGATGGACCGCTTCCGCCCCAACCTCGTGGTCCGGGGCGGCGACGCCTTCGACGAGGACCGGTGGCGCCGGTTGCGCATCGGCGCCGTCACGTTCGAGGTGATCAAGCCCTGCGCCCGCTGCGTCGTCACCACGACCGACCAGGCCACGGGCGAGCGTGGCCGCGAACCCCTGCGCACGCTCGCCGCCTACCGGCGCCGCGGCGAGGGCGTCGACTTCGGCCTGAATCTCGTCGCCCGCGGCGAGGGAGTCCTGCGGCTGGGGGATGCGGTCGCGATCCTGTCCTGAATCCTCAAGGAGGCTCGTCGTGCGCTCTTCCCTGATTCTAATCGGATGCCTCGCCGCCGCCGCGACCCTGCGGGCCGAGACGCCGCCGACCGGCTCGTTCGCCTTCACGGTCGAGGCGACGGTGACCGGGACGCCGGCCGCGGCCTTCGACGCCGCCACCGGCGACATCTCCGGTTGGTGGGACCACACCATGTCGGACCGTCCGTTGCGCCTGGTCGTCGAACCGAAGCCGGGCGGCGCCTTCCTCGAGGTCTTCGACGAGAGCGGCGACGGCGTGCATCACGCCGCGGTAACCTACGCGCGCCGCGGCGAGATGCTGCGCTACGAGGGGCCCCTGGGCCTGGCCGGTCACGCGATCCACATGGTCACGACCTGGACCTTCGCCGACGCCGGCGAGGGGCGCACGCTGGTGCGGGTCTCGGTCCACGCCGCCGGCGAGATCCTGGAGGGTTGGCCGGCGGTGGTGGAGCAAACCTGGCAGCATTTCCTGCTGAAGCGCTATGTGCCCTATGTGGAAGGCGGTTGCCGGCCGCTTAAGTGACGTCGGCATCCGGCTGGGAATTGCCGGTCGCGCCTGGATCCCTTATCATCAGCGTTGTGGTTCCTCTATCGAGGGAGGGTGGAGATGAGAGGATCGCTCCGTGTCATCGCCATGACCATCGTCCTGGGCCTGGCGGCCACGACGGCCGTCGCCCAGTTGACCGTTGCCACTGACGCCACGCAGTATACCCAGAGCGACATCGTGACGATCACCATCCACAACGCCGGCCCTGGGCCGGGACACTTCATCTCGGATCCCGCCTACATCATCCATCACCTCGAAACGGCGCTCTGCGTGGACGCATGCGTCGCGCTGGCGGTGGTGTGGGACATGCTTCCCGGAGAAAAGATCACCGCGTCGTTCGACCTCGACCTGTTTCCCATCCCCCTGGGGATGTACCGTGTCGAGTTGACGGGAACTTCGACCGATCCGGGCTCGATCCTCTCCTGCGACTTCGAACTGCTCGATGTCCTCGCCGCCGGGAGCGGCTCCTGGGGATCCGTGAAGGCCTTGTACCACTGAAGTCCCCGGACCGGGACGCGGAACGGGAGCCGGCGGCGGCTCCCGTTCTCATTCGCACCGGCCGCAGGACAGCGCCTCAACCCGCCCGCTTGCGCTCATACTGCCGCAGCAGGTTCGCGAACAGCTCCGGGATCATCGCCATCCGCTCGGGGGTCTCGACATAGGCCACGCGCATCTGGGTGCGGCCGGGGTTGGGCTCGCCCACGGGCACGCTGTAGAAGCCGGCCATCGGTGCGGTCAGCACGGTGAGCGCACGGCCGCCGGCGTCGACCTTCCCCTCGGACGCGCACCACAGGACGAAGTCCAGGGCGTCGAACCCGGCGGCCACCACGTTGCGCACGTCCAGCACCGAGTAGATGGCGGCGTCGGGGCTCGAGACGATCACCCCGGGCAGGGCGGCGCGCATCCGCGACGTGAAGTCGAAGAGCATGCCGCGGTAGTACTCGCGCTGGCGGTCGTACCAGGCGCGCAGCGTCGCGTGGTCCTCGTGGGCCACCGCGCCGAAGATGTACTGCCCGATCACGCTGCTGCAGAGGCTGACGGTGTGCTCGGCGATGGCCTTGCGGTGGAACTGCTCGTTGTCGGTGACCAGGGCGCCGATGCGCAGGCCGCAGGCGTTCCAGACCTTCGAGGTGGTCTCGATGCCGATGCGGCGGCCGGTGATGCCGGGCGCGTCGGCCTCGGTCAGGCCCCAGACGCTCGCGCAGCGGCCGCCGGTGTAGAACAGTTCGCGGTAGGCCTCGTCGCACACGAGCCACAGGTTGTGCTTCACGGCGAGCCGGGCCAGGGCGACCAGCGCCGCGTGGTCGTAGTACTGGCCGGTCGGGTTGTCGTAGGGGATCACGACGATCGCGCGGGGCCGCTGCTCCTGGATGACCCGCTCGATCTGCGCGGGGTCGGGCAGGGAGAACTTGCCGTCATCGCCCAGGGTGCGCTGCACCGAGCAGGTGGCGCGGCCGAGGCGCTGGCAGAGCGTCTTGTAGTTCGTGTAGGCGGCGTCGATCAGCAGCAGCGGGGCCTCGTCCGTGCCGGCGGGGCCGCAGACGCCCACGATCAGCAGCTCCATCGCCTGGGTGCCGCCCTCGGTGATGTGGCCGTGTAGGCCGGCCGTCTCGAAGCCGCTGCTGGCGATCACGTTCAGGAAGGCGTCGACGCACTCCTGGGTGCCGGCGGTCGAGGAGTACTTCACGACACCGTCGCGGAAGGGACTCTGCGGCGCGCCGAGGTTCCTCATACGCTCCTGCATGGCCGGGTACATCGGCAAGGAGACGTTGCCGATCGCCACGTTGATCGCGTCGGTCCCGTCGCGGCGCTCGTCGAAGCGGAGCTGGGCCATGCGGATGACCGAGGGCTGACGACCGGCGAACTGGGCGGACATCACGGGCGGCTGCGCGGTGGACTGCTTCATGGACCCCTCCTGGTGGGTGTGCGGCCCATCAAAGGTGCATCCGGGAGCCGCCGGCCGCAAGCCCGGCTTGTGGTCCCAACCCCAAGTATTATATTGGGATCCGGGAGGCGGCATGCACGAAATGACCCTGGTCGCCGGCATCCTCGAGATCGCCGAGGAACGGGCTCGCGAAGCGGGCGCCGCGCGCATCAACACCGTCACGGTGGAGATCGGGCGCCTGGCCGGCGTCGAGCTGCCGTCGCTGATTTTCTGCTTCGAGACGGCCCGCCTCGGGACCCTGGCCGCCGGCGCCGAACTGGCCGTCCGCGAGCTGCCCGGCCGCGGCCGCTGCCCCGCCTGCGGCGCCGAGGCCGAGATCGACTTCTACGCGGCCCTGTGCCCCGCCTGCGACGGGTGCCTAGAGGTCGTGGGCGGCCGCGAGCTGCGCGTCGTCAGCCTCGACGTCGACTGAACACCTTGCCCAGGGAGGGCGCCATGTGCGACACGTGCGGCTGCAACCAGCCCCCGGACGCGGTGACCTACCGCAAACCCGGCGGGCACGACCTTCCCCACCGGCACGGCGACCTGGAACACACTCATCCGCACGAGCATCCGCATGATCACGCTCACCCGCACGATCACGATCATCCGCACGATCACGAGCACCCGCATGTCCACCCGCACGATCACGACCACGGCGGCGGCCGCCGCCTGAACGTGGAGCAGGACATCCTGCGGCGCAACGACCTCACGGCCGAACGCAACCGCGGCTGGTTCGAGGGCCGCGGCGTGCTGGCCCTGAACCTCGTGTCGTCGCCCGGATCGGGCAAGACCTCGCTGCTGGAGCGCACGATCCGCGACCTCAAGGCGGAGATGCCGCTGACCGTGATCGAGGGCGACCAGCAGACCCTCAACGACGCCGAGCGCATCGCGGCCGCCGGCGCCCCGGTCCTGCAGATCAACACGGGCTTCGGCTGCCACCTCGACGCGGAGATGATCCGCCGCGCCCTGACCGAACTCGAGGTGCCCCCGCACGGCGTGCTGCTGATCGAGAACGTGGGCAACCTGGTCTGCCCCGCCCTGTTCGACCTGGGCGAGCACGCCAAGGTCGTGATCATCTCGGTGACCGAGGGAGACGACAAGCCGCAGAAGTACCCCGCGATGTTCGCCGCGGCGCAGCTGTGCGTGATCAACAAGACCGACCTGCTGCCCCACGTCGACTTCGACGTCGAGGCCTGCAAGGACGCCGCGCGGCGCGTGAACCCGGCGCTGGCCTTCGTGGAACTGTCGGCGACCCGCGGCGAGGGGCTCGAGGGCTGGTACGGGTGGCTGCGCGAGCGCCGCGCCAGAGCGGCCCGGTGAGATGACGCCGCTGCGCCACAGGCTCCGCGTCGACGGCGTCGTGCAGGGCGTGGGGTTCCGCCCCTTCGTCTTCAACCTGGCCGGCGACCTCGGCCTGGCCGGGCACGTCGCCAACGACAGCGAGGGCGTGATCCTCGAGATCGAGGGCGACGCCGACGGGCTGGCGACCTTCCGCCGCCGTCTCGCGGCCGAGGCGCCGCCGCTGGCGCGCATCGAGTCGGTCGCCGTCGAGGCGATCCTCCCCACCGGCGCCGGCGGTTTCGCCATCCTGCCGAGCCGCGACTCCCCCGGCACCGCGACCTGCGTGCCGGCCGACAGCGCCGTCTGCGCCGACTGCCGCCGCGAGATCCGCGACCCCCGCGACCGCCGCCACCGCTACGCCTTCACCAACTGCACCAACTGCGGACCGCGCTGGACGATCATCGGGCGCATCCCCTACGACCGCCCCTTCACGAGCATGGCGCCGTTCACGATGTGCCCGGACTGCGCACGCGAGTACCACGACCCGCGCGACCGGCGCTTCCACGCCCAGCCCAACGCCTGCCCCGCCTGCGGCCCGCGGCTGCGGCTGGAAGGCGACGACGCCGATCCCGTCACCTATCTTGGTGCCGACCCGCTGCGCGAGGCCGCCCGCCTGCTGGCCGCCGGCCGCATCCTCGCGGTCAAGGGCCTCGGCGGCTTCCACCTGGCCGTGCGCGCCGACGACGAGGCCGCCGTGCGGCGGCTGCGCGCGCGCAAGGGCCGCGAGGCGAAGCCGCTGGCGCTGATGGTCGCGGACCTCGACGCGGCGCGGGCCCTGGCTGCGGTCGACGACGACGAAGCGGCGCTGCTCGCCTCGCCCCAGGCGCCGATCGTCCTGCTCGAGCGCCGCACGGACGCCGCGCTCGCCGCCGCCGTCGCGCCCGGCCACCGCCGGCTCGGCGTGATGCTCGCCTACACGCCCCTGCACCTGCTGCTGCTGGAGGAAGTGAGGAGTCTCGGCGTCGGCGTACTGGTGATGACCTCGGGCAACGCCGGCGACGAACCCATCTGCCTCGGCGACGACGAGGCCCGCGAGCGCCTGCGCGGCATCGCCGACGCCTGGCTGCTGCACGACCGGGGCATCCTGCGCCGCGCGGACGACTCCGTGGTCCAGGTCGTGGACCGGCGCACGCTTTCGCACCGCCGCAGCCGCGGCTACGCGCCCCTGCCGGTGCTGCTCGGCGGGCGCGGCGCGCCGGTCCTCGCCGTCGGACCCGAACTGAAGAACACCGTCTGCCTGCTGAAAGAGAACCGCGCCTTCCTGTCGCCCCACGTCGGCGACCTGCAGAATGCGGCGGCCTACGGCTTCTTCCGGGAATCGATCCGCACGCTGCAGGAACTGCTGGAGTGCGAGCCCGCGACGATCGCCCACGACCTGCATCCCGGCTACCTCAGCACGCGCTGGGCGCGGGAACAGGCCCGCGACGCGGGCAAGCGCCTGTTTCCCGTCCAGCACCACCACGCGCACCTGGCCGCCGTCCTGGCCGAACACGGCCACCGCGAGCCAGCCCTCGGCCTGATCCTCGACGGCACCGGCTACGGCTCCGACGGCACGATCTGGGGCGGTGAGATCCTCGCCGGCGACGCTGCCGCGTTCACGCGCGTGGGCCACCTGTCGTGCGTGCCGCTGCCCGGCGGCGACGCCGCGATCCGCCACCCCTGGCGCACCGCGCTGAGCCACCTGCGCGCGGCCTACGGCGACGACCTCCCCGACCTGCCCTTCCTCGCG
>JAUSBL010000052.1 GCA_030658975.1 Candidatus Latescibacterota bacterium
CGCGAGACGATCGCATGGTCGAAGCGCCGGCAGGCGAGCGCAGAGCGGTTGGCGGTGTTCCTGGTGTGGCGCAACTACATGAAGGGCCGTCGGGAGAAGGAGCGTGGCAGCCCGACGCCGGCGCAGGCGCGGGGGATGATGGAGCGGCGAGTCAGCGTAAGGGAGCTATTGGAGCGGCGGTTGTTCGTGAGCCGCATCGGATTGCCGGCGCGTTGGCTGGAGTACTACTGGCGCGAGATCAACACACGGGTGCTGCCGCGGCAGCGGCGGCACGAGTTGAGCTACGCGATGTGATGGGCTGAAAGAGCGCCGGCCGTGCCTGTCGGGGCACGGCCGGACACAATCTCGACGGCACAACCTACTCGTAGCGGAGGGCTTCGATGGGGTCTAGGGAAGCCGCCTTCCGCGCCGGATAATACCCAAAAAAGATCCCCACCCCCGCCGCAAACCCCAATGCCAGCAGCATCGTCAGCGGCGCCACCTCGGTGGCCCAGCCCGCGGTGCGGCCCAGGATCCAGGCGCCGGCGACGCCCACCCCCACGCCGATCAGGCCGCCGCCCAGGCACAGCACGATGCTCTCGACCAGGAACTGGGTCAGCACGTCGGAGCCGCGGGCGCCCACGGCCATGCGGATGCCGATCTCGCGCGTGCGCTCGGTCACCGACACCAGCATGATGTTCATGATGCCGATGCCGCCCACCAGCAGCGAGATGCTCGCGATCGCCGCCAGGAGCACCGTCATCACCTCGGTGGTGGCCGACGCCGTCTCGGCCAGGTCGGTCTGGTTGCGCACCTGGAAGTCGTCGGCTTCCCAGGTGGCCAGCCCGTGCGCCTCGCGCATGATCGCGGCGATCTCCTGCTGGGCGGCGGGGAGGTCGCCGGGGTTGGACGTGCTGGCCAGGATCTGCGCGATGAACATGCGGCCGGCCAGGCGGGTGCGGACGGTCGTGTAGGGCGCCAGCACGAGGTCGTCCTGGTCGGCGCCCTGGGCGTTCTGGCCCTTGGCCGCCAGCACGCCGATGACCTGGAAGGGGACGTCGCGCAGGCGGACCGTCTGGCCGACGGGATCGGCGTCCGGGAAGAGCTGCTTCGCGACGGTGGCGCCGAGCAGGCAGACCTTCTTCATGCTGCGCTGGTCGGCGGCGTCGAAGTAGCGGCCGCTGGAGACGTCCCAATCGCGGATCTCGCGGTATCCGGCGTCGACGCCGTAGCACACGGCCCGCCAGTTGCCGGCGCCGCCGACGATCTGGGCCGGCGCGAAGATCACGGGGGAAACGGCCGACAGCAGCGTGCTCTCGCGCTGAAGGGCGATCGCGTCGTCGACCGTCAGGCGGTTGAAGCTGCCCGCGCCGTGGCTGACGCCGCCCTGCTGGCTCGCGCCGGGCGTGACGACGATCATGTTCGAGCCGAGATTCTGGATACTGTCGCGGATCTGGGAACGCGCTCCCTCGCCCACGGCGACCATCACCAGGACCGCCGCCACCCCGATGATGATCCCGAGCATGGTCAGCAGGGTCCGCATGACGTTGCGGCGGATGCTGCGCGCCGCGAGGCGCACCAGGGTCGCGGACCTCATCGCGTTCCTCCCTCGTGCCCGGCCGGGGCCCGGCGGCGCTCGGCGACGGGTTCGTCGCGCACGACCACGCCGTCGCGCAGTTCAATGACACGCTGCGCGTAGGCCGCGACGTCGGGCTCGTGGGTCACGATCAGGATCGTCATGCCCGAGGCGTGCAGGTGTTGCAGCAACGCCATCACCTCGATCGTGGTGCGGCTGTCGAGGTTGCCGGTGGGCTCGTCGGCCAGCAGGATGGCCGGCCGCGTCACGAGCGCCCGCGCGATGGCCACGCGCTGCTGCTGGCCGCCGGACAGCTCGTTGGGCTGGTGGTCGATGCGGTCGGCCAGGCCGACCAGGCCGAGCGCATCGACGGCGCGGGCGCGGGCGTCGCGCTCCTTCAGGTCGCGGGCGTAGAGCAGGGGCAGTTCCACGTTCTCCAGGGCCGAGGTGCGCGCCAGCAGGTTGAAGCCCTGGAACACGAAGCCGATCTTGCGGTTGCGGATCTCGGCCAGTTGGTCGCGGTCGAGGCGGTCGACGCGGACGCCGTCCAGTTCGTAGGTGCCCGCAGTCGGGGAATCGAGTCCGCCCAGGATGTTCATGAGCGTGGATTTGCCGGAACCGGACGCGCCCATGATCGCCATCATCTCGCCGCGTGGCACCGACAGGTCCACGCCCTGGAGCGCGTGCACCTCGACGGCGCCCACCGTGTAGGTACGCTGCAGGCCGGTGGTGCGGATCACGAACCCGTCGTTCACGGGCGGGCCTCCTAGAACCCGCCCGGAGGCGGGCGCATGCCGGTGGACTGGGTCTGGAAGGGGTTGGTCGTCGTCGCGGAGACGGTCCCGCCGGTGACCCCGGCCACGGCCTTCAGCCCCTCCTGGAGCCAGGGCGCCGTGATCTCGGTGACCGTGCCGTTGCTCACGCCGACGCGCACCGGCCGGGCGCCGACCGTCCCGTCGTCGTCCTGGTACCACAGGAGCGTCGGTTTCGCACCGCCGGCGAGGCCCGCGCCGCTGCCGTGGAAGCCGCCGGCCTGGGGTGCACCCTGCCCCGCGGCGGCGTTCGCGCCGGCCGCGTTCGCGCCGGCTGCGCCCGGGCCTTTGCCCTCGGCGGCCATCTTCGCGCGGCGCGCCTGGAGGGCCGCGAGCATCGCCTCGGTGGGTTTGAAGCGCAGCGCCGCGTTGGGCACCGTCAGGACGTCCTCGGCGCGGCTGACGACGAAGTCCACGGTGGCCGTCATGCCGGGCAGCAGGCGCCCGTCGGTGTTGTCCACGTCGACCACCACGGTGTAGTTGACGACGTTCTCCGAGACCTTCGACTGCAGGCGCACCTGCCGCACCCGCCCCTGGAACTGCTCGTCGTCGTGGGCCTGGACGGTGAAGCGGGCGGACTGCCCCTCGACGATCTTGCCGATGTCGCTCTCGTCGACCGCGGCCAGGATCTGCATCCGCGCCAGGTCCTCGGCGATCAGGAAGAGCTGGGGCGCCGAGAAGTTGGCCGCGACCGTCTGCCCCACGTCCACGTTGCGCTCGACCACGGTGCCGGAGATGGGCGCGCGGATGGTGGCGTACTTCAGGTTGTTGTTCGCGCGATCCAGCCCGACCCGGGCCGAGACCAGCGAGGCCGCGGACGATTCGGCCGTGTAGAGCGCCTTGTCGAGGTCCGTCTGGGACACCAGCTGTTCGCGGAACAGCTCCTGCGTGCGGGCCAGCTCACGCTGGGCGTCGTTGCGTTCGGCCTCGGCGCGGGCCACGTTCGCCCGGGCGCTGCGCACCTCGCTCGCCAGCAGCGTGGTGTCGATGACCGCGATCACCTGGCCGGCCGTCACGCGGTCGTTGAAGTCGGCGCCGATGGTCGCGATCAGGCCCGACACCTGGGTGCCGACCTGCACCTTGGTCACCGCGTCGAGCGTGCCGGTGCTGGTGACGACCTCCTCGACGTCGCCCCGGGCGACCTCCACCAGGCGGTAGGTCTCCCCGCCCCGGTCGTCGCCGCGGGTCAGGAACCAGGCGGCGGCACCCGCCGCCGCCAGGATCGCCACCAGGATCAGCCATCTCTTCATGCCCCACCTCGGGTGCCGTCGGTCCGCCGTCCACGCGCGTCGCCTCCACGGAACGCGCGGCTCCGGCCGATCCTGCGGTGCGATCGGGGGGCGGGGACGCGCGTCCCACACCAAGATGCACCCTGCCGCCGGCTTAGTCGAGGAAGGGTCGCCGGACGCCAACTGGACGTAGGCCCCCTCCCGCCGCTACACTGTGGTGGAGGCGCCACCCACAGGCGCCGCGGGGAAGGGGGGAACAGGTATGCCGGACACCACCGGTCCGCGCATCCTGGTCGTCGACGACAACCGGCAGCTGAGAAGGCTCTTCGCGCTCTACCTCGCAGACGAGGGGTTCGCGATCAGCGAAGCCGACGACGGCCAGGCCGCGCTGGATCACTGCGCCCGCGAAGGCTGCGACCTCGTGCTGCTGGACCTGCGGATGCCGGGCCTGGGCGGCCTCGAGGTCCTGGCCCGCCTGCGCGAGGACGACCCCGACCGGCCTGTCATCGTGGTGTCGGGCACCGGCGAAGTGGACGACGTCATCGCCGCCCTGCGCGCCGGCGCCAGCGACTACCTGCTGAAGCCCGTGGAGGACCTCGCGATCCTGCTCTACGCCGTCCGCAGGGCGCTCGAACGCTCCGACCTGCTCCAGGAGAACCGGCGGCACCGCGAGCACCTCGAGCAGGAGGTCCGCGAACGCACGGTGGAGCTGACCGCGGCGAACAGCGAGCTGCAGGAACTGCGCCGGCAGCTCGAACAGGAGAACGAGTACCTGCGCGAGGAGGTGGGCTCCACCGCGCCGGTCAGCGGCATGATCGGCGACAGCCCCGCCATGCGCCGGCTCCTGCGCGAGATCGAGCTGGTCGCCCCCACCGGCGCCAACGTCCTGATCTCGGGCGAGTCGGGCACCGGCAAGGAGCTCGTCGCCCGCGCCATCCACGACCGCAGCCCCCGCCACGAACGCCCGCTGATCAAGGTCAACTGCGCCTCGATCCCCCGCGAGCTGTTCGAGAGCGAGTTCTTCGGGCACGTCCGCGGCTCGTTCACCGGTGCGGTGCGCGACCGCGTGGGGCGCTTCCAGCTCGCCGACCACGGCACGCTGTTCCTGGACGAGGTCGGCGAGATCCCGGTGGAACTGCAGGGCAAGCTGCTGCGTGTGCTGCAGGAGGGGGAGTTCGAGCGCGTCGGCGAGGACCACACGCGCAGCGTCGAGGTCCGCATCATCGCCGCCACCAACCGCGACCTGCTGCACGAAGTGGAGCAGGGGCGCTTCCGGCGCGACCTCTACTTCCGCCTGAACGTCTACCCGGTCGTCGTGCCGGCCCTGCGCGAACACCTCGAGGACCTGCCCGCCCTGGCCGAGCACTTCCTGGGGCAGTCCTGCCGCCGTCTGGGCACCGAGCCGCAGTCGCTGCGGCGCAAGCACATCGCCCAGCTGCAGGCCTACGCCTGGCCCGGCAACGTGCGTGAGCTGCAAAACACGATGGAGCGGGCGGCGATCGTCTCCCAATGCGGCGAGATGAGCTTCGACCTGGGCGCGACCACGGGTGCGGCGGCGACGGTCGCGCGCGAGTCGGCGGCGGCGGGCGAGGTCCTGACCGACGCGCAGCTGCGCGGTTTCGAGCGCGAGAACACGCTGCGGGCCCTGAACGCCGCCGACTGGCGCATCACCGGCGAGGGCGGCGCCGCCGAACTGCTGGACCTGCCGCCTTCCACGCTGGCCTCGCGCATCAAGGCCCTGGGCCTGAAGCGCGAAGAGGCCTGACGTTCCCTACGGATAGAGTTCGGGCACGAACGTCTGGTCGCTCATCGGCGGCCGGACGTACTCCGCGCCCGGTTGCCGCGGCGGCAGCGTGATCGGCTCGGGCGTCAGGTCCTCGTAGGGGATCAGGCCCAGCAGGTGGCTGATGCAGTTCAGGCGCGCGCGCTTCTTGTCGTCCCCGTCGACCACGTACCACGGCGCCTGCTTGATGTCGGTGTGGGCGAACATCTCGTCCTTGGCGCGCGAGTACTCCACCCACCGCGACCGCGACTCCACGTCCATGGGGCTGAGCTTCCAGCGCTTGGTGGGATCGGCGAGGCGGTCTTTGAAGCGGTGCTCCTGCTCGTCGTCGCTGACGGAGAACCAGTACTTGACCAGCAGGATCCCGGAACGCACCAGCATGCGCTCGAACTCGGGGCAGCTGCGCAGGAACTCCTGGTGCTCTTCGTCGGTGCAGAAGCCCATCACCCGCTCGACGCCGGCCCGGTTGTACCAGCTGCGGTCGAACAGGACCAGCTCGCCGGCCCCCGGCAGGTGGGCGGCGTAGCGCTGGAAGTACCACTGGGTCTTCTCGCGTTCGGTCGGCACGCCCAGGGCGACGACGCGTGCGATGCGGGGGTTCAGCGGCTCGGTGATCCGCTTGATGACGCCGCCCTTGCCGGCCGCGTCGCGCCCCTCGAAGATCACCACGACCTTCAGGCCGGCGTGGCGGATCCAGGCCTGGAGCTTGACCAGTTCGACCTCGAGCCGGGCCAGTTCCCGGTCGTAGAGGTCGCCCGGCAGCTTGCTGCGGGTACGGCTCTTCTCGGATTCCACGTGGCGGGCCGCTCCGGCACCGGGGGGTCCGTCCTGCATCGACTTGGGCGTCATGCCTTCCTCCTGTTCGGCCCGCGGTCACGGCGCGGGCCGATCGGGACATGATAAGGACGACCTCCGGATGCGGGAACAAGTATTACGGCCCGCCGACAAACGCGGGCGCCGGCCCTGCGGGAAAGCCGGCGCCGGATCGATCATCAGATTGTCTAAGGGCGCCGCCGGTGAAAAACGGGGGGCCGGATCCGTCCGGCCCCCCTCCCGCGTTCGTCGACGGCCGTCGGCGGCCGGCGCTACCTGGGAACGGCCAGCACCTGGAACTGGTCGCCGCGGCGGACCTTCAGCAGGACAGGCCTGTCGGCGTCCTTCTTCACCAGGCGACGGAAGTCGTCCAGCGAGGCGACGGGCTCGCGCGCCACCTCGACGATGATGTCGCCCTGGCGCAGCCCGCGGTGGCTGGCGTTGCTGGTCTGGGAGACCTCGGCGACCACGACGCCCTCGGTCCCCTCGGGCAACCGCAGCCGCTGGCGCAGGGCCTCGCTCAGCTCGCGGACGGTCACGCCCTCGATGCCGTCGGAACTCCCGCTCTCGTCCTTCGGCTCCGCGGCGGCGGTCGGGTCCTCGGGCAGCTCGCCCAGGGTGACCGTGACCTGGCGCTCGCGGCCGTCGCGCAGGGTCAGCAGTTTCGCATCGTGCCCCACGCCGCTCAGGCTGATGGTGTTGCGCAGGTCGCTGACCGAGTTCACGGCCTGCCCGTCGACCTGCAGGATGATGTCGTTCTCCTGCAGCCCGGCCTTCGCGGCGGGCGTGCCCTTGTTGACGGTGGAGATGAGCACGCCGCGCGGCGCCTTCATGCCCAGCGCCGCGGCCATCGTCTGGTCGACCTCGGCGGTGATGACGCCCAGCCAGGCGCGCTGGACCTTGCCGTGTTCGACGAGCATGTCCTTGATCGTGACGGCCATGTTGCTCGGGATGGCGAAGCCCACGCCCTGCGAGCCGCCGCTGCGGCTGAGGATCGCGGTGTTGATGCCCACCAGGGCGCCGTCCATGTCGACCAGGGCGCCGCCGCTGTTGCCGGGGTTGATCGAGGCGTCGGTCTGGATGAAGTCCTCGTAGTCGATCAGGCCGATGCTGCGGCCCACCGCGCTGACGATGCCCAGGGTAACGGTCTGGCCCACGCCGAAGGGGTTGCCCACGGCCATGACCTGGTCGCCGATGCGCAGGGCGTCCGAGTCGCCGATCCGCAGGAACGGCAGCGCCTCGTCGGACTCCACCTTGATCAGCGCGACGTCGGTGCGCTCGTCCTGGCCGATGATCTTCGCCTCCAGCTCCTTGCTGTCGCCCAGGAGCACGCGGATCTTGCTCGCCCGCTCGATCACGTGGTTGCTGGTCAGGATGTAGCCGTCGCGGCTGATGATCACGCCCGAGCCGAGCGAGCGCTCGATCTGCTCCTGCTGGTCCGGAGCCTCGGGGTCGCCGAAGAAGCGGCGGAACCTCGGGTCGTTCAGCATCGGGTGCCAGTCCGGCACCTCCACCACCTTGTCGGTGGAGATGTTCACCACGCCGGGCATGACCAGGGCCGCCAGGTCGGCGTAGGAGCGGGGAGCGTCGGCGGCGCCGGTCGCCGCGGCCGCGCGGGCGGAATCGGGCAGGACGAGGTCGACGGCCGCGTCCCGGTCGACGGCCGAGACGGCGAAGACCGCCAGGGCGCCGGCCGCCAGCAGCAGCAGCGCCGCGGCCGGGCGCGGGAATTTGTCTGCGAAGAACCGTTTCATGACGTTGCCTTTCCGGGATCGTATCCAGGGGTTGCCGGTCTCTTCGTGCGGGCGCTTCTACGCCTTGCCCGCCGCAGCGGTTCCCGTCCGGGCGCGTGGTACGGCCGTCCCGCGGCAGGGGCCTCCAGGATAGACGAAGGGACCCGGTACGGCGACCGGGCCCGCTTCGCTGGTCTCGCTGGGGATCGACTACCCGTCGTCGCCGATCGCCTCGACGGGGCACTCCTCCAGGGCCTCCCGGCAGAGTTCCTCCTCCTCGGGCGACTCGGGCTGCTTGTAGACGAAGCTGTAGCCATCGTCCTCGTTGCGTTCGAAGTTGTCGGGGGCGGTCTGCCGGCAGAGGTCGCAGTCGATGCAGTTGCTGTCGACGTACCAGGTGCCCTCGATGTTGCTCCCGACCTTGTCGGTAGGATCGGCCATGTTCAGTTCCTCCGGCTCGATGAATCCGCAAACCGCCGGAGCGAGGGCCCCGGACCTAGATGCCGTGAAAATCACTGTTTAAATAAAGCACATTCGGCGAGTGTCAACGGGAAAAAACGCAGGCGCCCCCCGTCAGTGGACGTAGCCCAGCGATTCGAGCTGCCGCCGCGTCGCCTCGTCCAGCTTTCCGGCCGGGACCGCGCCGGGCGCGACGCCCGCCAGCGCGTCCAGCAGGACCCGCAGGCGCTGCACATCGTCGGGTCGCGCGGGGGCGAGGTCCCTCGCCTGCGCCGGATCGGTCGCCATGTCGTGCAGCGCGAGCGAGCCGTCGGACGCCTGGGAGAGGCGCAGGTCGCCGGCGCGCACGGTCCGGCGCGCCGGCCGCAGGCGCGCCGCGTCCAGGTGCGGGTTGATCGTCGCGAGCATGTTCACCAGGCCCTCGCTCGGACCCTCGTACTCGCCGACCAGGGGCCGGGCGGCCGGCACGGCCCCGGCGAACAGGGAACGGCTGCCCGGCGGCGCCGTATCGACGGGCAACCCGGCGAGTTCCAGGACGGTGGCGAACAGGTCGGTCAGCATCACGGGCTCGGCGCGCACGCTGCCGCCGGGACCGATGCCGGGGCCGGCGATCACCAGCGGCACGGCCAGCAGGGTCTCGTGCACCGAAAACTGATGTTCGAAGAGCCGGTGGTCGCCGAGATTCTCGCCGTGGTCCGAGGTCACCACGACGATCGTCTCGTCGTCGAGCCCCGCGTCGCGCAGGGAACCCAGGAGCAGGCCGAACAGCCGGTCGGCGGCCACCACATCGCCCGCGTAGCAGGACCGCACGAGCGGCCAGTCGACGGCGGCGTCGTCCAGCAGGCCCGCGTTGTACTCGTGGCCCCAGCCGATGGGGATGCCGCCGTCCGCCCGCAATCCCGGCGCCGCCACGGCGAGGTCGCCCGGCAGCGGCGCGTACGGCAGGTGCGCCTCCAGGAGGTTCACGAAGGCCAGGAAGGGGCGTTCGGGATCACGGCCGAACAGCCACTTGCGGAAGCCGGCCGCCGATGCCGCGCCGCCCTGGTCGTGCGCCGCCTCGCCCACCATCATGCGCGTCAGGCCGCCGATGGAGGCTTCCTGGCGCAACTGAAAACCCCGCAGCAACCAAGAGGAGCGGTCGGCCAGCCAGGGGTTGCTGTAGAAGGCGGCCGTCTCGTAACCGGCGTCGCCGAGCCGACCCGCCAGGGTGGGCAGGTCCGCCTTCAGGCGCGGCCGCAGTCCGTTGCAGCCGTGCCCCGACGGCAGCAGCCCCGTGAACAGGGACGCGTGCGACGGCACCGTCCAGGGCGCCGCGGACCAGGCGTTGCGCCAGGCGACGCCGCGGCCGGCCAGCGCGGCCACGTTCGGCGTCAGGACGGCGCGGGTCAGCTCCGGCGGGGTGGCGGCGGTCGGCCAGCCGGCCGCGTCGCGCCGCACGGTGTCCAACACGACGATCAGGATGTTCGGCTGCTTCGCTGCGCGCTGGCATCCGGGCAGCAGGAGCGCCGCGCCGGCGAGCAGTGCGACGGCCAGGACGGCCCGGTGCCGGGCGACTCGATCGGTCATCTCGGTCCCTTCGGCGGGTGCTCTGAGCTTCCGCTAGAACTTGTGCTTGAACGGCAGGAAGGTCATGAAGTCCGCGTGGTGGACGACGTACGCCTCCACCGTCCGCTTGACCATGTCCCCCTCGCCCGCGTGCGCCGCGATGATATGGCAGACCCGGTCCGGCACGCCGCACTTCATCGCCAGGGCCACGCCGGTGAACGGGTGGCGCAGGTACTTGCCGCAGTCGCTGGTGCCCGTCGTCCCATCGGCGTTCCTGGTGTACTCGAGCAGCTTGCCCACGTCGGCGAGGATGGCGCCGGCGATGACCGTGTCGAGATCGCAGTGCAGGTCGTCGCCGAAGAACTCGTTCATTTTCAGAGCCGATTCGCGGGCCACGTGGACGACACACCGCTTGTGGGCCATGAAACTGACCTTCAAACCCGGGACCAGCAGAGTGAAGGGGATCTTCTCGAGATCGGCGGCCTCGAGCGGGCTCTCCTGAAGGGCCAGTTCCCAGGTCCGGGCGGTCTGCTCGCGCAGCTCCGCGTCGCCGATCCACTCCAGTTCCGGCCAGAGGGCAAGCACGTGCGGACTCATCGGCATTTCTCCTTTGCCCGGAGGCATCCATTTCCCGACATTGAAAATGAGGCCGAACCAACACGTCGCGGCTCCGGATCCGACCGGTCACCGCCGACGCGGGTGGTTCGCATTGTGAACGATAATTAGGCGCACCGGCAACCCTTTCGCAATGCGGCGCGCAAGATGCGAGATCCCGCCAGGGGCTGCGCGCAGCCCGACTTCCCGCGACCCGGACCGGGGACGGGGCGCTGGGTGACCCCTCGCAGGACGATCGCAGCTCGCTTTCCCTGCCGATCCTTCGTGATCGGCCGCACCGGACGAGTTGGCACCGACCTTGCAACTCGGTCTTCGGAATCGCCAACCAGACCGCCCCCCAAGGAGCGGCACACCGGGCCCCCGGGCCCATCGATCAAGAGGCGGAGAGCAAAATGAAGCAAGGACACCGCATTTTCCTCGTGACCGCGCTGATCGCCCTGGGCCTCCTCGCCTCCGGCGCGGCCCTCGCCCAGGAAAGCGTGACCTACACCTGGACCGCCCCGACCACCGGCTCCGCGGTGCACCACTACGTGGTGCAGCATGCCTCGAACGGCGGCACCTGGGTCACGGTCAGCGACAACCTGCAAGCAACGACGTACGTCCTGACGGCTGCCTACGACGTGGAGCACGCCATCCGCGTGGCGGGCGTGGACGCCGTCGGGCGCCAGGGTCCCTGGTCCCTGTCTTCGGAACCGTACACGCCCAGCCTGGGAGCTCCCGGTCAGCCGGGAAAACCCATCGCGGTCTTCTAGACGTCGGATCGTCCGTCGCCTGAAGCCAGGAGCGCCGCCCCGAGGGCGGCGCTTCTTCATTTCCGCGACGGATGCGTCGCGGCCCCGATCCGGCGGAGTTCTAGTTGAACGACTGGGGAAGCGCGAGCCCCACCCGCACCGAGATCGTGTCCCAGTTGTAGCCGGTGTTCTGCGAGCTCCAGAACCGGTTCGTGGTGAACCGGTTCACCTCGTACTGGACCGTGATCTCGAGACGGTCCCGGCGCACGCCGACGCCGGCGGCCGCCGCCAGCGCGTTGCAGCTCTCGGCGAAGTACTGGCCCTCGCGGTCGTCCTCGCGCAGGCGATCGCGCACCACGGCGAGCCCGCCGGTCAGGAACAGGCTCGGCGCGCCGGGGCGCGCGGGCAGGCGGTACTGCGCGTCGACGCCGTAGCGGTACATCGAGGTGGCCGTCTCGATCTCGCCGAGCACCGCGTCGTTGCCGGTGCGGGTCCGCGGCTTCACGTAGTGGAAAGAGGGGGCCACGGCCCAGCCCGAGGCGTACTGCAGGCGCAAGCGGAAGCCGACCTGGTAGCCGAGGCCGGCGCCGAAGCCCAGCGGCTCCTCGTAATCGTCGCCGAGATCGCCCAGGGGAACCACCGCCCCCGCCTCGAGCAGCACCTCGGGGATCGGGCCGCCCGCCGCGGCCGCCGGCGTCGCCGTCACGAGCAGCGCGAGCAGCGCGAACAGCGCGAACAGGACCGGTCCCGCCGGGTTCCGGATCGTCGTGGCGTTCATGTCGTCCTCCAGGCCGGCGCGACGCGGGTCAGACCCCGCTGCCGTCGCGGCCGTCCTCGACCGCGCGTCCCGGCAGCGGAGCGCTCCCGAGGTGCACGGTGCGGTGCGGGAAGGGGATCTCGATGCCCTCGCGGTCGAAGGCCGCCTTGATCTCCATCTGGATCGAGGTGCGCAGCTCCAGGTAGTTGTCGCGCGCCGCCCACACCGAGTACTGGAACTGCTGGGCGGAATCGCCGAAGCCCCGCACGAAGAACAACGGCTGCGGGTCGTCGAGGCAGAGCGGGTTGGCCGCGGCCACGGCGTCCAGCACCGCGCGCACGCGGGCGAGGTCCTCGCGGTACGCCACGCCCAGGCGCAGGTCGATGCGGCGGATCGGGAAGTACGTCAGGTTGGTGACCCGCGACTTGATGATCGTCTCGTTGGGTATCCGCACGTAGAGGTTGTCGAAGGTCCGCAGCTTGGTCGACAGCATGTCGATGGTCAGCACCTCGCCGGTCACGTCGTCGACGGTGATCACGTCGCCCACCACGAAGGGCCGCTCCACGACCAGGAACAGGCCGCTGATCAGGTTCGACGCGGAGGTCTGCGAGGCGAACCCCAGCGCGACGGTCAGCACGCCGGCGGCGCCGAGCAGGAATCCCAGCTCGATGCCCAGGCTGTTGAGCGCCCCGATGATCACCATCGAGACCAGCGCGAAGTTGATGGCGCGCCGCAGCAGCATCGCGCCCTGGGGACTCGTGCGCCGGCCGATGATGCTCTCGGCGGCCGCGCTCAGCAGGCGCGCGAGGCTCAGTCCGACCACCAGCACCACGATGGTCCGCAGCACGGCCGTCAGGCTCACGGCCGTGAACAGCTTCTCCAGGCCCAGGCTCCACTCCGCAGGCACGGTCACCACCCCCCGCCGAAGACGCCGCCGAAGACCCGGCCCAGGCCGCCGCGGGCCAGCGCCGCCCGGGGCCCGCCGACGATGAGGGGCGACGCGGCCTGGGGCGGCGCGCCGCGGTCGAGGCGGATCGCCGCCTCCTCGCCGTCCTCGCGCCGCTCGATCGTGACCGCCTCGGTCCACAGCCGTCCCTGCGCGTCGGCGAACAGGGACATGTTCGGCGCCGGCAGCTCGAGCTTCTCCAGGGCGAGCTGCGTCGAGGCCCGGTTCTGGATGTGCACGACCGAGATCGCGCGGTGCGGCCGGATCACCAGGTTGGCCAGGTCCATGCGCGCGCCGATCTTCTCCGAGTAGCAGAGGTCGCCGGCGCGGGTGTTGGCGCCGAACCAGGTGTCGTTGGGCCTCACGATGGGGAACTCGAGCAGGCTGACCTCGGGCGGGCCCACCAGGAACCTGGCCCAGACCGGCTGGCCCACGAACAGGGTGAGCTCCTCGCCGGGGGTCAGGGCGAACGGCGTGCGGGCGTCCACCACCAGGGGCCGGTCGGCCAGCGCCGGGTGGATCCGCAGGGTCGCGGGGGATTCACGGAAACCGAAACGCCGCAGTTCGGCCGCGGGATCGGGCGTCGCGGCCTCCGGCAGCAGGCGCGGCATCACGTCGCCGGCGGGCGCGTCGGGGCCGTCCCGCCGCGCCACCAGCGTCGCGATCTGCCACTCGCAGGGCGCGCGCCGGATCCAGGTCCGGCGCGAGGCGATCGTCCACACCAGGCCGCCGCCGGCCGGCACGTCGTACGTGCCCCACCAGCCCCGACGGCCGTCCGTCTCCCCGCTCACACTCGTCCTTTCGGCTCAGTCGGCGTACTTCACGCTGCAGCCGTACGGCTTGGTCTCCGTCACGTCCGGCTTGCCGCCGGCGAGCACGGCCGCCAGGGCCACGGCCACATGATTGGTCTTGCCGAGATCCTGCGGGCTCGCGTCGTCGTCGATGGCGCCCGCGTAGGCGACCAGGCCGTCGCGGCCGATCACGAACATCGTCGGCGTGTTGCGGGCCTCGTACGCCTTGCCGGTCGCGCCGGTCGGATCCAGCAGCACCGGGAAGGTCATGCCGAACTCCTCGAACGCCTTCGTGTTGCGTTCGACGCCGTGGCCGGACTTGCCGGCCGCGGACGAGTTGATGGCCAGCCAGACGACGCCCTGCTCCTTCACCGACGCGTAGGTCGTGTCCATGGTCTTATGCAGCTTGTGGTGCTTGACGATGAACGGGCAGTCGGGATTGAACCACTCGAGCACGACGATCTTGCCGTCCGCCAGG
Source organism: Candidatus Latescibacterota bacterium (assembly GCA_030658975.1). Classification (GTDB taxonomy): domain Bacteria; phylum Krumholzibacteriota; class Krumholzibacteriia; order LZORAL124-64-63; family LZORAL124-64-63; genus PNOJ01. Next base: position 14,248 of record JAUSBL010000052.1, read on the forward strand.
TACTTCTGCAGCGAGTGGCGCTGGCCCGCCGTGTCGACCAGGTCGAAGTCGGGAGCCTTGGCGCCCGGGGCCAGCGCGGCCAGGGCAGGGACGGTCAGCAGCAGCGCCAGGGCGCCGCTCAGGGTCAGGATCATAGCACGGCGCATCAGGAACCTACCTTCGGGTGGTCGGCGGCCGGGGCCGCCGGAATGTTCAATTCGTAGCTGCGGGCGACGCCGTCGCCGCCGCGGACGTACAGGATACCTCGGACCGGTCCGACGTGCCCGTCGCGCTCCCTCATCCGCAAACGCAGCGCCCCGCCGTCGGCGGCGGCGTCCGACAACGGCGCCAGCAGGGGCCCGCCGGAGTCCAGCGGGTAGAATTCGAGGCGCCCGGCGCCGGGGACCGCCACCGTCAGGTCGTTCCCCTCCCAGGCCGAGGTCGCCAGGCCTTGCGGCAGCGGCTGCGGCAGGTTCTGGAAGATCCTGGTGATCCCATCCGCCGCCGGCGTGGGGCCGGCGTGGCGTTCCACGGGCAGGGTCAGGACCAGTACCGCGCTGCCCGGCGCGCAGTTCCCGGAACAGGCGAGCCAGTCCAGCCGCGCGCGGATCTCGGCGACGCCGCCCAGCGGCGCGTCGGCCGCCACCCGCACGGTCTGCAGCAGCACGACCTCGCCGAAGTAGACGTGGTCGAGGATGTCTCCGGGCGAGACGTGGCGCGAGGGCGCGGGCCAGCGCAGCGGGCCGGCCTCCCAGCCCGTGGGCAGGGTCAGCGCGACGCTCGGCGGCACGCCCGTGTCGCTGACGCCGTGCCAGTACAGGTGCCAGCCCTCGTCGATCCGGAAGCGCCAGCCCAGGGTCAGGATGCGACCGGGTACGGCGGCCTTTTCCGCGGTCAGCAGTTCCACTTCGACGGCGCCGTCGCGGGCGCGTGGGGCGGGTCCCGCCTCGCGGGCGCAGCCGGGCGCCAGCACGGTGAGCGCGGCGAGCAGGAGCGGCGCGGACGAGCGGGATCGGATCGGCATCGCATCTCCCGGCTGGTGTGCGCCTGGGCGCGTTCTACTCGGAGCGGATCAGCAGCGGCATCTGCGGCGTGAGCGTGAGGCCCAGCCGGCGGGCATCCTCGGGATCCATCTTCATCACGATGTGCAGGGTGCGCGACTTGCCGGTCAACCGGGCGAAGCCGCGGCCGACGCCCTCGCCCAGGGATTTCCAGGATTTCTTCAACAACCCGGAGAAGCCGCTGGCTTCCGCTTCGCCGCGCACCAGAATGTCCAGACCGGGATCGAAGTGCAGGACGTAGACCGTGGGCACGCCGGCCAGCGCGCGGTTGCGCTCGTCCAGCAGATCGTCGGGGGTCCTCTTCACCGAAGCGCCGGTGTCGGGCTGGGCGGGCGCCGCCGGGCCGGTGGTCCGCGTGTCGACAACGGGCTTCTCGGGCGGGCGGATCACGGGACGCTCGAACTCGGGCAGGCCCGAGTGGAGCTTGAAGACCGCGGCGGGCCAGATCTCGGCCTGCCCGGAGGGCAGCCCGACCCGCATCACGGCGGGGAACCGCCGCACCACGACGTTCTGGATCATGAGCTGCACCTCGCCGGCCGCGGGATCGATCACCAGGTAGAGCTGCTTGCTCTGCGCGAGCTCGATCTCGGCGAGCAGGGCTTCCCGGCGGACCGCGGGCTCGGACGCGCCGGCGGTCACGGGCAGGGCCAGCAGCGCGAGCAGCAGGGCGGGGCGGATGTGCATGGCGGCTCTCATCAGTACAGGAACACCAGCGTGCCCACGGGCGCGGTGCGGTAGGTGAATTCCAGGTCGGCGTCGCCCAGCCGGATGCAGCCGTGGGTCACGTTGCGCCCCAGGTAGCGCTGGTAGAGCGTGCCGTGGATCATGTACCCGTCCCCGAGGTAGAGGGCGTAGTCGCCCAGCGAGGCCTTGTCGATGCGGTCGGACCAGTTGCGCGGGAGGTCCTCGCCCTCCTCGATGAACGCCCAGTCCGGCATCGTCCACACCGGATCCTTGCGCTTCTCGAGCACCTTGCGCACGCCGCGCGGCGTATCGAAAACCCAGCGCTTGCCGGACTTGGGATCCTCCAACACCACGCCCGTCCCGGCCGAGCAGATCGCGTCGCGCAGGGTCTCGTTCCCGCGCATGACGCGCAGCTTGTTCTCGACCGTGTCCACGGTGATGTAGACGCCCTTGGGCGCGATGCCCGCCAGCTTCTTCTCGAGCTGGTCGAGATCCCGCTGCGCGACGGCCTTCGCGGGCTTCTCCCGCAGCGGCGCCGCGGCGAGCGCGCCGACGGGCAGGTCCCGGTAGCTCCCGTAAGCGACGAGCGCGGCCGCGATCAGGGCCGCCAGCGCCAGGGGCGCCACGAGCGCGACCACGAGCCGCCGGGGCGGGCGCCGCCGGGGCCGGGCGCGCCGCTCGCCACGCGCAGGCGCGGCGCCCTGGGCGCTCTGGACGCTCTGGACGCTCTGGACGTTCGGGGCGTCCGCGGCGCGATCAGCGCCCACAGCCGGTGCGGCGCGGCCCGTTCGGGGCACGGCCATGGCCCCGCCCCGGGCGGGCTTCGCCGTTGACTTGCCCCTGTTGCCGAAGAGTGCGCTCATCGCGCCTTCACCCCTGCGTCTCGTAGTTCCAGTCGCCGTTTCAGTCGCCCGGCAACCGGGCCGAGCCGACGATGGTCACCGGCGTGCCCACGCTGGCCATCCGGAAGAGCGTCTCCATGTCGTTGTCCCGCAAGGCGATGCAGCCATCGGTCCAGTCGATGTCCCGGCCCCCGTTGCCGTGGATCTCGATCAGGCTGCCCGGGCCGCGCCCGTGAGGCACCTGCCCGTTGCGCTTCGCCGAAGCGAAGCGCGCATGGTCCTCGGCGTTGGGGTAGTTGATCAGCAGGGCCCGGTAGTAGCGGCTGCCCGCGTTCTTCTTCGTCACATGATAGCGACCTTCGGGCGTGGCGCCGTCCCCCGAGTGGACCTTGTCCAGCAGCCCCTTGCGCCCGAAATCGGCGGGGTACTCGGAGGTCTTGCGGCCGTTCTTCACCACGACGCAGCGGCGGTTCAGCTTGTCGACGATGATCGCCATGCCGCCGCCGCGCGTGCCCGCGACGGTCTCGTCGACGAGCCGCTTCCACAGGGCGCGCAGCTGGGGATCGTGCAGGCGGGCGAAGTGCGAGCCGACGAGTTCCTCGGCGCGGCCGACGGCGGACTCCGCCATGGTGAGGGCGCCGGGGAGCGAATCGAGCTTCTCGAGACGCTGCAGCTCGCGCACCTGATCGAGCGCCATCTCCGCGTTGTGGTAGGAGCGCTGCAATTTCCGTTCGCCGGGCACCGACGCCACATTGCCCCGCATGGCGGCCAGCCGCGAGGACAGCTCGCGGTAGCGCAGGCGGCTTTCCTCCAGGCCGGTGACGTGCCGCTCGCGTGCGAACTGCTCGGCGTCGCGCGCGGCCTCGAGCAGGGACTGCACCTCGGCCTCCAGCTCGCGATTGCGGCTGTAGCGCACGAACTTCGCGCGCTCCTGGGCGAAGTGCCTCTCCATGAGCCAGCTGATCTTCTCGGCCCGGGCCAGCTCGGCGGCGGCCAGGGGCGGCGCGGCCTTGGCGGCGCGCAGGGCGGCGCGGGCGGTGGCGACCTGGGTCGTGGGCAGGGGGGGCGGCCAGATCATGTGGTAGGCGGTCACCACGACGGCGGCGAGCGCGATGAGGCCCAGGATCCTGAAGAACCAGCGCACCACGGGTCGACGACGCTTCTTGGCCATCATGATGTCTTGAGGTCCTAATGGGGGAGAAGGTTCCGTCCCGCCCCCGCCGGCAGGGTAAAGCGCCGCCGGTGGCGAACCACCGGCGGCGCTTGCGTGCAGGCTGCTTAGCGCTTCGCCTTGTCCATGGCGTTCTGGATGTCGGCCTGGATCTCGGCGGCCTTCTGGGTCACAACGTCGGCCTTCGCCTTGGCGTTGATGTAGTCCTCAGCGGCGACGCCGGCAACGGCCTCGTCCAGGGCGCCCTGCAGGACAACCAGCTCCTGCTGCATGGCCTCGAGCTCCGCCTTGGTGTTCTTGCCGCGGGGGGCCTTGGCCAGGAACTCGTTCGTGGCGGCCAGGGCGGCGGTCGCAGCCTCGACGGCGGCGTTGGCAGCGACGCGAGCGCGCTCCTTGCCGGCGACGGCGGCCTGGTTGGCCTGCTCGAACTGCTGGGTGGCGAGGGTCAGCATCTCGGTCGACTTCTTGTACGAGCGCATGAGGGCGAACTTGCCGTTCTGCGTCTCGATCTCGGCGTCGGCCTGGGCCTTGGTCTCCATGGCCTGGTTCAGGGCGTCACGCGCGTAGGTCTCCGCGCCGGCGGCCTTGGCACCGTCCATGGCCGTCTGCATGGCCGTGACCGTCTCCACGGGCAGCTTCGAGCAGCCGGCGAGACCCAGCACGAGCCCGAGCATCAGAACCGCAACGACGTGAAGCTTCGAAATACGCATGGTCATTCCTCCAGAAAGTCCCGAGCATCTGGTCCGCGGGTTCGTCCCGGGCTCATCCCGGGCGAGTGAGGACCGCTTTGCCCGCCGCCACTGGCGGCGTCTCGATGGTGGCTCGGGCCCACCATCGTGCAATTCCTTACGGTAGTCGGGAACGCCGGCCGCGTGCATGGGTACAAGAAGAGGCTCGACTCTGTTCAGTCCGTCCCGGCGGCGTCTTCGCCGACCGGGTGGAACCGACGGCCACGTTGTCTCGCCGATGTCGCTGCGGCTCTTCTCGTACGGTGCCACGACCCGTGATTTCCGGCGGATGCCGGAAGCACACGGACGCGGACCACCATCCGGCGTCACGTACTCCGTTCGCGCGCACTATCTCTGCTACGCGTCGCCCCCTCCGTCAAGCCCGATTTTTAGGCGCTGTCCCGTCGTGTACCCCCGGGTACACGTCGATCAGGCCCGCGGAACGAGCGTGAACTCCCCGGACACCCAGTCCAGGACCGCCGTCTGGCCCGGCAGCACGGTGCCGGCGAGGATGGCGTCGGCCAGCCGGTCCTGCACCTCGCGCTGGATGACGCGCTTGACGGGGCGGGCTCCGAAGCGCGGATCGAAACCCAGCTCGGACAGGTGGTCGACGGCCCCGTCGGTCCAGGTCAGGCCGATCTCCTGATCCTGCAGGGAGTGGGCGACCTTCGCCAGCTCCAGGGCGACGATCCTGTGCAGCAGCGCGCGGTCCAGCGCGCCGAAGCGCACCACGGCGTCGATGCGGTTCAGGAACTCCGGCCGGAAATGCAGGCCGAGCTCCTGCATGAGTTCCAGCTCCTGCTCGCGCCGCACCCGCTCGTCCGCGTCTTCGCGCGGGGCGAAGCGCTCGTCCTGCGCCAGGTTGCTGGTCATCACGACCAGCGTGTTGCGGAAGTCCACGACGCGCCCCTTGCCGTCGGTCAGGCGGCCGTCGTCCAGCAGCTGCAGCAGCACGTTCATGACCTCGGGGTGGGCCTTCTCCACCTCGTCGAGCAGGATGACGGTGTAGGGGTGGCGCCGCACGGCCTCGGTGAGCTGTCCGCCGGACTCGAAGCCCACGTAGCCCGGCGGCGCGCCGATCATGCGCGCGACGCTGTGGCGCTCCATGTACTCGCTCATGTCCAGGCGGACCATGTGGCTCTCGTCGCCGAAGAGCTCGGCGGCCAGCGCCTTGACCAGCTCGGTCTTGCCCACGCCGGTGGGTCCCAGGAACAGGAACGAACCCAGCGGCCGGTTGCGGTCGCTGAGTCCGGCGCGCGAGCGCCGCACCGTGCGCGCCACCTGCGCCACGGCCCGCTCCTGCCCGACCACGCGCGCGCTCAGGCGCGACTCGAGCTCGCGCAGGCGCGCGAAGTCGTCCTCCACCAGGCGCTGCGCCGGGATCCCGGTCCACTTCGCCACCAGGGCCGCGATGTCCTGCTCGTCGACCTCCTCCTTGAGCATGGGCTCGGCGCCCTGCACCGAGGCGAGCTCGGCGCGGGCGCGGGCCAGCTCGGCGGCCAGCTCGCTGGCGCTGCCGTACTTCAGCTGCGAGGCGCGGGCCAGGTCGCCGCGGCGCTGGGCCTCCTCGATCTCAGCGCCGAGCTGCTCCTGGCGCGCCTGGAGCGCGCGGATGGCGTCGATCGCGGCCTTCTCCTGCTCCCAGCGCGCGCGCAGGCGGCCGAGATCGTCGCGCAGCTCGGCGATCTGGCGGTCGATCGCCTCGCGCCTGCCGACGGCGGCGCGGTCGACCTCCTTCTCCAGCGCCAGCTTCTCCATCTCCAGCTGCTGCAGCCGGCGCTGCAGGTCGTCGACCTCCGCGGGCACCGAGTCGATCTCCATGCGCAGCTGCGCCGCGGCCTCGTCCATCAGATCGATCGCCTTGTCCGGCAGCATGCGGTCGCTCAGGTAGCGGCTCGAGAGCTTCACCGCCGCCACCAGCGCCGAGTCGGCGATGCGGATGCCGTGGTGCACCTCGTAGCGCTCCTTCAGGCCGCGCAGGATCGCGACGGCCTGTTCCTGGGTCGGCTCCTCGACCAGCACCGGCTGGAAGCGGCGCTCGAGCGCGGGGTCCTTCTCGATGTGCCTGCGGTACTCGTCGACCGTGGTCGCGCCGACGCAGTGCAGCTCGCCGCGCGCGAGGGCGGGCTTCAGGATGTTGCTGGCGTCCATGGCGCCCTCGGCCGCGCCGGCGCCCACGAGCGTGTGCATCTCGTCGATGAACAGCAGCACCTCGCCCTCGCGGGCGGTCACCTCCTTGATGACCTTCTTGAGGCGCTCCTCGAAGTCGCCGCGGTACTTGGCGCCGGCCAGCAGCGCCCCCATGTCCAGGGCGTAGAGCGTCTTGTCGCGCAGGCCGAGCGGCACGTCGCCCTCGACCAGGCGCCGGGCGAGCCCCTCGACCACGGCGGTCTTGCCCACGCCGGGGCTGCCGATCAGCACGGGGTTGTTCTTGGTCCGGCGCGAGAGGATCTGCACGACGCGGCGGATCTCCTCGTCGCGCCCGATGACGGGATCGATCTTGCCGGCGCGCGCGGCCGCGCACAGGTCGCGGGCGTAGCGCCCGAGCGCCGACTCGCCGCTGTCCGCGACGCCGGCCTCGTCGTCGCCCGTGTAGGCCTGGTCCGCGCCGAGGGCTTCCAGCGCGCGGGCGAGCTTCTCCGGCGTGACGCCGAAGGTCTGCAGCAGGCTGCCGGCACGGCCGTGATCGGCGGCCAGCGCGAGCAGCAGCTCCCGTGTCCCGACCATCGCCGCGTCCTTGCCCGCGAGCGCCTGCGCCTCGAGCACGAGCTGCTGGAACGCCCGGCCGGGATTCGGCACGTCCTTGACCTTGACGATGGGCAGGTTCTTGAGCTCGCGTTCGACGGTCTCGAGCACGAGACGGGGATCGGTCTCCAGGCTGCGCAGGGCCCGGCCGGCCAGACCGGTCTCGCTCAGCAGGGACCACAGCAGGTGCAGCGGCTCGAGCTCCGCGTGCCCGGATTCGTAGGCCTTCGTCTGGGCTCTCTGCAGAGTCTCGCCGGCGTTCACGGTCCAGTTCTTCATCGCTTTCTCCCGGTCGGTTCCCGTCGCAGCCGGATCAGAATGCGTGCCGCCATTGCATTTGCGAGGCCATGTCGATCCGACCGGCGGCACCGGCGGCCCCATTTCATAATTTGTTATTAATAAATCAAATACATATTATCGGCAATGGGGTGACGTTTCGCGCCCGACATCCGTCTGCGCCATAATGACGTGTTGTCAGTGACACGGGCGGTGATGTCAGCCGAACTCGTCAGCAATCAGCTTAAAAAACGAACAACGCGGACCCGCCGAAGCGGGCCCGCGTTTTCCAGACCGTCCGGAATCTCTTCCGACAGATCCGGATTACTTGTACAGGTTCTTCATCTCGCCCCAGGTGGAGTTCTCGTTGGCCACGGGGTCTTCGCAGCAGTCGATGTCGGCCCACATGATGATGTCACCGGCGAAGCCGATGTCCGTCACGAGGTCTGCCCAGCCGCTGCCCCAGTCGTTGTAGGAGTAGCAGGGCGTCGGCGTGCTGTCGACGGGAATGCCGACGCTGAAGCCGTTGTTGTTGTCCAGGAATTCGACCGCCATGAAGTAGCTCTCGCCCACTGAGGCGCAGGGAGCGTCCATGGGGATCTCCACGTCATAATAGTTCGGCTCGAATAAGCCCGAGACGTTCATCGGAGCGGAGGCGTAGATTTCGGCGCCGGGCACCAGACAACCGCTGCCGTCGTCGACGGCCGCGAAAAGCTTGCCCTGGACCATCATGTTCGTGAACTCGTCGAGCACGAGATACATGTGGACGGCTTTCATGCTGAAGCCCGCACCGCAGGCGCAGCCCTCGCTCATCGGGTTGAAGGGGATGGCGTAGATCTCCGGGCCGAACCACCACGAGCCGTAGTAGCCCTGGATGCCGGCGATGTCGGAATTGCCGACGACGCAGTCGCCCGCGTAGCGCTCGGCCGCGGGACGCGGCAGGTCGGTGGAAAGCTGCGTGGCGTCGCGCGCGACGGCGACGCCGGCGATCAGCAGGGCCAGCAGGACGATCGCAAGCTTCTTCATAGCGTGGTCCTTTCGTGAAAAACTGGTTGGTCAAGGCGGCGAACCTGCCGCCGCATCGCACCCTCGGATATGCGACTGATTAGGTCCATATTAACAGAAACTCTGCACTCATTACCACAAATAATGACACCAATCGCAGCATGACCCCGCCCGCCCGATTCCGCTATAATGGCCGGCGCCCGGTCCGGAAATCCGCCCCCAGCCAGAAAGATTCCCATGTCGGGTAACATGATGCGCGCCTTGATGTTGATCCTGTTGGGCTGCTGGGTCGTCTTCCCCGCGGTGGGGAATTCCGCCGCCGGCCGGGGCGGCGGCGACGCGCTCGGGGAGACGCTGGCGCAACTCGCGCGTCAGCACCGCGGGGCCGCCGTCTCGATCCTGGCGACCTCGCCCGGCGGCCGACCGGTCCCGCTGTTGACGATCCCGCCGTCGACGGATCCTGGCGTCGACATCCCGTCGGCCGTGCTCGTGGTGGCCGACCCCCTCGGCACGACGCCGCTGGCGACCGAAGCCGCGCTGGCGCTGGCCGCGCGCCTGCTCGAGAGCGCGCCGGCCGGCCGCGCGGCCGCCGTGACCTGGCTGATCGTGCCGCAGCTGGATCCCGACGGCGCCGCCCGCCTGCGCGGCGATCCGGCCGTCGAAGACGGCCGCAATGCGACAGCGGTGGACGACGACGCCGACGGCGCCGCGGACGAGGACGGCCCCGACGACCTGGACGGCGACGGCGTCATCGCCTCGATGCTGCTGGCCGATCCCGACGGGGAATGGCTGCTGCCTTCCGACGGCGCGCCGGCCATCCCGCGCCGCGCCGAGTCCGCGCTCGGGGAGCGCGGGCTCTACCGCCTGCTCGCCGAAGGCCGCGACGACGACGGCGACCTGGCCTGGAACGAGGATCCGCCCGGCGGCGTGATCCCCGGCCGCAACTTCCCTCACCGCTTCCAGCACTGGCAGCCGGCCCACGGCCCCTGGGCGGCGAGCTGCCCGGAGACCCGCGCCCTGCTGGCCTTCGCCTTCGCCCATCCCGAGATCGCGATGGTGCTGGTGCTGGGCGAAACCAACACGCTGCTGCAGGTGCCGCCGCCCGCGGACCTCCCCGATCCCCTGCTGCGCAAGCACACGCTGCCGCGCGGACTCGCGCGGGAGACGGGTCTCGATCCGCTTGCCCAGTATTCGGTCGAGGAGCTGGTCGCCCTGCTGCGCGCGGGTCTGCGCAGCCCGCGGCTCGAAGCCGACGACGTGCTGGGGATGTTGGATCTCGGACCCGCGACCGCGCCGGACAACCGCGACCTCCCCTGGTGGCGGGCCGCCGCCGCCGCCTACGTGCGCGGTCTGGCGGCGGCGGGGCTGGGTTCTCCGCGCGTCGCGCCGCCCGCGTCGGGTCCCGGCGCGGCGGAGGAATGGGCCTACTACCAGTTCGGCGTGCCGGCCTTCGCCCTGGACTTCTGGACGCCACCCCTGCCGACCCCGGCGCCGGCGGACACGCAGGCGACCGTCGCGGCCGCGGCCGACTCCACGGCGACCGCCGCACCCCAGCCCGATCCCGCGTTCGCGGCCCTGGCGCTGTTCTCTGCCGCGCACCCCGCGTCCGGCGCCTGGCGGCCCTGGCGCGAGGTGGCCCTGCCGGAGGGCCGCCGGGCCCTGGTGGGCGGGCCGTCGCCCGGCGCGCTGCGCACGCCCCCGGCGGCGATGACCGACTCCCTGCTGAGCCGCCAGATCCCGCTGGTGCTGGGCCTGGCCGACTGGCTGCCGCGGCTCTCCGCCGTGACGGTGGAAGCCGCGAGCCGCGGCGGCGAGGTGTGGGAGGTCACGGCCCGCGTCCACAACGACGGCCCGCTGCCCTACCCCACGGCGCAGGGCCGGCGCACGCGGCGGCCCGAACCGGTGGTCGTGACGCTGGAGGGGGCCGAGGTGCTCGAGGGTCTCGCCCGGCAGGTCGCAGGCCAGGTGCCCGCGATGGGATCCGCCGCGGTGCGCTGGCTGGTGCGCGCGCCGCGCGGGCGCACGCTCGTGGTGCGGGCCGCCGCGCCCGGCTTCGGCGCCGCGGCCGCCACCCTGCAGCCTGCCGCGGGAGGCCGGCGATGAACCGCAAAGGACCGCCGATGAACAGAACGCTCATCGCCTGCCTGCTCGCGCTGCTGTGCGCCGCGCCCGCAACGGCCTTCGAGGTCGACCTCGAGCGCATGGTCTGGGACCGCTACTACGACCACGACGAGGTCGTCGCCGTCCTGGAGGCGATGCACGCGGCGCACCCGGAGCTGACGCAGCTCGCGTCGCTCGGCAAGAGCGAGGAGGGCCGCGACATCTGGTGCCTGACGGTCGCCAACCGGCGGACCGGCCCCGACACGCAGAAGCCCGGCGTCTACGCCGACGGCGCCATCCACGGCAACGAGATCCAGGCCACCGAGGTGTGCCTCTACCTCGCCTGGCAGCTGCTGGACAAGTACGGCAAGTGGGACCGCATCACCGAGCTGGTCGACACGCGCGCCTTCTACATCGTGCCGATGGTCAACGTCGACAGCCGCGCCCGTTTCTTCACGGACCCCGGCGGTTTCGACATCGGGCGTTCGGCCCGCGTCCCGCACGACGACGACCGCGACGGTCTGCTCGACGAGGACGACTACGACGACCTCGACGGCGACGGCCGCATCCTGCAGATGCGCGTGCGCGATCCCTTCGGCACGCACAAGACCGACCCCGAGGACCCGCGCGTGACCGTGGCGATCGAACCGGGCGAACAGGCCGAGTGGCGCCTGCTCGGTCGCGAGGGCCTGGACAACGACGGCGACGGCCGCGTCAACGAGGACACGCCGGGCTTCCTCGACCTCAACCGCAACTGGGGTTTCCAGTGGCAGCCCGGCTACGTCCAGGAGGGCTCCGGCGACTACCCGTTCAGCGCCCGCGGCACCCGCGCGGTGGCGGACTTCCTGTGGGCGCACCCCAACGTCTGCTTCGGCTTCAATTTCCACAACTACGGCGGGATGTTCCTGCGCGGGCCCGGTTCGCCCCTCTCGCCCGCGCTGCCGCCGGGCGACCTGAAGGTCTTCGACTACCTGGGCGAGGAGGGCGAGCGCATCGTGCCCGGCTACCGCTACCTCGTCGCGGGCGTGGACCTCTACACCACGCACGGCGACTTCGACGAGTGGCTGTACCAGTGTCTGGGCGTCTACGCCTTCGTGACCGAACTGTCGATGAGTTCGGACGCGGCCTACCGCGGCCACGGGGACGAGCCGAACGGCGAGGACGGCGAGCTGTGGAGCCGCCGCCCCACGCTCGTCGAGCGTCAGAAGTTCAACGACGCGCTGATGGCCGGGGAGATGTTCTCGGACTGGAAACCCTTCCATCACCCGACCTACGGCGACATCGAGATCGGGGGCTGGCGCGCGTTCACCACGCGGCTGCCGCCGGAATTCCTGTTGCCCCAAACCCTGCACCGCAACGCCATGTACGTGATCTGGACCGCGACGCAGGCGCCCCAGCTGACCCTCGAGTTCGTCGAGACGAAGGACCTCGGCGGCGGCCTCACGCGCGTCCGCGCCCGCGCCGCCAACGCCGGCGCGCTGCCGACCCTGTCCGAGCGCGCCCGCGGCAAGTCCGTCCTGCCCCTGGACGCCTTCAACCTGGAGGGCGCCGGCCTCACCGTGCACGCCGGCGGCGTGCTGCTGGACCGCGACTTCGGGACGGTCGAACCGGTGCGGCACCACCCGGAACGCATCCCGACCTGGGTCGACGGCTTTTCGACCAGGGAAGTTCAATGGATCGTCTCGGGGAGCGGCAAGGCGCGGGTCACCTATGAGGGAGCCAAATGCGGCATCCGGTCCGCCGAAATCAATCTGCCCTGAGACCGGATCCTGGGGATTGGCAGCGGGAGCGCTTCCGTGCTAATCTCATATATGGAATCACGCCGTACCGCGGGCGTAAGCGTTTGCCCGGATCCTGAACGTTCCCGGAATCGAAGGAGGGACCACCCCATGAAGAGATTCAAGCTGGACGCACGGCTGTTCTGGTTCGCGACCGCCGCGCTGGCGCTGCTGATCGCCGCCGGTTGCGGCGATGACCCCGTCACGCCGAACGAGCAGCCGGTCATCACCGAGGAAGACGCCGCGACCCAGGGCGCGTTCATCGCCGTCGGCATGGTCGAGGTGCTGGACGACCTGGCGGCCACCAAGGCCGTCCCCGGAATCGAGACCGTGAGCGGCAGCAGCTACATCACCGGCTCCTACTGGCTGGACAGCGATCCCGACCACGTCTACACGGACGCCGAACACCGCCTCACCATCGACTTCGACGGCCCCGCGAACGACGACATCCTGCCGGCGACGCTGCTCTTCGACGTCACCGCGACCGGCACCCCCCGGCTGGCCAACGGCACGGGCTCGCTGCTCGCCGGCGCCCTGACCATCACCTTCGTCGTCAGCAGCATCGAGGTCGCGGCCGACAACTACCCGACCGGCGGTCAGCTGATCGTCTCGACGAGCGGCTACACGGCCACGATCGAGTTCTTCTCCAACCACTCCGCGACGGTCACCGTCGGCGATTTGGAGTGGAGCGTGGACCTGGAAGACGGCGACATCACGCCCGCCGACTGATCGCGACATCCGGACCAGAGACGGAAAAGAGGCGGGACCCCGGGGTCCCGCCTCTTTCATGACGATTCATGCCGACAACGGCACTGGTCCGCTGCGGCTCAGAAACCGAAGATCAGACCGGCGCTGTAGGTCGTCACATCGCCGAAGCCGGCTTCCGCGTTCAGCTTCAGCCCCAGGTTCAGCGTCGCACCCAGCGTCAGCCGGCTGTCCTGGATGCCGTCCACCGAGAAGTCGACCTCTTCCTCGACGGGCGTGCCGTTGTCGTCGTAGGTGTAGGTGTAGGAGACGTCCATCGACGACTCTTCCTGCGCGTAGGCGCCGTAGAGCGTGGCCAGGCCGAAGCTGCGGCTCGCGGCGAGGTACATGCTCTGGGCGTCGGTCGCGACGTACTCGCCCACGTCCAGGCTCTGCTTGAAGTAGCCGACCGAAACGTCCACCGGCAGCATCGGGAGCCAGTAGTTCGCGCTGGCCGACAGGCCGAAGCCCCACAGCTTGATCTCGCCGATGTCGCCGGCGTCGATGTCGGGCAGCCAGCGCACGGTCGCCTGCAGGCCCACGATGCCGCCGACCGAGACCTGGGGCATGACCAGGGGCACGTAGTCCAGGTCGACCAGGCTCTCGATGCCCTCGGCCGTGTAGACGGGCAGGCCGGCGTAGTAGGCCGTGATGGTGCCGGTGTCGTCCTCGCTGCCGAAGACCGACGGACCGCTCATGACCAGCGTGCCCTCTTCGCCGTAGCGGGGGTCGCTCGGCTCGATGCCGTAGCGCTCGTCCAGGGTGACGCGCTCGGCCGTCTGGAAGGTCTTGGCCTCGTCGTCGAGCTTGGTCCCCATGGCCTTCAGGCCGAACGAGATCGTTAAACGCGTGCCGGGGATCGCCGCGGTGTGGAACAGGGCGCTGTTCTGGTTGGCGCCCATCCCGGTGACCAGGGGCGCCAGGTAGCCGCGGGCGTACTGCTCGCCCACGTCTTCGAGCAGGCCCTCGAGGTCGCCCCCGTCGTCCTCGTCCTGCGCCAGCGCGGGGACGGTGGCCAGGCCCAGGACCAGAAGCCCGGCCAGCAGCGTCCAGACCCGACCGTATTTCAAACTTGTTCTCATCGTCGTCCTCCTACGACTGGTGATTTCGAAACCTGCGGTGAACCTATCATAGACCGGTGACGGGCCACAAGACCGTTCACGGCCCCTGCGCCCTGTCCACGCTCAGGACGCCAACTGAGGAGGTTCTATCAGGATTCCGCCCGCATCGCCGCACGTTCGCCGGGGACGTCGCCGAGGAACGCCGACCACTGCTTCAGCGCCAGGTCCGAGACGATCCAGGGCGAGGAGTCGCCGAGTTTGCGGACCACGGACCCCGGATCGCCCTGGCCGAGGCGTTCGCGGTGGTGGCGGGCCACGCCGGGCAGCAGGACGCACACGACCGTGAACAGCCGCAGGGAAGCGGGCGTCCAGGTGACGAGATCCGACGCGCCGCGGTGCGCGACCTGGGCCCCGAAGCGGCGCAGTTCCGCCACGTCGGCGGCATCGAGGGCGGGCACGCGCCAGACCTCCGCAGGAACCGCGTGCAGTCGCACGAACCCGGGCCGGCGGTACGTGCCCAGGACGATCCGGCCCCGCGCGTCGCTCGACGCTTCCAGCATGCTGACCGAGCGCAGCCCCGCGACGGACTCGTCCGGCAGCACCGCGAGCACGCGCTGGACGTCCCGCTTGCCGAGGGGGTGGCGATGGGAGGCTTCGATAGGTGTGACGATCACCCGCGCCGGGCGCCGGGGCAGTCGCGGTGCGCCATCGTACCGTCCGCCGTTTTCTGTCGCCGTCACGACGCCTCCTTCAGGACGGCCACCCGCGAACGGGAGGCAGGACCTCCGTCATGATACCCGTGCCGGGCGGCAGGGGCAATTCCGGGCGATCTGTCCCAAGGTCTCGTCGAAATCCAGGGGGCGGAATCCGCCGCCCGCGGGCGCGGGCAGGCGATCGGGCGACCATCATTCTAGCACATCCGGCTGCGCCCGTCAGGCCTCTCGGGGCCCCTGCGGGGGGGAAATCAACTCGCAGGCCTGGCAGTGGGGATCGTGCTCGGACTTCGCGCGGCAGAAGTAGCCGAAGTCCTCCACCCACTCGGCGCTGCCGCGCGGGCAGCGTTCGGTGTAATCGATGAACTGGACCAGCCGCTCGACGATGACCCGGGGCATCGCGTGCTCCATCTTGCATGCGGCGTCCTCGGCCGTCGCGTCGTCGACGCCGAGGATGCGCACGAAGAACGCGTTGAGCGCCTTGTGGCGGCGGATCACGTCGCGGGCCAGGAGCTCGCCGGCCGTCGTCAGCGTCACGACCCCGTAGGGCTCGTAGTGGATGAGGTCCTTCTGGGACAGGATGCGCAGCGCCTGCGTCACCGACGAACTGTTGACGCCGAGCCGCTGGACGAGGTCCTTGGAGCGCGCGACGCGCTTCTCATCGATGACGTGCGAGATGGCCTCCAGGTAATCTTCCTGGCTGGCGCTGAGCTGTTGCTCGGGCATGTCCCGCCCCCCGGATAAAACAAGAAATGTTTGTCTCGTATAAAATAGCGCCGGGAGCGTCGCTGTCAACCCCTGCGGGCGGATCGGGTCAGTAGGTCAGCATGACCGAGCGGAAGAAATCGCGGATCTCGGGGTCCTCGAACAGATCGCCTTCCTCGCTCCAGGCGGTCACCACGAGCATCCGCCCGCGGTGGAGGTAACCCTCGTACCATGCGCAGCGGGTGCCGCCCTCCTCGCGGCAGAGGGCGAGCACGCCCTCCATGCCGTCGCGGATGACGGGTGTCTGGCGCACGATCTGCAGCCGGCGATCGCCGATCCCGCGCGCGATCGCAGCCGTGACGTCCTCGACCGACAGGGAGCTGCCGTCGGGCCGCTCGAACCAGACGCTGACCGAGCAGCCATGGGTGGCGTCGTCGTGGCGGTAGCATTCCGCCCGCACGACGGCGTCGCGCCCGTCGCCCGCCGACGAGGGCACGGCCCGCGTGCGGATGCGGGCGCAGCCCGACGGCCAGGTCGCGACGAACTCGCCTTCGGGATGGGCCATGGCGGAAGCGGACTGCAGGGGCATCAGGTCGTTGTTCCCGCCGACCGGCGCGGCGTCGACGCGATTCTGGCCGCCGCCGGCCGCCCCGCCGCCGATCGCCTTGTCGGCTTCCTTGCCCTTGCCGCCGCAGCCGGCGAGCGCCGCCAGGCACAGCAACAGGCCGGCGGCCAGCGACAGGAGCGCGGCGCGTGGCGGGAATCTCCAGGTCATCGACGGTCCTCCACGGCCAGCAAGGCTTCCATCTCGTCCATCAGCGCACCGAAGACCATGAACACGTCGCGTACCGGTTCGTCCGTCGTCACGTCGACGCCGGTGCGCAGGAGCGTCTCGACGGGGTGGCGGCTGCAGCCGGACTTCAGGAACCCGAGGTAGTCCTCGCGCTCCGCCGCGCCGCCTTCCGTCACGCGCCGGACCAGGGCCGTCGAGGCCGAGAACGCCGTCGCGTACTGGTAGACGTAGTAGTTGTAGTAGAAGTGCGGGACGCGGCTCCAGGTGCGGGCGCTGCGCGCCTCGTCCAGCACGACCTCCGGCCCCCAGTAATCCTTCAGGAGGCCCAGGTACAGCTCGTCGAGGCGGTCTGCCGTCAAAGTGCCGTCCTGCTCGCCGATACGGTGCACCGCCAGCTCGAATTCTGCAAACATCGTTTGGCGGACGACCGTGCCCAGGATCTGGTCGAGATGGTTGTCGAGCAGCGACAGGCGCCGGGCCGGATCGGTGGTCGTCGCCAGCAGCCGCCGCTGCAGCAGCAGCTCGTTGAAGGTCGAGGCCACTTCGGCCGTGAAGATCGGATAGTCGCTGTAGACATAGGGTTGCGTGTGCGTGGCCATCCAGCTGTGCAGGGAGTGGCCCATCTCGTGGGCCAGCGTGAAGGTGTCCCGCAGCTGGCCGCTCCAGTTCAGCAGGATGTAGGGATCGGTGCCGTGGATCCCGCTGGAGTAGGCCCCGCTGCGCTTGCCGGCGTTCTCGTGGACATCGATCCAGCGGTCCGACAGGCCCCGGCGCACGACCTCCAGGTAGGCGTCGCCCAGCGGGGCCAGGGCTTCGCTCAGCAACCCGCAGGACTCCTGGTAGGTGTAGGCCGGTTCGCCTTCGGGGAACATGGGCGCCGTCAGGTCGTAGTCGCGCAGCACGTCCAGCGCCAGCGCCCGGCGCTTGAGCCGCGTGTAGCGGTGCACGAGCGGCAACTGGGCGCGCACCGCGGCCACGAGGCTGTGGTAGACCGGCACGGGCACGGCGTTGCGGTGCAGGGCGGCCTCCAGCGTGCCGGCGTGCCGGCGGGCGCGGGCGAAGAAGACGTGGTTCTTGATGTTGGCGTCCAGGGTGGCCGCCAGGGTGTTGCGGTAGCGCCCGTAGGTGTCCAGGAAGGCGCGGAAGCTCTCCTCGCGCACGCGCCGGTCGCGCGAGCGGGAGAATTTCTGGAAGCGGGCCTTGGTCAGCACGACCTCGTGGCCCGCCTCGTCGCGGATCGTCGGGAAGACCAGGTCCGCGTTGTCCAGGGCGCCGAAGATCGACGACGCGCCGCGCGACATCTGGCCGGCCGCCGCCAGCAGCGCTTCCTCGGACGGGGGCAGGGTGTGGGGGCGGCTGCGCCGCAGGTCGGCGAAGTGGTGGTCGTAGAGGGCCAGGCCGGGCTCGGACGCACGGAAGGCGGCCAGGGTCGCATCGTCCAGGGCGAGGAGTTCCGGGTCGTACCAGCTCGCCGCTTCGGCGAACCGCACCCCGAGGGTGTCCGCCCGCCCCTTGCGCTCGGTGTGGGCGCCGACGCGCGTGTCCTCGTCGCTGCGCAGGTGGGCGTAGAGGTAGACGCGCTCCAGGCGGTGGCGCCCGTCGAGCACGCGCTCGGTGGCGTGCAGGAGGCCGGCTCCGGTCCGCCCGAGGCTGCCGGCCAGGGCGGCGACGCCCTCCAGGAGCGCCGACACGGCGGCGAAATCGCGCTCCCAGGCTTCCCAGTCCGGGTAGATCCGGTCCAGGTCCCAGGTCTGGTCGGCGGGGATTTCCGACCGCTCGCGATGGGCGGCGATTTCTGCTGCGGACATACGGGTCCTCCGTCAAGGAACAGGGGTCAGGCGTCGGGGAAGCGCTCGCGGATCACGACCTCTTCCAGCGGGAGCTGCCCGCCGCGGGGCCGGGGGTTTTCGCGGCGCTTGCCGACGGTCACGGCCATGACGATCTCGTGGTCGGGCGGCAGGTTCACGAGCGCGGCGGCCGCGGCGAAGTCGAAGCCCACCATGGGGCAAGTGTCGTACCCCATCGCCATGGCCGCGAGCATGATGGTCTGAGCGGCGATGCCGCCGGAGCGCAGGACCTCGTCGTGCTGCCGGTCCCGCCGGCCCTCGTAGGCGTCGACGATCGCGCTCACGATCGCGGCGCGGGGCGCCTCGGGCGCGTGGCGCCAGTAGCGGTCGGGATCGCGGGCGTGGGCCTTGAGGTCGCCGCAGATCAGGATGACCAGCGACGCCTCGGCGAACTGGGCCTGGCGCCAGCCGATCTCGCGCAGCCGCTCCTTGCGCTCCCGGTCGGTCACCAGGACGAAGCGCCAGTTCTGCAGGTTGAACGAGGTCGGCGACAGGATGGCCGCCTCCATCAGGCGGCGGATCTCGTCCTCGGACAGGCTGTGCTCGGGATCGAACTTCTTGATCGAGCGTCGCGCGGCGACGGCCGTGAAGACATCCATGCGGATCCTTTTCACCGATGGCAGCAGGATGCCGGCCGCAGGCCGGCAGCGTGGTCTAGATGAGTACACGCGAATGACGGGCGCGTCAACGCGAGGGGCGGTCGCGACGCTCAGACGACCACGTGAAGGGGCACGTTCTCGATGCGGTTGCGGCCGGAACTCTTGGCGCAGTAGAGGGCCTGGTCGGCCAGCTCGAGCAGCTCCATGGCGCCCAGCCCGTCGCGGTAGTCGGCCACGCCGCCGCTGATGGTGCGCGAATCGCGCCCCTCGGGGCAGTTGCGGCTGACCGGCAGGGTGAACACCAGCTGTTCGAAGCGCAGGCGGATGCGATCGGCCACGGCGCGGGCGTCCTCGAGGCCGGTGTCCGGGAACAGGACGACGAACTCCTCGCCGCCGAAGCGGAAGGCGCGGTCGTAGTCGCGGATCGAGGCGCGCAGCAGCTTGCCGAAGCGCGCCAGCATGCGGTCGCCCTCGAGGTGGCCGTGCAGGTCGTTCCAGGTCTTGAAGTGGTCGATGTCGAGCATCAGCAGCGACAGGTGGCGGCGGCGGTGCTGGCAGCGCTGGATCTCGTTCTCCAGGCTCTCGTCCAGGAAGCGCCGGTTGAACAGGCCCGTGAGGGGGTCGATGTTCATCTCTTCGCGGATGCGGTGGTTCTCCAGGTCGAGGTCTTCGAGCGAGCCGGCCAGGTCGCGCGTGAACTTCATGGCGCTGCGGACCTGCTCCTCGTTGCGCCGCAGCAGGTAGACCATGTTGTTGAATTCCTCTCCCAGCTCCTCGACGATCGACGGCCGCGCATCCTTGTAGACGGGGCACGCGCTGCAGTCGACGGGGAAACAGAGCGTCTCGGGATGAGGGCGGCGGCGGCTCTCGCGCACCTGCTGCCAGCAGCGCTCGTTGGACCCGCCGCCGACGGAGCACATCACGGGCTCCGGGCGCAGGGGGTCGCGAGAACGGCCGAGGTAGGGGTTGTCGAAGAACGCCTCCTCGCCGGCGGCAAGCCGGGCGAAGAGCGGCAGGATCTCGTCGCGGACCCTTTGGATCTGCAACTGCTCGATACCAGCGTCATGCGCCTCGACGGACATCTCACACGACCTCCCCGGGCAGCCGGGCCACCCGCCCCTGTGGACTCCTGCCTCGTCAGGCACTATCATCGGCCGCTCCCGCACCGGCTTGAACGGGGATTGCAGAATCTGCATCGCAAAGGACGGGGACGGACATGGGCTTGCTCGGCGCGCTGTTCGGGGGCACGGTCGGCTTCATGCTGGGCGGGCCGCTCGGGATGATCATCGGGGGAGCGCTGGGCTCGCAGTCCAGCGCCCAGGTGGTGCGCACCGGCGCCGCGGGGCGCATCCCCGGCGTCCAGGACGCGCAGACCGCCTTCGTGGTGGCCGTCATCAGCCTGGCGGCCAAGGTCAGCAAGGCCGACGGGCACGTCTCCGAGGCGGAGATCCACACCTTCGACGCCTTCCTGCGGGACCACCTGCGGATGTCCCCCGAGGACCGCCGCATGGCGGGCCGCATCTTCGACGAGGCCCGCGACAGCGCGATCCCGGCCGGCGACTTCGCCCGCCAGGTGCGCGGCATCATGGGCCCCTCGCCCCAGCGTCTGCGCCTGATCGTGACCCTGCTGCTGCAGATCGCCCACGCCGACGGCCGCATGCATGCGGCCGAGGACGAGCTGATCCGGGGCATTGCGCGCGATCTGGGCCTGTCGGACCGCGACTACCAGGAATGCCGCGCCCTGTTCGCTCCCGTCCGGGACAGCCTGGAGTCGGCGTACGAGGCGCTCGGCTTGAAGCCCGACGCCACCGAGGAAGAGATCAAGAAGGCCTACCGCCGCATCGCCCGCGAGTACCACCCCGACATCCTGCAGGGCAAGGGCATGCCCGAGGAGTTCCTGCAGTCCGGCAAGGAGATGCTGCAGAAGGTCAACGAGGCGTACGACCGCATCAGGAAGGACCGGGAATTCTAGTGCCTGAGCTGCCGGAGGTCGAAAGCGTCGCCCGTGCCCTGCGCGCCGCGCTGACGGGCCGGCGCCTGACCGGCCTGCGCGCGCGCCACGCGGTCTGCGTGGAGCCCTCGGCGTCCGCCCTGCGCTCGGCCGTCCTGGGCAAGACCCTCGACCTGATCCATCGCCGCGGGAAGTACCTCGTGCTGACCTTCGGTCGGAACGGGGCGGCCCCGGCCCACGTGATGCTCCACCTGCGGATGACCGGCCAGGTCCTCTTCGAACCCGACGACCGCCCCGACCGCCACGTCCACCTGGTGCTGGACTTCGACGGCCGCGAGGTCCGCTACCGCGACGTGCGCAAGTTCGGACGCTGGACCCTGGTCGACGACGCCGAGCACCCGTCGGCGCTGGCCCACGTCGGGCCCGACATGCTGGAGATCCGCTTCACCGCCTGGGCCGACCGGCTGCGCCGCCGGCGCGCCCCCTTCAAGTCCGTGCTGCTGGACCAGGGGGTCGCCGCCGGGGTGGGGAACATCTACGCCGACGAGGCTCTGTTCCGCGCCCGCGTGCACCCCTTGCAGCGACCCGCCGACAGCACGGACGCGGAGCTGCGCCGGGTCTACGACGCGGTGCGCGGGGTGCTGCGGCTGGCGATCGAGCACGGGGGGACCACGTTCCTGGACTTCCGGGACTTCCATGGGAAGCCCGGGAATTTTCGGCGGAAGCTGCGGGTGTTCCAGCGGGACGGAGAGCCGTGTCGGGACTGCGGAACTGAGCTGGAGAGGATCGTGGTGGGGGGGCGGGGGACGCATTTCTGCCCGGCCTGCCAGCGCTGACGCGGGGACAGCCCCGCCAATCCGCGCCTATATGTATTTTATTGGATTATTTTATGGATATTATTGAGCGTGCAGGTGACTTGCCGCAGCACTCCCCGCCAGCCATCCCGTCGTCCAGCAGCCCTGGAAGTTGAACCCCCCGGTCACCCCGTCGACGTCCAGCAGCTCGCCGGCGAAGTACAGGCCCGGCACCAGGCGGCTCGCGAAGGTGCGCGGGTCGACCTCGCGCAGGGCCACCCCGCCGCAGGTCACGAACTCCTCCTTGAACGGGGACTGGCCGTCGATCGACAGGTGCGTGCGCTTGAGGTCGTCGATGAGGGTGGCGGTCTCGTCGCGGGTCAGTTCGGCCCAGATGCGCCCGTCGGGCAGGCCCGTTCCGTCGACCAGGGATTCCCACAGCCGCTGCGGCAGGACGACCGGGGCCAGGGTGCGGACCTGACGGCGGGGGTGATCGCGGCGCGCCGCGGCCAGGGCCTCGCCGACGGCGGGTTCGGTGACCGCCGGGATCCAGTCCACCAGGACATCGAAGCGGTAGTCGAGCGCGTGCAGCTCGCGCGCGCTCCAGGCCGAGAGCAGCAGCACGGCGGGGCCGCTGAGCCCGTCGTGGGTGACCAGCAGGGGGCCGCGGTGGCGGTGCCTGGTGCCGGCGAGGCGCACCTCGGCGTCGGTGAAGGCGATGCCGGCCAGGTCCCGCAGGCGCGGGTCACGGCAGCGGAAGGTAAAAAGCGAAGGCACCGGCGGCGCGACCGTGTGGCCGAGGTCCGCGGCGGCGGTCCAGCCCGCGTTGCCGCTGCCGCCGCCGGTGGCCAGCAGCAGCGCGCGGGAGCGCAGGGAGCCGGCGTCGGTCTCCAGGACGAAACCGCCGTCGTTGCCCAGAAGGGCCGCGCGCACCGCCGAGCGCAGTCCGCAGCCCAGGCGCAGCTCGACGCCCGCGTCGCCGGCGGCGCGCAGCAGGGCGTCGACGACGGTGCGCGAGGAGTCGGTGACCGGGAAGAGGCGGCCGTCGGGCTGGGCGCGCAGTTCGACGCCGTGCCGCGCGAACCAGGCGACGGTCTCGGCCGGGCCGAAGCGGGAGAAGGGACCCATGAGTTCGCGGCCGCCGCGCGGGTAGAACGTCGCGAGCTCGCGCGGGTCGGTACGGACGTTCGTCACGTTGCAGCGGCCGCCGCCGCTGATCAGCACCTTGCGCAGCGGCTCGCGGCCGCGCTCCAGGACGATCACGCGGGCCGCGGGGGCCAGCTCGCGGCAGCGGATGGCGGCGAAGACGCCGGCGGGGCCGGCGCCGGCGACGACCAGGTCGGCCACGCCGTCGGAATCCGCGCCGCTCACGCCGCCACCTTCTTCGCGGGCGCCGGCCGGTTGTTGAAGACCCCCGCGATCCCCGCCATCACCAGCACGGCGCCGCCGAGGGTCCAGGAGGTGATGGGCTCGTCGAGGATCAGGTAGCCCAGCAGTACGGCGATGACCGGGTTGGCGTAGGTGTAGGTCATGGCCACCTGCATGGGCAGCAGGCGCAGCACCGTCACGTACGAGGTGAAGGCCACGATGGAGCCGAAGACCGTGAGGTAGGCCCAGGCCAGCCACGCCTCACCGGTCGGCGTCGGGCGCGGCTCGCCGGTCAGCGCGATCACGACCAGGAAGCCCAGGCCGCCGAAGAGCTGCTGCCAGCCCGAGGCGGCCTGGATCGACAGGTCCGGCCGGCGGCGCGCCATCCAGATCGAGCCCGCGACCCAGGTGAGCGGCGCGATCAGCAGGCCGACGACGGCCCAGACGTCGGCGCTGGTGCCGTGGCGCAGCAGGGGCCACGACAGCAGGCCCACGCCGGCGAAGCCGATCAGCAGCGAACCTGCCAGCCTGGGCGACGGCGCGCGCCGGTCCAGCGCGGCCTCGATCAGCGCGCCCCAGATGGGCATGATCCCCACCAGCAGCGCCGCGATGCCCGAGTCGGCGCGCTGCTCGGCCCACGTCACCAGGCCGTTGCCGCCGACCCACAGCAGCAGACCGGAGCCGGCCAGCACCAGGGCCTCGGTGCGCGTGGGCCGCAGGCGGTGGCCGCGCAGCGCGGCCCAGCCCAGCAGCACCGCGGCGGCGGCCAGGACGCGCAGGCACGCCAGGGAGAAGGGCGGGAAGCCCGCCCCCTCGCGCACGGCGAGGCGGATGGCGAGGTAGGTGCTGCCCCATACGACGTAGACGACGCCGAGGTGGGCGAGACCCGCGCGGCTGAGCGGCTGGTCGTGCTGCGGATGGTTCAAGCGGGCCCCCGGCTCAGATGCGGTCGGTCAGCAGCAGGCACAGTTCTTCGAGGAAGAGCCGCTCCTGCGTCTGGAATCGCGCGAACTGGAAGGAATTGACGTCCAGTTCGGCGACGACCTGGCCGGAGCGGAAGACCGGCAGCACGATCTCGCTGCGCGTGTCGGGGTGGCCGGGCAGGTAGTTCAGTTCCTGGGTGACGTCGTCCACGACGATGGTGATGGCGTGCTCGGCGACCTGCCCGCAGATGCCCTGGCCGATCGCGATGTGCGTCGGGGTGAGCCCGGCGCCGCTGCGCGGCCCGATCAGCAGCTGGCGCGGGTTGTCGGGATCGATCAGGAAGAAGGCGACGCAGTCGAAGCCCTCGACGTCCGCGGCGAGCAGTGCGGTGACCGCCTGCATCTTGTCCTCGGAACGCAGGTCCGCTTCGGCAATCGTGCGCACTTTGGCGAGCAACTCTTCGTAGGAGTTCACGGCCTTCCTCCAGGACCGGGAGCCGGGTCCGAATAACTTGTTGATTCGCGAACGGTTACGTGAGATCTGCGCCGAAGGTTGCATCATGATCGCCGGAACGGCTCCCGTCAAGCCCCGCCAGCCCACAGGTGGGCGTACTTGTGGCCGCTGCCGGTGTTGAACAGCAGGACCGTCTCCTCGGGATGCAGCCACCCCGCCGCCGCGAGATCACGGGCCGCGGCTGCCGTGGCGCCTCCCTCGGGCGCCGCGAAGATACCCTCGCGGGCCAGCAGGGAGCAGCAGGCCAGGGCGTCGGCGTCGGAGACGGCGACGGCGGTGCCGCAGCTCGCGCGCAGGGCGCGCAGCACCAGGTAGTCGCCCACGGCGGACGGCACGCGCAGGCCGTCGGCGATCGTCGCGGCCCCCTCCCAGGGCGCCGCGAATACCTCGCCGGCCGTGAACGCGCGCACCAGCGGGGCGCAGCCGTCGCACTGGACGGTGACCAGACGCGGGCGCGCGGGTCCGATCCAGCCCAGTTCCTCCAGCTCGTCGAAGGCCTTGGCCATGCCGATCAGACCCGTGCCACCGCCCGTCGGGTAGACGATGACGTCGGGCAGCCGCCAGCCGAGCTGTTCGGCCAGCTCGTAGCCCATCGTCTTCTTGCCCTCGAGACGGTACGGCTCCTTGAGCGTCGAGAGGTCGAAGCCGCCGGCGGCGCGCAGGTCGGCCGCGGCCGCGCGGCCGCAGTCGGTGATCAGGCCGTCGACCAGGACAACCTGCGCGCCCAGCGCCCGGCATTCGGCCACGAAGGGGAGGGGGACGTCGCGGGGCATGTACACGCGGGCGGGCAGGCCGGCCAGGGCGGCGTAGGCCGCCAGCGCGCCGGCGGCGTTGCCGGCCGACGGCGCCGAGAGCGAGGTGGCGCCCAGCTCGCGCGCCCGCGAGACGGCGGCCGCCATGCCGCGGGCCTTGAAGCTGGTCGTGGGGTTGAGTCCCTCATCCTTGATCAGCAGGCGAGGCAGTCCGAGGGCTTCACCCAGGCGCGGGGCGGGCGCCAGCGGGGTCGATCCCTCGCCCAGGGTCAGGCGATGGGCCGGATCGCGCACGGGCAAAACCTCGGCCCAGCGCCACAGGTTGCGGGGGCGCGAGGGCAGGGAGGCGAGTGTGAGGGTGCGGGCGGCGGCTGAGAGATCGTAGCGGGCGAGCAGGGGTTTGCCGCAATCCGTGCACAGGTTCTGCAGGACGTCGGCATCGTGACGCCGGCCGCAGAGCGGGCACTCCAGATGGGACAGGCTACTCTCGGATTGTCCGATCACGCCACCTCATCTAGGTGCTCCCGCCCGATGCGGATCCCGCGTACTCGTACTCGAGGGCGACGTCGGCCTCCGGCACGAAGTCCGGCGCTTTCCTGCCGGCGGGGCGGACCACGCGGGGCAGGTCGGCGGCGGCGCGATCGAGTTCCTCGGCGGTGATGGTTTCGACGACGTTGAAGATGGTGGCCACGATCGTCCGCACATCCTCACTCAGATGCTGGTGCTGCAGGGACTTCGACGCGTGCATGATCTTGTAGGGCAGGATCTTCTCGCGGTACAGACGCCGGGGGTCCGCAACCGCGGCCAGAAGCTGCTCCTCGTTGCGGAACGCGAGGGTGGTCCGGCTGGTCATGCCCGGTCGCACCATGAGGATGCGCTTGTAGCTCTCGGGGTACATCTCGATGAATTCAGGGACTTCCGGCCGGGGGCCGACGAGGGACATCTCCCCGCGCAGCACGTTGAACAGCTGGGGCCACTCGTCGAGCTTGTGCCGGCGCAGGAACCGGCCGACCGGCGTGATGCGGGCGTCGCCGCCGATGGTCAGGGAACCGCCGCGGGATTCGGCGTCGCAGACCATCGAGCGGAACTTGTAGATGCGGAAAGGCCGGCCGTTGCGGCCGACACGGACCTGGCGGTAGAACACCGGGCCGGGACTGGTGAGTTTGACTGCCGTCGCGACCGCGATCATGACCGGAAGCAGCGGCACGATTCCACAAACCGCTACCGTGATATCGAATGTTCTCTTGATCATCGTCAACTCCTGGCACCTGCATCCGTCAGAGGTGCCATGGGGGCACATGAGACATGTGCCGGGCGAGATGGGCGTCGGGGCGTTCCAATCCGAACCATCTTACAAAAAACGCCGCCGAGCGACCCCGACGGGTCCCTCCGGCCCGTACGATAGGATCTTGAACTCAACCTGTCGAGATTATTGTCGATGCAGGATCGGGACCAAGATCTGGACAACCGACACATCGGGTGTATCGTGACGGTATTGCGGTCGCTGTCGTGACTGGAACACATCCGACATCCGGCATTCGAGGACGAGCCGATGCGTGAACAATTCCTGCCCTTCTCGCCGCCCTATCTGGGTGAAGAGGAGATTGCCGAAGTCGTCGACAGTCTCCGCTCCGGCTGGATCACCACCGGTCCGAAAACCAAGCGTTTCGAGCAGGAATTCCGGGACTACGTGGGTGCGCCGGCCGCTCTGGCCCTGAGCTCGTGCACAGCGGCCTTGCACACCGCCCTCGTTCTGGCCGGTATCGGCACGGATGACGAAGTTATAACAACCCCGGTCACGTTCACCGCCACCGTCGCGGTCATCGAGCACACGGGCGCCCGCCCGATCCTCGTGGACGTCGAGCCCGACACCATGAACATCGATCCCGCCCGGGTCCGCGCCGCCGTGACGCCCCGCACGCGCGCCGTCATCGCCGTGCATTACGGCGGACATCCCTGCGATCTGGACGCGCTGCGGGCGATCTGCGACGAGCACGGGCTGCTCCTGATCGAGGACGCGGCTCACGCCGTCCCCGCCAGGTACAAGGGCCGGCTCATCGGTTCCTGGGAGAATCCTGTCGCCTTTTCTTTCTATGCCACAAAAAACCTGACCACTGCCGAGGGGGGCATGCTGACGGGCACGCAGGAGATGATCAATCGCGGCATCATCGTCAGCCTGCACGGCATGGACCGCGACGCCTGGAAGCGCAACGACCGCTCCGGAAGCTGGCGCTACGACATCGTCACGCCGGGGTTCAAGTACAACATGACCGACATCCAGGCCGCGATCGGCCTGCAGCAGCTGCGGCGGCTCGAGGCGATGCACGCGCGCAGGCGGGAGATCGTCCGGCTGTACAACGAGGCCTTCGCGCAGATGGGCGTCTTCGAATTGCCCACCGAGCGGAGCGACGTCCAGCACGCCTGGCACCTCTATCCGCTGAGACTGATCGCCTACAGGGTGGCGATCCCGCGCGACCGGTTCATCGAGGAACTGCGGGCCAGGAACATCGGCACCAGCGTGCACTTCATTCCCATCCACACCTTTACCTACTACCGGGAACGGTACGGCTACAGGCCGGAGGATTTTCCGGTGGCGATGGATTGCACGGAGCGGGAGATCAGTTTACCGTTGCATCCGGGGTTACGCGATGCCGACGTGCGGGATGTGATCGATGCGGTTCGCGACACCCTGTCGGCCGCCGGATCGACCGCGTAGGATCACTTCAGCTTTTTTCGATACTCGTTCATTTCGCGATCCGAATCGCTTACGAACCGGGTGACGAGGCTGAATCCGTGTTTGAGATAGAATGAATTGACCCTCTGGTTGTCGCGGGCATCCGTCGTCAGGCTGATGCAATCCGAGCCGCCCGCAAGGGCGCTCTCCGTGAACGCCCTCAGCAATTCACCGCCCACCCCCCGGGAAGCCGCGAGCGGATCCACTCCGATGGAGGACAACTCCGCCGTGTTCGCATCCACTTCCCGGGGCCGGCTGGCCAGCATCACCCGGTTGCGGTTGAACAGCGTGCGGCCGATCAACGACGGGCGCCTGATGATTCCCAGGAAAGCGGGCCAGATGAACGAGGCTTTTCTTTGCGACATGAACGCGTAGAACCGGACCGGGTTCAGGGATCCCGCGACGAAACCGAGGCACCGGCCATCCGTCTCCGCCACGAACAGCTGTCCGCCCTCGCACGCCAGCACCGTCCGGTAATAGGTGCGGAGAAACGCGGGCCCCATGCGCGTCATGTAAAAGTCCGGAAACGCGCGCTGGTGAACGGCGACGATGGAATCGATGTCGCTCAGTCCTGCCGGACGCACGCCGACGACCACGTCAGCCACGGTTCGCCCCTTCACTCCTGAGCAGCATCTCCCGGTACAGATCCAGATACGCGTCCGTCATCCCGGCTTCGGTGTACCCGTCCCGGTAGACGGACCTGGCGATCTCCGAGATCATCGCGCGGCGATCAGCGTCCGCGACCAGATCGCGGATCGCCGCGGCGAGTGCGTCGGAATCCGCCGCCGGCACAAGCACGACCGATCCCGATTGGCCGACGACTTCGCGATTGCTGCTGATCTCGGTGGTGACGATGGGCCTGCCCAGCGACATGGCTTCCAGCAGCGAAATCGACAACCCCTCCCATAGGCTCGGCTGGGCGACGATGTCTGCGGCCAGATACAGGCTGCCCACATCCCCGCGATAGCCCAGCAACCGGAATCGCCCCGTCAGACCGGCTTCGACGATTCTGCGCTCCAGTCGACTCCGCAGCGGACCTTCGCCGGCCACCAGGAATCGACAGGACGCTCCGAGGTCTCCGAGTTTGGCGGCGGCGTCGATCAGATGGCTGAACCCCTTCTGCGGCGCGAGCCGCCCGACGCCGACGACGAGCACGTCGCCTTCATCCACGCCCAAAGAGCGCCGGAACGTCGCCCTGTCGAAGCCGGGCGGGACCGCCGGCGCGTTGATCCCGTTGGGGATGGCCACGATTTTGTCCGCTGCGGCGATGTGCAACCGCAACGCCCACTCGCGGTGGAATCGGCTGACGCACACGATCCGGTGGCACCAGCCCGCGGCGATGCGCTCCAGCGCCGCGATGACTTTCGTCGCCGTCCTGCCGCTTTCTTCGTGGAACGCAAAACCATGAACCGTGTGGACCACATGAGGAACCTTCGCCGCCGTCGCCGCGAACCGGCCGATCATCCCGGCCTTCGTCGTGTGCGTGTGGACGAGATCGTATTTGGCCGCCTTGAAGTGTCTGTACAGCATAAACGCGCCGCGCACGTCACGATACGGATTGACCGAACGCTCGATGCAGTCGAGCGGCACAACCCCGATGCCGGCCGCCGTGAGCTGCCGGATGAACTCACGGTCGGTCGCGACTACGTGCACGCGCAGGCCTTCCGATGCCGCCTTTTTGGCCAGGGCGAGGACGATCATCGAGCCGCCGCCGAAGCTCGAGTTGCCGACGACGTGGCAGATCTTCCCCTTCATCGTCGCCACCGATCGAGCGCCGATTCGTAACCATCCAGGACCTGCGCCATTCCGAAGTTGTTGCGGACATGTCGCCGTCCCGCCTTCGCCAGCGAGCGGCGAAGGGGCTCGTCGATGATCAGCCGATCGATCGCCGCCGCCAGCATGGCAGTGTCCCCGGGGCGCACCAGCAGTCCGGTTGTTCCGTCGTTGACGAGTTCCGGTGTGCCGCCGACCTCCGTGGCGACGACGGGTAATCCCATGCCCATGGCCTCGACGAGGGCGACCGGCAATCCCTCCCAGAGCGAGGGCAACACGAAGAGATCACAGGCCGGCAGCATCGCCATCACGTCATCGACGGCGCCGGCGAACACGATTGTCTTCTCGATTCCCAGATCGTGCGCCGTAGCCTCCAGTTGCGATCTCAGTTCACCGTCGCCAAGGATCAGACACCGCAATGCCGGATGGCGACATGAAAGTGTCGCCAATGATTCCAAGAGCACACTCAGCCCCTTCGGGGGCGCGAGTCTGGCAGCCGTGACCACAACCAGGGAATCTTCTGGAAAGGAGAATTGTTTCCTCAAATCAGAACGGGACAGCGCGGTTGCACCATCAGGGAATTCCACGCCGTTATGCACGACGATGACGCGTTCGCCATCAAGGATGCCCTTCTCGATCAGCATGCTGCGCACGGCGACGCTGACGGCGATCCTGCCCGCATTTCTCCTGGCCACTGCTTTGTCGATGAGGTTGTAGAACGATGAAGTCGTACGCCAGGCATCGATACTGTGCTCGACCCCAGCACTGGGCACACCGGCGATGCCGGCGGCAATCGTCGCGAAGGCATTGACGCGGGCGCCATGAGAGAGGACAACATCGGGCCGCCACGTGCGAATCAGGCCGATCATTCGGGGCAGCGCCACAAGTCCCCGCCATGTGGCCAGCGGAAGCTGTGAATAGGGCAACCCCCTAGCCGCCAGTTGGCCCTCAAGCCAGCCCTTTTCCCCGAGTACCGTCATAACCTCATGGCCGCGATCAACCAGACCACTGGTCAAACCCAGCAACATCGTCTCGGCGCCGCCCCGGCTGGCGCTGGTCTTGAATTGAAGTATTCTCAATTTTCGGACCCATGCCCCTTTCAAGTCCATCGCCTGACATCCGTCCATCGAACGTGATCTCAAGGTCCGGAAATATCACCGAGACAGCCTGCGATGATTTCCGCCTTGTGGCGCCAGGTCTGACTCTCTGCCATCTGGCGGGACGCAGCACAGCGATCGCGCCAGGTGGCTTGGTCCTCGCCCAGTATCGTCAGGATGGCCGCCGCGAGGGACCGCGCATCGTCCGGCGGCACCATCAATCCCGCCCCCCCATCCTGGATCTGCCGGCCCATCTCGTCCATTTCGTTGGTCACTACGGGCCGCCCGGAGGCGAGATAGGTCAGTGTCTTCAGTGACGAGATGGTGCCCTGATCGCCTCTGTTGCCAGGAAAGGTGGCAATGCAGACCGTGGCGCAACCCAAGTACTCGTTGACTTCACCGTAGGGTTTTTGACCCACGAGCGACACCTTGCTTGCGAGACCATGCCGCTCGATCTCATCCCTCAACCGTCCCTCGGTGATGCCGCCGCCAACAACAACGAATTGAACAGCAGGACAGCCACCGGCGACGATATCGACGGCGTCGACCAGAACCGCGAGCCCCTGCCACGCGGAGATGACGCCGGCCCATACCACCGTCGGCACATCCTCGCGGCCTTGCTTCGCCAGACACTCCAGCCGGTCAAGTGGCATGAAAACCGAGGCATTCACCCCGAGCGGCGCTTCGATGCACTTGTCCGCAGGTACGCCGAAATGGTCCTGAACGAAACGGATATAGCCGACAGCCCCCAGGACCCTGTCGGCCCTGCTGTACATGGTCCTTTCCCAGATGCGGGTCAGACCGATCAGCGCCGCATTGTTCGGCCGGTAGAGACGAACGTCGGCGGTCGGCAACCCGTTGATTTCGACGATCAGGGGGCGGCCGCTGATCAGAGACACCAATAGCCCCACGAAGATCCCGGGTTCCATTCGCGAATACACGACATCCGGGTTGTAGCGGCGCACAGCTGCAATCCCCGCGATGGTGCCGGTCACGTTCCAGCTGAGTTGGCGGAGAAACCTAATGGCGAAGACAGGGGCGCGGACTTCGCGCAACTCGCTGTCGGCTGGAGCCTTCGGCCCAGGGAGGTTCAACAGAATCGGCTCCACGCCCGCCTCGCGGAGCGCGAAGGCCAGCTCCCGCGCATGCAGGGAGTCGCCCCGGTCCTTCCAGAGCGACAAGGCGCCGACTTGCAGAATTCGGAACCTGCGCCGAGCATCCATTTCATCACCTGTATCCTGATGGATGTCATCCCCCGGCGACCTTCCGGCGTCCGGGTCACGATTGCAACCTGTTCCAACACCGGCAATCACCCGGTGCGCCGATCCGTGGATGATCGGCACACACCAGACAAGAGGTTATCCAATTGACTGCCGAGAGATGCGAGGGAGAACTGCTGGATAAAATCCCAGTTTGGAGCGTATCTCGCGGACAGTCTTTCGGCGTCCACCGCAATTTCGCTGATGAAACCTGTGATACCGTCGAGATCCTGATTGTCGAAAACGGCACCAAGGCCGGATTGCTGCAGAATATCCGCAGCCTCGCTCTTCACCGGCATGACTCCCAGGATCGGCAATCCTCGACCAAGATACTGAAACAATTTACCGGGAATCTGTGATGAGTACTTGGGATCGGCGTACTTGACCAGGAGCAGGATCCCAGAACGCGACATTCTGGCTAGAGCCTCGTTTCTGGGCTCTTCCGGCAGCAGGCGCACGATCCGGCCAATTCCCAGGTCCCTGGCGAGCCGTATGGCCTCCGCTCCACCAACACCGGCACCCAGGAGGTCGAGCCCTAAACGCTCCTCGTATTCCGGATGTCGGGCAATCGCCTTGGCTAGGGCCTCGACGACGATCCTGACATTGCGGCCTTGGCCGCCGGCGAGCGCTCCCGCGTGCAGGATCACGGTGCTCCGACCGCTATCATCGGGCCGTACTGGGGGCTTCGCCTCATCATACGACATGTAGACCGGCACGATCCGATCCCGGCTCACGGAATGCCGGACGGCAATGTCTTCAGCCATGCTTCGTGTGGTCGTCAGGATCAGGGCCGACGCCTGGACCGTCTGCTCCAATGCTGCGAGTTCGGCCGCATGGGTCTTCATTTCCAAAGAGGGACAGGGATCCTGGAATTCGAGCACCAACGGAGAAGCGAAGTGGTCGGCAATCCGACGGGCGGCGACTAGGCTCCCGACATGACCTGTTGTCATGCCGATCACCATATCAGGGCGTTCCGGACGATTGCCGGTATACCAATCCGATGCTCTGGCCGGCCATCCTCGTTCGGGATCCCGGACGCGATGACCCCGACCCGTCAATGACAGGTATTCACGGTACATCCAGCGCGGCAGGCGGCCCCGAAGGTATTGCGGGTAGATGCCGGAAAAGGGTGTCCGCACCACAGACCCGACGAATTCATTCTCCGGCGACACGCCTGGGGTTACCCGATCAGCAGCCCCCGCCAACAAGGTGCAATTCCAACCACGGCCTGAGAGCGCACGTGAAACATCCAAAATCCGGGATGTTGATCCTTGCCATGAATACCGAAATGCCGTTTCGAACACGATCAGAACTGATTTCACGGTGCGGCCTCCACAATCCGACCCCGATGACGTTGGTTCCATTCTTGAATTGTTGGCCGCAAGGGTATTCGTTGTCTCCCCACTTCCGGAAGCTATCGGCGGCCATTACCGGGTGCAACCCCGCCGCCTCGTCTCAGGTACGACTTGAATCGGCCGGCGATCTGCTGAAATACCTCGCGATCGTTCTTTTCGAATCCAAGGACCCAACAAAGGACAATCCACAACATGACCGTGAGGGACACACACAACACCAGCGCGAAGAGGGATGTGGAATTCACCACATGATCAAGACCGAGAGCCGCCAATACCAATACCATGGCCACAACCAACGGGCGCCGGTAGGAAGCCCGGAAGTATTCCTGGCTGGTTAGGCCGCAGGCCTTCGCGGTGTAGAGTGCGGTCACCGGCCGTCTGATGGCCGTGATGATCACCGTCGGCACGATCACGCCCACGACTCCGAGTTGTGAGTACCGCACCAACAGGACCGACCCGACGACGTTAAGAACGGCGAGGGGGACCTCCAGCCTGACGAGGAATCGCAGCCGATTCGTGCCCAGGAGAGTCGGGTAATGGACGCCGCCCGCATAATTGAAAAAGTCGATCACCGACCACAGGATCAACATCCTGGCCACCGTGGCCACGTCGGCTCCCAGTGTTGTTCCCAGCCAGGCGGTGCATATCCTGTCAGCAAAAGCCGCCAAGATCGTACAAACGGGAATCCCCATCAACAGCGTGTAGCGCGTTCCCCTCAGCAGCAGTTCCTGGAGGTGCCGCGTGTCTCCCCTGACGTGATATCCGGTTGCCAGCGGCGAGAATTGATGCGAAAGCGTCTCCACCAGCGGATGGAAGGCATTGGCAAGAGAGGCGGCCGGGGCGTAAAGCGTCACAGCCGCGGTTCCGAGCAGAGCAGTCAGGATGATCGGATCGACCCGAATCCCGATCAATGCCGTCAACTGCAAGGCGAAAACATATCCGCCCAGAGACAGCAGTGCCACGACGGCCTTGCGGTTAACCAAGGACAAGCGCAGACGCAATCCCGGCGTGATGCGCCAAGCAGTGAATCCCAGCAGCAGAAGGTTCACGATCAGGGCCATGGACATAGCCAAGGCCCAACCGGTGATGCCCCAATCGGATAAGTTGATGACGCCGACGATCAGAGCGCCCCTCAACAGCCCCACACCGGTCTGGATATTGTTGATCAGGTCGAATCGGTTGCTGCTGGCGATCATCGTCTCGAACGCCGCAACAAGGAAAGTCAGCAGGATTCCGGGGGATCCGTACCAGCGGATGATGAACTGCGCTTCGCGCGTGAGCTGATCGGGAATTTTCAGGGCCGCGACGATATCGGCCGACAGGACAAAAAAGGTCGAAGCCAGCGTGACTCCCATCAACAGATAGATCAATAACGCGCTGCTGGCCTGCTCGTTGAATCGCTTCACGTTCTGCAATGCGGCGTGCTCAGAGAGAAATCGCCCCAGGGATCCACGCAGGCCCAAATCCGCCACCGTGCACATCCCAACCATGGCGACGACGAGCGAAACGAGTCCATAACCGTCACGAGCGTAATGGCCGATCATATACGGCACCAGCATCAGGCCTACCGCAGCATTGGCGAGCGTCGCAAGACCCCGACTGGCGGCATTGATGACAATTCGTGTCGAAGTCAGCAATCGTCGCCTCGATTGCGAGGGGTTGCTCGCGTCGTTCCGCTGCCGCTGAAAGTGACGACCAGAAGTGCCTGTGACACCCAAACAAGGTAGTTCGTTGTGAGATCGCCACTCACCATGGCGCACACCACGGCGAACACGAAAAGTCCTGCGGCCCCCTGACGGAGGAGCTTCGGCTCGTACCGGTTCTCCACGCTTCTGCGCAATCCTCGCCAGCCGGCGATGAAGTAAGTGCTGAAGATCATGAGCCCGACCACTCCGGTCTCGATCAACACTTCGCCCACTAGGTTATGCACGAACTGACGCGTGCCCAGCGGTCCCTCGTTGTACCTGAAATGACCGGTGCCGATGCCCCAAATCGGGGAGGACTGGAGTTCCACCCATCCCTGTCTTGCGATGGCCATCCTGTATTCTTCATGTTCGCTGTTCGAGCGCTGAATGAAGAGAAAGGTCAACGCGGCGACTCCGAATACGATGACGGTCGCCGTGCCGGCAAGTTGGATCTTTCGCTTGCTGCGGGGAGAGTCCCTGTCGTTGAGCAGCGGCCGGATTAAAACGACTAGTCCGCAGATGAGCGCCAGCAAGGGCCCGCGTTCCCCCACCACGATTTGCCCGATAACTAGCACGATCAAGTACAGCAACAGCAGTACGGCATTCCATCGGCGCGCCAACATGGCCATCGTCAAAGCGATCAGGCCGCCGACTCCCAGGGATCGGCTGATGCCGATGATGTCATAATCGAGATGTAGCAGCAGCCACCTCACTGATGCCGTACCGGAAGCCTGTTGCAGCAGCAGCGGCAGGAACAGGGGAACGACGGACAGAATCAGCAAACATTTGTAGAGGAGAAGAGTGCAGGCCGGGCGATTCCTGTGGTTCCACAGGATCGCCATCGAAGGCATGACTGCGTAGAGGATGAAGCCCTGCGTCTTCCAGACACCATAGGGCGAGGGCTCGAAACGCAACATGGACAGGAACAACACGAGGACCGCAGCCAGCAGGCACAACGACATGAAAATCGTGCGCCGTGATGCCCGCAAACCCGACCTGGCCGCCACCGCGAGATTGAGCGCAGCCGCCACCGCGCCGACGATCAGACTCCTGGATCCGGAAAGCGCACCCGGAAGCACGAACTGCCAGATCAGCATGCCCTGCAGCAATACCGCCAGGCTGACGACGGCCGCCGCCTCCAGAATCGAACATCTCGCACGGGATTCCTCAGCTGCCGCGCCGCTCACCTCAGTTCCCCGAAGTCGCAGGGCGCCCGCGGACCAGAACCCAACCGCATGCCAGCACGAATCCGAGCGCGGCTCCGCCCAGGGCGATCAGCGATCGGCTCGGGGCAGAGCGGACGAAGGGTACCGTCGCTGAATCAAGCACCTCGATCGCGATCACATCCTTGTTTTCGTCGATCTTGGCAATTTCGAGCTGCCTTTTCAATTCGATCCAAACCGCTGTCTGGACCTGCAGGTCGCGGGTCAATTCCGTATGGCGTCGGTTAAGTAACGGAGAGGTTGCGAAGGACCGGTTCTGCGATTCGAAGTCCGCCAGGCTGGATGCGGCCGCATCGAGTTCGATCCGGATTTCATCGAGCCGATCCGAGATGAAGCGTCTTTGCTCCGAGGCCCTGCCCCGCGACATCTCCTGGAGGTAGGCGTCGAGTTCGCCGGCGAGCGCATTTGCCAATTCCGCCGCGAGTTCGGGCCACCGGGGAAGGCTGACGCTGATCTGCATGTAGCCCGTTGCGGCGCGGCGCTCGAAGGAAATGACCTGCCGCCTGAGGTTGCTCTTGAAGCGCTCCCGCTCGGCCCATGTCTTGACCGGAGCGTCGGGGTGCTTGCGCGACCCGAGCAGCTCCATCAACGGCCTGGGATCGTCTCCGGCATATCTGCTCCACTGTTCGTCGAGTATCCGGTCCAGCACCCTGTTGGAAGTGATGATCTGGCCATAAAGGTCTTCGTAGGTGGGCCCGTTGCCGAGTTGCATGTTCGTCAGGGACGCGAGTTGACCCAGTAAATTCTGTTGGGTGCCCTGGTCGCGCGGCAAGAGCGATACCCGGGCCGTATAGATCGGCGGCAACAGCAGAGAGATCACGGCGGCGATGACGCCGCAGATCAGGATCACTGCGGCGATCAGGCGTCGGCTCCTCCACATCAACCTGGTCAATTGCACGACACCGATCTCGTCGTCGCCCGTCGATGCCGGCATTTCGTCGTACGTCCGTGTCATCACTGTGTCCTATCGATCACCAAATAGATCGTGGCCGCACTGGCCAGGATGCTGGCGATCTCCTTCAGCGTCTCCATGCTGCCCGGACCCGTCTCGGGCTGCTTCTCCGGCACCACGATCGTCGATCCCGGCATGACGTCCGGGTCCCCCCAGACCCGCCGGATCTGCTTGGACATCCCGTTGGGATAGACGACGTGCGTCTTCCACTTGTCGGCCTGGTGGGCGTAGCCGCCGGCGCGGGAGATGTAGTCGCCGAGGCTGTGGCCCTTCTCGTAGACGATGCTCGTGGGGAAGCCGACCGCGCCGGTGACCTTCACGGTGTAGGGGCGCGCCGGGATGCGGATGTCGTCGCCCTGCTCGAGGATGGCGTCCTGCTCGCTGCCGGGCTTATCCAGCGCCCGGTCGAGGTCGAGGGCCATGTTGCCGATGTCGTCCTTGCCGCGCACGATGCGGGCGGCGGGCGCGTAGGCCGTCGGCTTCAGGCCGCCGGCGCGGGCGATCACCGAGGAGAGCCGCTCGTCGGGACGCTCCAGCGCGTAGGTCCCGGGGTAGTACACCTCGCCCTGGAGGGTGACGATGCGCGGCAGTTCCCACCAGGGCAGGCGCCGCACGGCGACGCGATCATGCGGTTCCAGGACGAACACGCCGCCCGACCGCAGCCAGTCCTCGCCCAGATCGACTTCGATGACCTCCACGGTGCTCGCCGGCGGCGCCGCGATGTCGCGGCTCTCGACGGCGGCGCGGCGCAGGCGCGAGACCTCGGCGTGCAGCACGTCGGCCGATTCGCGCAGGCCGCCGGCCAGCAGGATCAGGTCGCCCAGGGTCATCCCCTCGCGGAAGTCGAACTCGCCGGGCTTGCGCACTTCACCGGACATGCTCACGCGGTAGCGGTCCTGAAGGTCCCAGCGCGAGAAGACGCGCAGCTTGTCCCGGGACTGCAGCGGCGTCGGCGGCGACGCGCCCGACATGGCGTCGGCCAGGGGCACCTCGATCGTGCGGTAGGTGAGGTCGGGATCGAGCCGCTCGATCAGGGCCCGCTCGGGCAGCGTATCGGCCCACAGGCCGCCCGCCTGGCGGACCAGGTCGGCGACCGTCATCCCCTCGCGGAACTGGTAGCGGCCGGGGTTCTTCACGTTGCCCTGGGCCTCGACCCAGTTCTCCAGGCGCTCGGGGATGCGGTCCACGCTCACGACGTCGGCGTCGCGCAGCAGGTGCCTCATCTTCAGCAGCAGGTTCAGGTCGGACTGCACCCGGTCGGGCTGCTCGGGCCGGCGCTCGGGGAGCGGCACGATCCGCGTGACGTGCACGACGTCGGCCACCGCCTCGGCCGTGAAGCCGCCGGCGTAGCGGATCAGGTCCAGGACGTCCTCGCCGTCCAGCAGCTCGTAGGCCTGGGGGCGGCGCACCTCCCCCTCGATGCGCACCGTGATCGTGCGGGCGGGGATCAGCACCGTGTCGCCGTCGCGCAGGACGGGGTCGTCGCCGCGGCGGCCCTCCAGCAGGTAGCGGTAGAAGTCGATCTCGGCCAGGACCTGGTTGCCGCGCAGCACCTGGATCCGCCGCAGGCTGCCCTGGGCGTTGGGGCCGCCGGCCGCGTAGACGGCCGTGAAGGCGGTCGACAGGCTGGTCAGTTCGTAGGCGCCCGGCTGGCGGGCCTCGCCCACCACGAACACGCGGATGGCGCGCAGGGCGCCCAGGCTGACGTCCACGAACGTGGTGCCCCCCTCGCCCGACGGGTCGATCCCCGAGTAGGAGCCGGCCAGCTTCTCGCGCACCGCGCGGGTCACCTGCTCCAGCGTGCGGCCGGCGCAGAGTACCTTGCCGCCCTTGGGCAGGATGATGCCGCCGTCGCGATCCACCACGCGCTCGAGGCGGAACTCGACCTCGCCGAACACATCCACGCTGACCTGGTCCCCGGGTCCGAGCACGTAGTCGGGCGGCACGGGGCCGAAGGCCGGCGGGGCGAACACGCCCGGATCGAGGCGGAAGAAGTCGGAGCCGAACAGTGCGCCCTCGGCGGTCAGCAGCGTCTCGGCGGCGGCGGCGACGGGAACCGCGGCCATTTCCAGGTCGAAAGGCAGGATCACGCGGGGGCCGGGCGGCAGCGCGGTGCGTCCAGGCGGCAGGGTCGTGTCGACCGCCGTCGCGCCCTGCTCCTGCAGGCGCTGCCTCAGCTCCTGCTGCGTGAGGCCCGTGCGTCGCATCGCCTGCTCGAGGAGTTCGGGCGGGACGTCCTGGGCGGAGGCAGGACCGGCGAGGGCGGCCAGCACCGCCCACGCGGCCAGCAGCGACAGCAGCGCCGGCAGGCGGCGTCGACGGAAACTCTGATGACCGAACGGCATCGTGGTCTCTCCGTGGCGTGACAGGGGTGGCAGCCTGGTGAGGATCCGGCCGGCGGGACGAGCAGGGACCGGACACGGCTCTGGGAGTCCCACCGGGTCAGATTAGCATCTCAGGCGGGCACGGCAAGTCTCAAGTCTCGACGCGGCGCCGGACCGAGGTTCCGTTATCGCTGACAGCCGCGGCCATGCTAGGATCCCGGCTCTCTGGTGGTCTTCGAAGGGGCATCCAAGTGTGCGGTCTGGCAGGCATCCTGACACGGAACCCCGGTCCCGACGACGAGGTCGGGCTGGAGCGGATGACCGCGACGCTCGCCCACCGCGGCCCCGACGGCTCCGGTCTCTGGCGGGACGCCGAAGCGGGCATCCACCTGGGACACCGCCGTTTGGCCGTCATCGACCTCACCGAGGAGGGCCGCCAGCCGATGATCTCGGCCGGCGGCCGTTACGTGATCGTCTTCAACGGCGAGATCTACAACCACCCGGAGCTGGGCCGCGAGCTCGCTGATCTCGGGCACGCCTTCCGCGGCACCTCGGACACCGAGATCCTGCTGGCGGCCATGGATCAGTGGGGGCTCGACGCGACGCTGGCCCGCTGCGTGGGGATGTTCGCCTTCGCCCTGTGGGACCGGCGCGAGCGCGTCCTCGCCCTGGCGCGCGACCGCCTCGGCGAGAAGCCGCTCTACTACGGCTGGACGGGTTCCTCATTCCTGTTCGGCTCGGAACTGAAGGCGCTGCGGGCGCATCCCGCCTGGCGCGGCGAGATCGACCGCGACGCCCTGGCCGGCTTCATGCGCTACAGCGCCGTGCCCGCGCCGGCTTCGATCTACCGCAACGTCCGCCGGCTGCTGCCCGGCTCGTACCTCACCGTCGACGAGAAGACGGCTCCCGGCACGCTCCCGGATCCCGTTATCTACTGGTCGGTCGGCGGGGCGACCGCCGCCGGCCGCGCCGCGCCGTTCGCGGGCGGGGAGCCCGAGGCCGCAGAGCAGCTGGACGACCTGCTGCGCCGCGCGATCCGGGGCCAGATGCTCGCCGACGTGCCGATCGGCTCCTTCCTGTCCGGCGGCATCGACTCCTCGGCGATCACCGCCATCATGCAGTCGCTGAGCCCGCGGCCCGTGCGCACGTTCTGCGTCGGCTACCAGGAGGCCGGCTATGACGAGTCGGCGTCGGCGACCGCCGTGGCCCGCCACCTCGGCACCGACCACCTCAACCTGATGGTGACGCCGCAGGAAGCCCGCGAGGTCATCCCCGACCTGCCGCGGATCTGGGACGAGCCCTTCGCCGACTCCTCGCAGATCCCGACCTACCTGGTGTCGCGCCTGACCCGCGCGCACGTCACCGTGGGCCTGACCGGCGACGGCGGCGACGAGGTCTTCGGCGGCTACAACCGCCACCTCTGGGGCCGACGGATCTGGCGCCGCATGTCGCGCTACCGGCTGCCCGTGCGCCGGGCGGCCGCCGCCGTCCTGGGCGGACCGTCGCCCCGCGCCTGGAACGCCCTGTTCAGCGCCGGCGGCACAGTGCTGCCGCCCTCGCTGCGGCTGCGCCTGCCGGGCGAGAAGATCCACAAGCTCGCCGGCGTCCTGGACGCCGACGGCTACCAGGACATGTACCAGCGGCTCATCGCGACCTGGCGCCACCCGGCCGAGGTCGTGATCGGCAGCCGCTTCGCGGACCTGCCGTCGATCATCCCGGCGGCCGACCCGGCCATGGACATCGCCGAGTACATGATGGTCAACGACATGCGGACCTACCTGGCGAACGACATCCTGGTGAAGCTCGACCGCGCGGGCATGGCCGTGAGCCTGGAGACCCGCACACCCTACCTCGACCATCGCGTGATCGAGTTCGCCCTGTCGCTGCCTTTGCCGATGAAGATCCGGGACGATGTCGGCAAGCGGATCCTGCGGCAGGTGCTGCACCGCTACGTGCCCGACGAACTCGTGAACCGTCCCAAGATGGGCTTCGGGGTCCCCATCGACGACTGGCTGCGCGGTCCGCTGCGTCCCTGGGCCGAGGACCTGCTGTCGGAATCGCGATTGCGCGCCGATGGTTACCTCGACCCGGCCCCGATCCGCGCGCTGTGGCAGGAGCACCTCTCGCGTCGCAAGAACCGGCACCACTGCCTCTGGAACGTGCTGATGTTCCAGGCCTGGCTCGACCACTGGCACCGAAAGGCCTGACGAGCGATGCACCCCGTCCTACCCGCGCTCCTGCTTTCAGCAGCGGCCGGCCTCGTGTTCACGCCGTGGCTCGTCGGCCAGTTGCGACGCGCCAGCGTGATGGACGTCCCCAACGAGCGCAGCAGCCACGCGCGGCCGGTGCCGGTCGGCGGCGGCATCGGCATCCTGGTCCCCTGGCTGCTGGGCATGGGCGTCGCCGCCGTTGCGGGCGTGTTCCCCGCTCCCGGATTCCCGGCGGCGCTGGTCGCGGGTGCGATCGTCCTGGCCGTGCTCGGCTTCGCGGACGATCTGCGGGGCTTGCCGCCCCTGCAGCGGCTGGCGGTCGAGTCGGTGGTGGCGGCGGTCTGCCTGAAAGCCGGCGGATTGCCGGTCGTCACGATCGCGTTGCCTGGCCTCGCCCCGGTGGCCGCCGGCGCGTTCGGCTGGTTCGTGGCTTGGGTGTTCGTCGTGGGCTTCACGAACATGTTCAACTTCATGGACGGCATCGACGGTCTGGCGGGCTTCCAGGCCCTGCTGGGCGCCGGCGCGCTGGCGATCTGGGCGGCGCTGGCCGGCGATACCACCCTGGCGGTCTCGGCGGCCCTGCTCGCCGGCGCCGCGGTGGGCTTCCTGCGGGCGAACTACCCGCGGGCGCGGGTCTTCATGGGCGATGTCGGCAGCCTGCCGCTGGGCTTCCTGCTGGCCATGGGCGTGCTGCGGGTCCACGCGGGCGCCGACCGCACGGGCCCCACGCCGCTGTGGCTGCCGCTGCTGTTCATCTGGCCCTTCCTGAGCGACGCGACCTACACGCTGTTCAACCGCGCCATCCACGGGCGCAACCCGTTCCGCCCGCACCGCAGCCACGTCTACCAGCGGCTGGTGGTCGCGGGGCAGAGCCACGCGCGCGTCACGCTGCTCTACGCGGCGGCCATGGCCGTCTGCATCGCGGCCGCCTTCGCCTGCCGGGCGAACCCCGGTCTCGGCCCGTTCGTGTTCTGGGGAATCGCCGCGTTGACGCTGGTGCTGTTCGTCGCGATCGTCAGCAGGGTGCGGGCCGCCACGACGCGACGCGCCGACGACAGCTGAACTAGCCGATCTGCGGGCGGCCGCCCGTGTCCCGATACCACCGGCCCATCCTCGCCAACCCCTCGGCCGCCGTCACCGGCGGCGTCCAGCCCAGGACCTCGCGCACCGTCGTGGAATCGACCTGCAGCGAACCGGTGAGTCGGTCCAGGGCCGCGCTCCGGCCGAGCGGCGACGCCAGGGTGCGCAGCAGGCCGTGAGGCGCCGGCACCAGGAGCGCCGGTCGGCCCAGGCCCGCCGCGAGGGCGCGGATCAGTTGCGCGGTCGAGAGATCCTCGCCGTCGCCGGCTGTGAAGGTCCGGCCCGCCGCCGCCGGATGCGCGGCGCACAGAGCCAGCAGATCCGCCAGGTTGTCCGCCG
Organism: Candidatus Latescibacterota bacterium; assembly: GCA_030658975.1. GTDB lineage: Bacteria > Krumholzibacteriota > Krumholzibacteriia > LZORAL124-64-63 > LZORAL124-64-63 > PNOJ01. The sequence goes on from JAUSBL010000052.1 coordinate 57,412, forward strand.
CGATCAGGGTGCGCCGGTTGCGCACGCCGGCGAAGGGCAGGGGAACGCCGCGATTCACCAACCTCAACAGCCGCAACAGGTTGCCGCCGACGCCGGGTCCGTGCACCAGGGGCGGCCGCACCGCGACCGTCTCCAGTCCCGCGCCCGCGCCCACCGCGGCCAGGACCTGTTCGGCCTCCCATTTCGAGACGCCGTAGGCGTCGCGCGGATCGGGCGCGTCGCGCTCGCAGAACGGCGCGCGGCCGGTCGTGCTCTCGCCGTTCACCTTGATGGAGCTGACGAAGACCAGGCGCCGCACGCCGCTCGCGACCGCCGCCTCCGCCAGCCTTCGCGTGCCGCGGACGTTGACCTCGCGGAACGCCTCCAGCGGATCGGCGGCCTTCTCGTCCATGACGTGGACGCGAGCGGCCAGGTGGATCACGGCCTCGGCCCCGGCCAGGGCCGCGGACCAGTCCGTCGCCGGCCCGATGTCGCCGACGACGACCGGCGGCAGCGTCCCGCGGATCAGCTCGCGGGCTCGCACTGCGCAGGCTTCGTCGCGCGCCGCCGGCCGCACCTCGCAGCCGCGGGCGCGCAGGGCGCGGCAGACGTGCCTGCCGACGAATCCGTCGGCCCCGGTGACCGCGACGAGCATCAGGCGTCCTTCCCGAGCAGTTCGGCGTAGAGCGCCATGGTGGCCGCGACGACGATCTCCTCGGCGAACTCGTCCACCGCCAGGCGGCGCGAGGCGGCGCCCATGGCGCGGCGCAGCGCGGGGTCGTCGGCCAGGCGCTCGATCGCCGCCGCGATCGGCGCCGCGCTGCGCGCCGGCACGAGCAGCCCGTTCACGCCGTCGCGGCAGATCTCGCGGCAGCCCGGCACGTCGGCGGCGACGATCGGCAGGCCGCAGGCCGCCGCCTCGAGCAGCGATTTAGGCAACCCCTCGCGGTAGGAAGGCAACAGCGCGACGTGGCACGAGCGCAGCAGGGCCGTCACGTCCTGCACGTGGCCGAGCACCTCCACGACGCCCTCGGCCGCCCAGGCGTCCAGCTGCTCCTGCGCGATGGCGGCGGGATTCTCGGGGTCGCCGCGCCCGGCCAGCAAAATCCTGATGTCGTCGCGACGTGCGCGCAGCAGGCGGGCCGCGGCGACGGTCTCGTGGATCCCCTTGTCGGCCAGCATGCGCGCCACGAGCACGACCCGCAGCGGCCCCGCGGGTTCCGTCGCCGCGGGAGTGAGGGCGCTCACGTCGACGCCCGCGCCGCGGATCGTCGCCACCGCTGCGGCGGGCACGCCGATGCGGTCGCGGAAGAAGGCCGCGTCGTCGGCGTTCTGGACGATCAGCCGCGTGCGCCGGCCGCGCAGCAGGACACGCAGGGCCAGGGTGATGGGGCCGCTCAGCAGGCGCGCCTTCGCGCTCGACGACGTGAAGACGAAACCCAGGCCTGCCATCGCGTTCACGACGCAGGGCACGCGGGCCGCGCGGGCCGCGAGCGTGCCGAAGATCACGGACTTGGGCGTGACGTGGTGGACGAGGTCGGGACGCAGGCGGCGGTAGACGCCGATCAGCTCACGCAGTCCCGCGAGTTCCTGGAGCGGGCCGCGGAAGCCGCGCCGCTGCTTGATGGGGACGAGCTCGGCGCCCGTCGCCAGGATGGGCCCGGCGTGATCGGCCACCCGCGTCGCGACGATGACCTCGTGGCCCGCCGCCGCCGCTCCCCGCAGCAGCGGCAGGCGGTGCGAGCAGACGTACCAGTCCTCAGGGATGAGGAAGAGGATCCGCGCGCGCCTCGGCTCACTCATGCACACCACCGTGTCGGCCACCGCCGGGACGACCACCGCCGGCCATGGCTTCGCGGCACAGTTCCTCCCAGCGGTCGAGCACCGCCTCGACGCCGTGACGGCGCCGCATCCGCGCCCGCGCGCGTTCACCCATGGTCCGCCGCGCCGCCGCATCCAGTCCCATCACCTGCGCCATGGCCCCCGCGAGCGCCGCGGCGTCGCGGGCCGGGACCATGAGGCCGCAGTCGCCCTCGCCCAGCAGCTCGGCCATGCCGCCGACGTTCGTGGCGACGATGGGCAGGGCCGCCGCCATGGCCTCGATGACCGTGTTGGGCATGCCCTCGATGACCGACGACAGCACGTACGCGTCGCACGCCTGCAGGAGATCCATGACGTCCGTGCGCTTGCCGAGCACCCGGATGCGGTCCGCGGCCGGGCTGGTCCGCGCCAGTTCCCGGACCTCGGCGTCCAGCGAGCCGTAGCCGACCAGCACCAGCTTCGCCTCCGGATGCCGGGCCGCCAGTTCGCCGAAGGCCGCGAACAGGTTCGGGTAGTCCTTCTGGCTCTCGAAACGGCCGACCGCCAACCAGAGCAGATCCTGCTCCCCGCCGCCCATCTCGGCGCGCAGCGCCGCGCGCCGCGCCGGCCCGATCGTCTCGCCGGGGACGAGGGCCGCGTTGAGCACCACGCGCAGCCGCTCCCGCGGCACGATGCCGCGCCGCACGAGGCTCTCCCCGACGAGTTCCGAATTCGTGGAGGTGATGGGCGCTAGGGGCGCCGTCGCGGCCTCGAGACGCTCCCGCAGGCGGCCGCCGAAAAACTCCGTGCCGATCGACGGCACGATCGCCTTCACGCCGGCGAGGCGGCCCACGATCTTGGCCAGCACGTTGGCGTGGTAGTTGAACGCGACCAGGACACCAGGCCGGTGCCGGCGCAGCTCGCGGTAGAGGCGGACGACGGCGGACGGCAGCGTCGCCCATCCCCGCAGCCCGAGGTCGAGCACGGGGATGCCGGCCGCGGCGAGTTCGCGGCCGAAGGCGCGCGGCGGCAGCAGCGACAGCATGCGCACGCGCCGGCCGCGCTCCGCGAGCCCCATCGCCATGCGGACCGCCTGGACCTCGGCGCCGCCGAGGTCGAGGTTCGTGATCAGCACGGTGACGGACCGCTGCGGTCGCCGGTTGTCCTCAACGCCTGCCACGGGCCACATCCTCCAGCAGTCCGGCCAGCCGCGGCGCCAGCGCGGCCACGCTGTAGCCGGCCGTCACCAGATCGGTTCCGGCGCGCCCCATGCGCCGCCTGAGTGCCGCATCGTCGACTAGGGTGATCAGGGCGTCGGCCCACGCCTCGTCCGTCGCCGCCCCGTAACCCACCTCGGCCTGGGCGAGGACCTGCGCGTTCATGCCCACGGGCGACACCACGACCGGCGCGCCGCAGGCGAGGTAGAGCAGCATCTTGTACGAACACTTGCCCCGCGTCCAGTCGTCGTCGGTCAGCGGCATGAGACCCACGTCCAGGCGCTGGAAGAAGCCGACCTCCGTCGCGGGCCGCCAGGGTTCGTAATCGACGCGATCGGCCGGCACGACGACGAAGCGCGGCGGGGCGTCGGAACAGACGGCCAGACGGCAGCGCGGGCGCTCCCGCAGCACGCGCGCCAGCGCCCCCTCGATCCCCGTCAGAAACGCCAGGTTCGACGAGGTGCCGCTCCACCCGATGACGACAGGCCCGTCATCGTCCGCGGCGCCGGCGACTTCGCGGGGCCGGAAGCGATCCGTGTCGACGGCGGTCGGCAGCACCTCCACGCGCCGGGCGTGGGGCGCGAACCAGTCGGCGACATGGTCGTTGCCCGCGATCACCAGCTCGCACGCGCGCGCGATCCGGGCCGCGAAACCGCCGCCCCGCCGCATCCAGATGGCGTCGTCCACGTCGAGCACCCGCGGCCGGCGCGTGAGCCCCTCCAGGGTGGCCAGGGTGGAGACCAGTTCGCGCTGCAGCAGGGTCACGTCCGCCGTCCAGGTCGCCGCCAGCGACGGCAGGCGGGCGGCCGCCGTGGCCGGCAGCCAGAGCGGGCGCAGGACCGGGCTGCGCGGCGGGTAGTTGGAGATCGGCGCCGGCAGCCAGCGCAGGTCCACTCCCAGCGCGCGCAGCGGCGCGACGAACTGCCCGACCCGGAAGCGCGCGCTCGGCACGCGGACGTCGCCGGTCAGGGCCGACACGCGCAGCGGGTCACGCACGGCGCCTCCGATCGACGAAGACGCCGCCGCGCAGCGCGAAGAAACCCAGGCCGTAGGCGTAGGTCATCATCAGCACGAAGTTGAAGGTGTAGAAGTACGCGAACTGGGACATGAACACGCCGTAGCCGACAAGCGCGTAGACCAGCAGGTGGCCCCAGTACGCCGCCGTGCGCGCCCGGACATACGCGAGCGTGGAGACGAAGCCGAGCAGCGCGCTCATCAGGAGCGCCGCCCAGGGGCCGGCGTCCCAGTAGACTTCGCCCACGAACGAGTAGACGTTGAACTCCGTGACCCCGATGTTCGCGAACGGGAGCGGCGTGGGCAGGGCGGGCGCCGCCCCCAGGGCGCTCAGCAGCTTCCAACCGGGCTGCAGCAGGACGTGACCGGGGCGCGGCGGCGGCTCCACGTCTCCGGCCGCGACTGCCGAAAGCGCGGGCCAGCTGCCGACGATGTAGAGATACGGCCGCTGCAGGGGAGCGACCATGCCCGCCCCGCCCTCGGCGTCGTAGCCCTCCTGGCTGTAGATGTCGATCTTCTGGGTGTAGATCACAAAGAAGCCCAGCAGCACCGCCAGCACCACCAGCATGTGCCCGGCCCGGAAGCGGTCCGGACGGCACACGCTCCAGGCCAGGATCGCCGCCACGACGCTGATCGTGATGTACGCCTTGATGCCGGCGAGCAGCAGCCCGAGCAGGCACGCGACGAGGATCACCTCGTCCAGGCGGCGGCGCGCGCCGAAAGCCCGTTTGATCACGTAGGTCGGCGCGACCAGGATGCCGATCAGGTTCAGGTTGCCGATGAACTGCATCTGGAACTCGTCCTGCAATCTCCAGATGCTGGCGAGCAGGCCGCCCAGGCCATGGCGGGACACGAGGATCGCCAGCGCCAGCCCCCAGCCCAGGGTCGCGATCGCCGCCGTGATGTAGTAGAAGGCCGCGAGGTGCGCCACGTCGCGCCGGCGGGTCGCCGCATCGGCGAAGCGGACCGACCGGCCGCCGACCGCGCCGAGCGCCCCGACGGCGAACATGGCGATCGACCCCAACGCCAGCGTGTAGGTCTCGCCCGAGAGCCGGATCAGATCCAGGATCCGCAGATGGTACAGCGCCAGCGACCCGCAGTTCACACCCGTGTAGATGCTCAGCGGCGTGAACCAGTGTCCGAAGAACTGCCGCGAGGCGGCCAGCCCCACCAGCGAGACGGCGGCGAAGGCCAGGATCCAGAGCGCGTCAAACATGGCGCCTCCGGTCGACGAGGACGCCCCCGCGCAGCAGCACGAACCCGATGGCATAGACGTAGAGCAGCTGGACGATCAGGTTGAACCGGTAGTAGTACATGAACGGCGACAGGAAGATCCCGTAGCCGAACAGCGCATACACCAGCACATTCCCCCAGTACGGCGCCGTCAGCGCCCGCAGATGCAGCCTCGCCGAGACGAATCCGTACACGAGGCTGGCGAATAGGGCGCCGGTCCAATCCCAATCCCAGTACATCTCGCCGACGAACGCGTACACGTTGAATTCCGTGATCCCGATATTCGTGAACGGCAGCGCGAGCGGCAGCGGCTCCACGAGATGCAGACCGTCGCCGAGGATCTTCCACAACGCATCGAAGGTGATCGAACCGGGCTTGGGCAAGGAGTTCATCTCGCCCGCCACCAGGGATTCCGTTGCCGGCCAACTCCCCACGAAATAGATATAGGGGCGGTCCAGGATCGATAGGCTCGATCCCGCATGCGCCTCGTCGACCGCTTCCGGCTCGAACACGTCGATGTGACGGTTGTAGACCAGGAAGAAGCCCAGCAGGATCAGCACGCCGAGGACCAGGTTCTGGGGGCGGAAGCGCCCGGGGCGGCAGATCCCCCAGGCCAACAGCGCACCGATGACCGAGACCATGATATAGGTCTTGATCCCGGCCAACAGCAGGCCCACCACCGTCAAGCCGGCCAGGAACGCATCCCTGGGACGCGCCCGCCCCAGCCCGTGCTTGATGGCGTAGGTCGGCAACACCACGATCCCGATCATGTTGAGGTAGCCGATGAACTGCATCTGGAACTCGAGCTGCAGCACCCAGATGTTCTGCAGCAACCCGACCAGGCCGTAGCGTCCCACGAGGATCGTCGCCGACAGCATCCAGCCGAAGGTCGCCAACACGGCCGTCACATTGAAAAACGTGTCGAGATGGCGGGCATCGCGGATCCGGGCGTAGGCCGGCCGCAAGTCCGGCGAGCGCCCCCCGATCGCCAGCAACGCTCCGATCTGGAACAGCGCCATCGAAGACAGAAGCAGCAGGTGCGTCGTCAGGGAGACGTCGTTCAGCGGCACGAGCCTCAGGTGGTAGAACGCCATCGAAAGCGAGTTCATGCCGAGATACATGCTCGCCGGCGTGAGCCACTGGCCGTACACGTGCATCGAGAACGCAATCGACGCGGCTGCGATCAGCAGGAAGAAAGCCAGCCAGAAAGCGTCGCCTGCGCTCACGCAGTTCCTCCCGCTTTCGCGACCGCACCCGCGCGCATCCGCCCGATCCCCCGCACCACCACCGCGCCATAAGCCAGCGTCACCCACGCCGACCCGGCCAGCACCGTCCAGGCCGCGCCCGTCATGCCGTGCGCCGGGATCAGCCAGCGGCCCAGCGCCACCAGCAGCACGGCGTTCAGGGCGTGGATCACGAGCTGGGGTCGGAACGCCTGCATGGCCGTGGCCGGCGCCCCGAGCAGGCTGCCGAGGTTCATGATGCCGCCGCCGGCCATGATCAGCACGAAGAGGTCCGCGCGCACCGCGTACTCGGCGTCGTAGACCAGGGTGAGCAGGGGGCCGCCCCACCACTGCGCGACCGCCACGCCGGCCAGGCCGAGCGCCACGCCCACGGCCATGAGCTTGGCCACGGTGGAGCGGAAGGCGCTCGCTTCCCCGTCGGCGTAGTTGCGGGCCAGCCGCGCGATGCTGGACTGGGACAGGGCCATCACCACCGTGTTGGAGACGAGCACCAGGTAGGCCATGGCCGAGAAGATGCCGAGCGCCTCCTCGCCCTGGGCGCTCTCGAGCATGGTGCGGGGCACCGTGTTGCGCAGCTGGATCAGCAGCATGACGACGCCCAGCGGCAGCGCCGTCCAGATGATCGCCTTGATCGCCGCGGGTCGCCAGCGCGGGGCCAGCGTGCCGCCGTCGCCGTCGTCCGTCGCGCGCACCAGGGCGCGGCAGCGCGGGAGGTCGAAGAGCAGCAGCGGCGCCGCCCAGGCCACCGGCCAGGCCACCAGCGCCGCGTTGAGGCTCCCCGTCCAGCGGTAGACGACGGCGAACAGGACCAGCGAGACCAGGCCGCGGATCATCAGCGAGCGGGCCATCAGGTCCATGCGCTCGCGCTTCTGCTCCAGGCCGTAGAACACGTCGCCCACGCCGTCGATCACGCGGCCGATCCCGTACAGGACGATCGCCGTGACCTGGGCCCCGCTGTAGCCGGCCAGGCCGACGCCGACCACCGCGACCAGCGCCAGGGGCGCCAGCAGCAGCTGCACGCCCAGGTAGTCGCGGAACGGGAAGCGGCCCTGCGCGTCGCTGACGAAGACGGACCTCAGCTGGAGGTTGGCGAAGACCACCAGCGGCGTCGCCACGGTCGTGGCCAGCGAGAGGCGGCCCACCTCCGCGGCCGAGCCCAGCTTGGTCAGCACGACCAGGATGCCCCACTGGCTGGCGGCGAAGACCACGTTGCCGAGGAAGGTCCAGGTGAAGTTGCGCCGCAGGGAGGGTGGGGAGGCCGCCATTACGCGGTCGGCCCGGTCGGGGCGGCGGTCGGCGGCATTTCCGCGGCCTCGCGCGTCTGGCCCTGGAAGTCGGGCACCAGTTCCAGCAGCTGTTCCCAGCACTCGCGCATGTTGCCGGCGGCGGCCGATGTGAGCAGCGCGTCCACGCGGGCGTCGAGGTCCGGCACGCCGCCGGTGCGGCGGGCCACGCGGATGCCCGGGTTGCTGGTGGGCTCCGGCTTCTCCTCGGGCGTCCACAGCTCCTCGTAGAGCTTCTCGCCCGGCCGCAGGCCGGTGTAGACGATGGGCACGTCGATCTCGGGCGTCAGCCCCGACAGCTGGATCATCTGCCGCGCCAGGGCGTCGATCCGCACCGGCGCGCCCATGTCCAGGATGAAGATCTCGTCGCCCGTGCCCATGCCCGCCGCGTAGAGCACCAGGTGCACGGCCTCGGCGATGGTCATGAAGTAGCGCTCGATGCGCGGGTCGGTGACCGTCACCGGGCCGCCCTTGCGGATCTGCTCCAGGAACAGCTCCACGACGCTGCCCGCCGACCCCAGCACGTTCCCGAAGCGGATGGTCGAGAAGCTCGTGCCGCCCTGGTCTCCGGCGCCCAGGTGCTGGATCACGCGCTCGGCGATCTGCTTGGTCGCGCCCATGACGCTGGTGGGCCGCACGGCCTTGTCGGTGCTGATCTTCACGAAGCGCTCGACGCCGTAGCGCTGGGACAGTCGCGCCATCGTGCGCGTGCCGCCCACGTTGTTGCGGATCGCCTCGACGGGATGGAACTGCAGGATGGGCACGTGCTTGTAGGCCGCGGCGTGGAACACGATCTGCGGCTTCCAGCGCGAGAACAGGGCGTCCATGCGCCCCTCGTCCTTGACGTCCCCGAGGAAGAAGGCGAGCGCGGCGTCGGGCCGGCGCCGCCGCAGCTCCTGCTCGAGACGGAACAACCCGTTCTCGTCCTTGTCCAGGCAGACCAGCCGCAGGGCCCCCTGGTCGACGATCTGCCGGCACAGCTCCGAACCGATGCTGCCCGCCGCCCCGGTCACCAGCACGATGCGCCCCTCCAGCAGCCGGCGGATCTCCGGCACGTCCGAACGCACGACGCGCCGGTTGAGCAGGTCGTCGAGCGAGAAGTCCTGGATGCGGGTGACCGCCTCGCTGCTCTGCAGCACCTGCCAGATGTCGGGGGTGGTCTTCAGCGGCAGGCCGGTCTCGCGGCACAGCTTCACGACGCGGTACAGCTGCGCCGTGGTGGCCGCCGGCATCGCCAGGATGATCGCCTCGGCCCTCGTGCGCCGCGCCACCTCGCCGATGACGTCGATCGGCGTGGCGACGCCCACGCCGTGGATCGTGATGCCCTGCTTGAGCGGGTCGTCGTCGACGATGGCCACCGGCCGGTAGGCGTTCAGCCTGGCCGTGTTCATGGCTTCCAGCACCAGGTTGCAGGCCCTGCCCGCGCCCACGATGACCACGCGCGTGCGCGGGCCGGCGTCGATGCCCCGCGAGAGGTGGTCCAGGATGCGGTACGCGTAGCGGCCGACCACGGCCAGCGCCATGCACAGGACGGTGTCGATGATCAGCACCGAGCGGGGGAAGGCCCCCTGGTAGGCCCACAGCAGGATCGCGGCGTCGAACGCCGATCCGACCAGGATCGCGTTGATCATCGGCGGCACGTCCCGCAGACCGGCGAACCGCCACGAGACCCGGTGCAGCCCGAAGGCGGCGAACACAACCAGTCGCACCGGCACGGCCACCAGCAGCATCGACTGCCACCACTCGGGCCACTTGGGCACCTTGCGCAGCCAGGACCACTCGAAGCGGATGAGAAAGGACAGGCACACCGACAGGGCGGCGATCGCGCCGAAGAAGGCGAAGAAGAAGAGCAGACGGTGGCGCCGGACCATGAGGCTCAGGGGTCCGGACGTCGGCGGGCGCAGAACGCCGAGGGTCTTGCGGATGCGTTCGACCATGGGTTGGAACGCGGCCTCCGTACCGCGGGATCGCAGGCCGGAGGATAAGGCGCAGGCCTGGGAAAATCCAGCGGGGATAAATCCGTCGGGAGTCCGGAGGCCCGCCCTACCAGCTGCGGACGGGGCCAGTGTCCAGGTGAATGAAGCGCGAACCGGGGTAGTAGCCGACGCCGCCGGACTTCAGGTCGCGGGCGGCGCGGCGCAGCTGTGCGAGCTGGACGCCGGGCAGGCTCACGTCGACGGCGCGGCCGTTGATGTGGTAGCTGTGCTTGGCCACGCCGGCGCCGCGGCGGCGCATGGCCGCGTTGGTGGCCGGGGACCGGTACCCGCAGACGACCTGGAAAGGCTCGGACGAGTCGAGCTTGGCGGTCACGTCGTGCAGCAGGTCCAGCAACTGGGGGTCGATGGGCTTGACCTCATCGTTGCGGTGGTCCCGCAGCAGTCGATCGAGGGCAGCCGTCGCATCTGGCACGAGGATGCCCTTCTCCCGGTAGGCGCAGGACAGCCGCTCGCCGGTATTGACGTTCAGCAGCGAAATCAGGTGTGCGTCCGGGACGCCGGGGATCCCCGTCGGCGCCGGGGGCGGCGGAGCGCCGAGGACGTCGCTCCCGGTCACCGCAGCGGCCAGGGGCAGGGGCGCCAGGCAGGCCAGTGCCACGCCTCCGAAGATCCGCAGGAAGCGCCGCCGGTCGACGGCGTCGTTGTCGATCTGGTTGGTCAAACAGGATGTCCCTTCACGATGCCGATGTCCTCGCGGACGCTCCGACCGGCGGCTACCTGACTCTTCCTGGAGGAAGACGGGCAACGCACAAAATGGAGCGCGGGTTCCCGAAAGGGGAGTCCTGTTTTTTGCTTAATGGTAATATTCAACGCCATCCGGCGATCTCCCAGCACCTTGACAGCGGGCGTTCCCCCTGCGATTGATGGGATGATACGCTCCATCAGCCCGATTCCTGCCTTCCCGGGGGTCCCCGATGGCGTCCCCTCGCCAGCACCGCAACTTTAACATCATGCCGCTCTTGATGTTACTGCTCTTGGTGCTGGCCGCCGCCGCCGGCTGGCGCTGGCAGGCCTGGTCGCGGGCGATCAACCTCATGCTGCCCGAAGGCTCCCGGCCCGCCCGCATGACCTTCGCCGTCGAGGAACACGACCGCGACGGCTTCGAACTGGTCGCCAGGAGCCTGGACCTCGAGTTCCGGCGCAACTTCGACCACGTGGACCGCTTCCGCGAAGCCGGCATCCGCTCCTACCGCGGCCCCGAGACCTGCCTGGTCTGCCACCGGGAGATCGAGTTCGTGAACACCTACGGATTGCCCCGCCGCGAGGATCTCATGAAGAACCTCACCGGTTCGGTGCACTACCGCTTGTTCAGCTCGGACCACAAGAATGTCCGCGGCTTCAGCGGCCGCTCGGCCGACGGCCTGCCCATGGGCATGATCGACCGCCCCTGCCCCAAGCCGGGCTCATTCGCGATGACCGCCTGGGCCGAGTGGGTCGTCAACACGCGGGGCGACACCCTCAGCGAGGGCTGCGGCCAGTGCCACATCGGCGGCCAGGCGCAGGCCCCCCTCGGCGAGATCATGCCCCACTACAGGACGCTGCCCGAGGAGCGCGACGCCATCGACTGCCTCATCTGCCACGCCGCGGCCTACGACTTGAACCGCAGGCAGGTGGTCCGCGACGCCAACGGCCGCCTGCGCTGGGACCAGGACCGCAGCCTGCGCGCCGCCCTCTCGGTGGAGACGCCGTCGTCGCAGTCCTGCCTGCGCTGCCACCAGCACAACATGGGCGGCGACGTCTACGTCGACCCGAAGGATCCCTCCTTCACACCCTCGTCGCGCGCACGCGGCGACCGCTACCCGCGCGTGATGCACCCCGGCTCCAAGCGCGGCACCCCCTACTCGCCGTCCTGGGACGTGCACGCCGCCGCCGGCCTGGCCTGCCTCGACTGCCACCCCACCGAGGGCCACCGCATCGCCAAGGGCACGCACACCACCACGATGATGGCCAACGACCTGCCGGACGTCGAGGTGGCCTGCGAGCGCTGCCACACCGACGCACCCCACGAGGACAACACGCGCACCGCCCGCATCCTGAACGAGCACGGCACCTGGATCGCCTGCGTCACCTGCCACATCCCCAGCCTCCACCCCGACAACGTCACCCGCCGCGATTTCTCGCAGACGGTCCTGGAGACGGAGCAGGGCATCCACATCTACGATGATGTGGAGAAGCTGACCGGCCCGGGCGAGGGCCTTGCCTACGTCTGGTGGAACGGGGACGCCACCTTCCTCGGCAACCCGATCGGCGACAACCCCGACGGCACGTGGCGCGCCTACACGGCGCCGCACCGCTGGCCCGAGTGGGAGCAGTACGACTACGACGCCTGGTACGAGCGCGTGATGCGCCCGCTGGCGGCCGCGGGCCGCCCCAGCAAGCTGTACGCGATGAAGCGCTTCAACGGCCGCCAGCACATCGACCTGCAGAACGCCGGTCCCTTCGGCGGCATGTTCGTGCCCTACAACCTGCCCCTGTACTACCGCGACGGCGACCCCGACGCCGCCGCCCGCGCCGAGATGGAAAAGCCCATGATGAAAATGATGTACGGCCGCATGTTCCAGATCTACCTCATGAACCGATTCATCAGCTACATGGATGTCCCCGGCTGGAACACCCAGGCCTACGAAGACGTCCGCGCCGGCCGCCAGGTCGAGCCCCGCTGGCTGCCCGAAGACGCCATGCTCGAGGTCAGCCACGGGGTGCGCCTGAAAGGGGCGCTGAATTGCCGCGACTGCCATGCCCCCGACGGCAGCATGGCGCCCTTCCTTCCTTAGATCCTGTAGTTACGATGCCCCTCAGTCAGCCCTTACATGTATAGATATGTATCAATTCATGGATATATCGTACCCTATACACATCCATCTGGTTTTGGAAGACCAGCGTATTTGCAGGCGCCGTGGGCGGGCCCCTTGGGAAACAGCTCGTAGATCCGGCTCAGCTTGAAGCCGGTCTCCTGGCAGAGGAGGCGGACCATCGGGGCGCGGTCGAGGCGGGACCAGTACGCGCGCAGGAACTCCAGGACCCGCCAGTGCTCGGCGGTGAGTTCGGGCAGACCGTCGGCGGCGGCCAGGGCGGTGGCGATCGCGGGGGTCCAGTCGTCGGGGTGGACCATGAAGCCATCGTGATCGACGGTCAGGCGCACGCCGTCGTACTGGAAGAGTCTGGGATCCCCGCTCGCCATGCCTTCCCTCCGGTGCCGATGATCAGCGAACGTTAGCGCACCCAGGGGAGGGAGGCAAGTCATGGGCGGGCCCTTCAACGAGAGACCCGGCTCGCGCCGGGTCTCCCGTGGTCATCGGATTCCGGGTTCTGCGGATTACCGATACAGCGTCTTGACCGTGCCCCAGGTCATGTCCTCGTTGGCGACGGTGCCCAGGTCCTGGAACGTGATGTTCGCCCAGTCGACCTGGACGTAGCCGTTCAGGTCGCCCTGCTGCAGGAACTGCAGGAAGTCGCCGCCGACCTGGGCGTTGTCGAGCATGCCCCAGGTCCCGTAGGGCTCGGCGGGGTTGCCCATGTCGAAGGCCAGCGCGCCGCTGGTGTACGGCGTGCCGCCGATGGTGACCTTGTACTCGATCGTCGCCGGGGAGCCCGCGTTGAGGCTGTTGGGCATGTACACGACTTCGGCGTGCACGGTCTCGCCCTTCACGTAGTGCAGGCCCTGCGAGGCGGTGAAGCTGTAGAAGGGCAGCCGGCCGCCGAAGCAGGCGATCTCGCCGTCGTTGGTGCGGAAGTTGAAGGCTCCGCCCACGGCCTGGGACCACCACGGGGCGATGGCCAGCGTGGCCTCGGCCTCGCCGGTGCCGCTGATGGTCAGGTCGCAGCTGTAGCTGAACCCGTCGCCGTTGGCGAAGTTCTGGGCGACGCCGCCGTCGGCGAAGCGCCAGTTGTGGCGGCTGCCCCAGCCCGCGCCGCACATGACCTTCTGCTCGTGGATGGAGACCAGGGCGCTGTAGTTGTTGGTGCTGGTGACGGTGCCCAGGGGGCAGTCGTTCCAGATCCGCTCGGTGATTACGGCGCCGTTGGGCACGTTGGTGGCCAGGGCCACCGACGAGATGGCCAGCAGCAGCGCCAGCAGCATCAGCTTATGAGTCGTCTTCATGTTGAGTCTCCCTGTGTTGTTGATCGTTCGTTCGCTCGGATCAGGATCCCGTTCCGTTTCTTGCTGACTCGCCTCCTCTCTTCTCGCTTCCCGTGCGTGTCTTCCCTCTCAGCGCACCAGGATGCAGCGTTTCCAGACCTTCTCCCGGTCGGACTCCAGGGAGTAGAAATAGGCACCGCTGGGCAGGCCCTCGAAGTCGAGGGTGACCTGGTGCCCCCCTTTGTCCTGCGATTCGTCGACGTAATTGCGGACCATCCTGCCGCGGGCGTCGTACACGCTGAGCGTGACGCGGCCCGGCTGCGCCAGGCTGTAGGCGACGGTCGTGATGCCGTTGCAGGGGTTCGGCGAGTTCTGGCCGAGTACGAGGCCGGACGCGGCCGCGTCCCCGGCCGCCACGGTCGTCGCGGCCGTGAAGCCGGCCAGTTCCAGGCCGCGGCAGACGTCGGGGTTGCCGCCGAAGCGCTCCCAGACCGACCCGGTGCGGTAGTTCTCGATCATCATGATGATGGGGCCCTGGTCGATGCCCAGGTAGTCCTGCGCCCACCAGAAGCGCGTCAGGTTGAACGCGTCCTTGAAGCCGTACTCGCCCCACAGGGCCAGGCGGAAGGAGTCCCAGAACTTGTGCAGCGTGGGGATGACGATCTCCGGCGCGAAGGCGATCGAACCGCCCGCCGCCGTCGGGGAGATCGTGCCGTTGTCGTTCTGGCCCGGGGGCGCGCCGTGGGCCACGTAGCCGTCGGGATCGATCGACGCCGTCAGCCCCCACACGTCCCCCGCGTAGCCGACCCAGCCGCGCGGGTTGGCGATGCAGTACTCGCGGGCGGCGAGCGTCGCCCGGCGGGAGTTCTCGTGGTAGGTGATGCCCCGGTTGCGCATGTAGGCGTCCTGGATGTGACGGAAATCGATCCAGCAGTGGCTGTACTGGTGGCCGAAGAGGGGGGGGAAGATCACGTACGTCTGCCCGTACTGGGTTCCCCACCAGTAGCCGAGCGTCCAATTATACCACGTCCAGGCGGGCACCGGATGGGTCGGCGAGCCGATGGCCAGGATGTAGAGGATCATGGCCTCGTTGTAGCCGGTCCAGTCGCCGAAGCCGGAAAAGCCCGTTCCGGGCTTCCAGCCCATGCGGATGCCGTTGCCGCCGTTGCGCATGAAATCCCAGTCCACGCGGTAGTAGATGGAGTCGGAGAGGGCGCGCAGGTGGGTTTCGCGGTCGCCGGGGCCGTCGAAGTACTCCTTGGCGTCGAGGATGCCGGCGATCAGCAGCGCCGTGTCGATCGACGACAATTCGCAGTCCCAGGTGCGGACGCCCGTATTCAGGTCCAGGAAGTGGTAGAAGAACCCCTTGTAGCCGTTGACGTTGACCGCTTCGGGGCCCTGGGGCACGCTCCACAGCTTCTCCAGCCCGCGGATGATGCGCTCGCGCGCCACGTCGCGGGCGACCCAGCCGTGATCGACGGCGATGCAGTAGGCGGAGTAGCCGAAGCCCTGCGCGGCGATGCTGCAGACCGACCAGTCCTGGCTGCCGTCCTTGATCAGGCCGGAGCCGACGCTGGCCTCCTCCCAGAAGTAGTCGAACGCGGTGTGCTGCAGGGTGTCCAGCAGAGCCTCGGTGGTCAGGGCCCGGGCGCTGGGGACCGGAGCGAACAGGGCCGCGGCGACCAGCGCGACGAAGAGCGCAACCGACAGGGACCGCCGACGGCCGGGTTCGCGCTGCTGGGTGGTCGACATGTCGGTGCCTCCGGTTTGCGGGACTAGAACCTGATCAGGAACGAGAGCCGGTGCGTCGCCTCGAGGTAGTCGTGGCTCGCCCACGCGTAGTCGAACTGGTAGCGGTTCGCGCCGAGATCGCCGCCGACGCCGAAACCGCCGGTCAGGCCCTGCTCCGAATCCTCCTGGAACAGCGTCTGGTAGCCGAGGCGCAGCGCGAACAGCTCGCGCCAGGCCCACTCGGCGCCCAGGTTCACGCTTTCGGTGTTGTCGTTCGGGTGCAGGGCGTCGCAGACGAACAGCAGCTGGTTGTCGTCGTCGAGGCAGTACGGGACGCTGACTCCCAGGCGGAACTGGATCGGCACCGGGAAGCGGTCGGTGGACTGCTCGCCGGGCAGGGCGCTGTTGTCGCCGTGGATGTCGGGGTCCTCGTCGTACTGGATGGCGAGGTCGCGGCCCGAGTAGCGGCCCTGCGTGCCGATGTTCGTCAGGCAGAAGCCCAGGCTGATCCCGTCGTCGGTCAGCCGGTAGTGCGTGCCCGCGTTGAAGGTCAGCACGTTGGTCGACGTGTGCCAGACGCGCTCGTTCACGTAGTTCAGCTGGATGCCGGCGGTGAACCGGCTGGTGACGCGGCGGCCGTAGCCCAGGCCGAGCGCGGCGTTGCCGACGTTGAACTTCTCGCCCGTGCCGAGGGGCTCGTCGACGGTGCGCACGTCGATGTCGCCGGACTTCAGCGAGGTGATGCTGGCGAACAGGTTGCCGCCGCCGACCGGCAGCAGCGCCGCCGCGTAGTCGTAGCTGATGTCCGCGAACCAGAAGCTGTGCGTGAACTGGATCTCGGCCGACTCCGGCAGGCCGATGGCGCCGGTGTTGAAGTAGACCGCTTCGACGCCGCCGGCCAGGCCGACGCCGGCGTTGCCCATGCCGGCGTGGCGGGCCCCGGGCTCGATGCGCAGGAACTGGCCGATGGTCGTGCCGACCTTCGACTGGGCCATGGCCTGGCCGCTCAGGAGCACCGTCAGCAGTACAAGCGCCGCTCGCTTCATGTCTCTCCTCGCGCTCATTTGATGACCGCGAATTTGCCCGTGTATTCCTGCGCGTCGTCGGTGCGGACGTGGTAGATGTACAGGCCCGGCGCGACGTCGAGGTTGTCCTTGGTCCGCAGGTTCCACGCCACGTAGCCGTCCAGAGAATCCTCGTTGCGCAGCGTGTCGACCAGCTCGCCGCGGACGTTGTAGATCCGGATCGTGCAGCTGGACGTCAGGCCGCGGAACTCGAGGCGGCGCTCGCCGCGGCCCGAGACCGCGTAGCGCTCCGGCTCGAAGCTCGCCGAGCCGATGTAGGGGTTCGGCACGACGTACGGCGCGAAGCCGACGCGCGCGGCCGCCTCGTCGATGCGCGAGCCCGTCGTCGTGAAGACGAAGACGTCGTCGGCCGCGAAGGGGCGGTTCAGGCGCAGCGTGTATTCGTCGCCGGCGCCCGGGGGGGACGCGGGGGCCGGCGTGTCGGCCGCGTTCAGCTGGAAGCGCCAGGTCACGACCGGCGTGGTCGGCTGTTCGGGCAGGTACGTCACCACGTCGATGATGTCGTTGACGTGGCTCAGGGTGCCGTCGCCGTCGATGTCGCGGAAGCGGAAGTCGAGCGGGATCTCGCCGTCGCGCGCCAGCGCCGCGACCGTGAACTTCGCGGGGCGCGCCGGCCAGAACGGCATGGCGATGGAGTTGCCCTCGGCCACGTCGCTGAAGCGGATCACGATGTCGTCCGGGAAGCCCGGCCGCAGGCGGTTGATCGGCAGCACGATCTGGTAGAGGACGGCCAGTTCGGCGTCGGTGTCGCCCGTCGCGGAGAATCCCGAAGCGGCCTCGTCCACGCTGACGGCCCGGGCCGAACTGATCAGGGGCATCATGCCGGCGCCGACCTGGCCGACGCCCAGGGCGTCGAAGTCCGAGCCGCTGGTGAACAGGATCTCGCCGGTGGTGCTGTCGACCAGGGCGTAGGACGTGGCGCGCAGGCTGTCCGCCGACGGGGTCGCGAAGCGGATCTTGAACAGGTGCCCGTCGGGGACGATGTCCGAGTTCAGGATCGCGACGGAGATGGAGCCGAAGCCGCGCCCGGCCACCTGAGTGGCCGTGTCCGCTGTCGCGGGCACGTACCCCAGTGCGCGTGGATTGGGCCGCACGTCCACCACGTTGGGCGGCAACACGAGCCCTCCCCGCGGGGTCCGCGAGGGAGCGATGGCGTTCTCGGAAGGGTAGAATTCGAACGCCTCGGAACCGTAGTCGTAGGCCGTGACCGCGTAATAGTAGCGCTGCCCGTTGGTCACGCTGTAGTCGGTCCAGGTGTGGGTGAGGCCGCTGTCGGTGCCGAGGTAGTAGGCCACGCCGTCCACGATCTGGGTCGAGAAGCCGCTGCGGCCGTTGTCGAGGTCGAACTGGGCGATGGGCCGGCCGTTGCCGAGGGGACCGCTGCCGGTGCCCGTGGTGATCACCTGGGGATCGACGAAGTCCGGATCGGTGGAGCGGTAGATGCGGTAGCCCTCGAAGTCGAACTCGCCCGTCACGGGGTCGGCGCTGTTTTCGGCGACGTCGTTCCAGGCCAGGCGCACGAAGCCGTCGCCGGCCTCCGCCGTCAGGGTCGGCAGCGGCGGCGGCACGGCGAAGCGGTAGTTGGCGTCGTAGATGCGCTGCACGGTGCGGACGCCGCGGCGCAGCTCCTCCAGGTCGGCGCCGTAGGCCAGGGCCAGGCTGAAGCGCTCGGTCTGGCCGGCGCGCAGCTTGAAGGGACCCGACGCGAAGAAGAAGCCGATGTTGTAGTTGGAGGCCAGCGGCTCGCCGAAGCGCACCTCCGGGTCGGGATCGGTGAACTGCTCGTACAGGCGCCGCGGCCAGTCGTCGCTGTTGGTGAAGAAGACGATGCCGTCGGTCGTCTGGTCGGGGTTGCCCTGCCCGGCGCGGATGCGGTTGATCCGGAAACCGGTCAGGCCGATCTGGTCGGACTCGTTGAGGTCGGTGCCGTCGAAGTTGGGCTCGCCCTCGGTCGGGATGCCGTCGCGCTCGCCCTCGTCGCCGGTGTCGTCGAGGCCGTCGGCGCCGATGTCGTGGTTGGCGGCGACCCAGTCCAGGTCCTCGTCGCCGGTCCACCACAGGCCCTCGACGTAGGCGGGCATCTCCGCGAGCGGACCGTAGGTGATCTCGAAGCGGGCCAGGTCGTAGTTCGCCGCGACGTGGGCGGCGATGGCGTCCTGGCCGACGATCAGCGCGCCGGGGCCGCCGTCGCGCCGCTCGTCGACGAAGCCGTCCTCGTCGTTGTCGATGAGGTCCAGGGCGTTGCCCGGCGTCTCCATGAAGGCGTAGCCCAGGTAGCCGGTGCGGGCGCAGGCGCTGCTGAGGTCGCGGCCGTGGCCGTAGCGGTCCCAGGTGTAGACCAGGTTCAGGATCTGGTCGTCGAAGGTGCGGTCGAAGTAGGCGTTGTCGTCGTCGGACTCGTAGATGCCGTCGCAGGACAGGGCCGAGCCGCCCACGCCGGAGTCCATGTAGAGGCCGAACACGACGTTGTCGTCGTAGTCGGTGGTGCCCTCGTTCGTGATGTCGTAGTGCCAGAAGATCACGTTGCGGGCCTGCGGGTTGGCCCACTGGAAGCCGCGGACCTCGAGGCGCAGGCCCAGGCCGTTGCGCGTGGAGTCGCGGGAGTCGGGGAAGAAGTACCAGGCGTCGTAGTAGTCGTCGTCCAGGACCACGTAGCTCTCCTGGTCGGCGACGATCTGCTTGCCGAAGTAGCCGTTCCAGGCGCCGGGCCAGCCCGGGTCGGCGGGGTCGTCGAGCCGGTCGGGCCAGGAGGGGGGCCAGGTCCGCGGGTCGTTGCTGATGGCCGGCGAGAGCCCGGAGTTGAGCGCGGGGTCCGCCTGCAGGTAGCCCGGGCGCGGTTCGAAACGCATCATGCGGTTGGTGTAGGGGCTGATGCCCTGCCGCTCGCGGAAGCCGGTCTCCATGATGTACGACTCGACGCCGTTGCCCTGCACGATCTTCGTCAGCACGAACGGCGTGATGCCGTCGCTGTAGTTCATGCCGCTGCCCTTGGGCACCTCGACCGAGTGGAAGACGCTCAGGTCCACGTTGGACGGGTTCGGGGGGTAGTCGCCCACCATGCCGTAGTTCCAGAAGATGGTGCGGATGTTGTTGGCGTCGTGCTGGCCCGAGCGCTCCAGCGTGTGCCGGCCCCGCTGCTCGGGCGGCACGGGCGTGGGCACGTCGGCGGACGCCGTCAGGGCGAGCGCCACGGTCATCAGCGCTGTCAGGGCAGCCAGGGCCGCGTTCTCTGGTCTGTACATCCTGCGGGGCCTCCGTTCGCGCATCACAGCAGACCTCCGGTGATCCTGACGCCGATCTCGATGCGCCGCGGCGGGTAGAACCGCGTCGGATCCGCGAGGATGGCGCGGTCCAGGTCGGAGAAACGCGAGTAGTAGGGGCTGCCGGTGTCGGCGAAGATCGAACCGTTGAAGTACCGGCTGTCGAACGCGTTGAAGACGCGCAGGAAGGCGCTGGCCCCGGCGCCGAGGCGCCTCTCCGCGCGCAGGTCCACGAGCATGCCGGCCGGCTTGGTGGCGGAATTGGTGTCCAGGCCGCTGCCGTGTCCGCGCTCGATGACCGGCGTGTAGGGCTGGCCGCTGACCAGGCGCACGACGGCGCTCACGTCGAGATCCTCGGCCGCGGCCACCGCGGCCGTCAGGTTCAGCGTGTGGCGCTGGTCCCAGTTGAAGGGCACCAGCCGGGGGTTGGCGTCCTCGCCGTTGGTCGCCCGCGTGAAGGTCTCGTAGGGGTCGCTGGAGTTGCCCATCGCCCGCTGCCAGGTGTAGTCGAGCGAGACGCTGGCCGGACCGAGGCGGCGGTGGTCGAGGCTGACGGTCACGCCGAAGACGTTGCCGAAGTCGACGTTGGTCAGCCGGGCGTAGGGCACGCCCATGTAGGTGTCGACGAACTCCACGCCCAGCAGGTCGCGGACGTCCTTGTAGAAGGTCGTCACCGTGAAGCCGAAGTCCTGGTTGACCGCGTGCTTGTAGCCGATCTCGTACTGGACGGTCGTTTCGGGCCGCACGTCGGGGTTGCCCAGCACGCCGATGCGCGACTCGTCGCCAGCCTGCAGGTTGGCCACGACGTCGTAGTTCGCGTTGTTGAACATGGTGCCGATGGCCGGGAACTGCCGGAAGTGGCCGTACGCGAAGTGGATGGCCGCGTAGTCCTCGATGGGGTAGGCGACGCCGATGCGCGGGGAGACGGACATCTTGACGGTCGTGTCCTGCGGGTGCGAGAGCGGGGCCCCCTCGATCGCGTTCGCCGGGTTGGCGAGGTCGCTGGGGATGGTCGAGTTCGCGTCGAAGTACTCCAGGCGCAGACCCACGCGCACCTTGATGTCGGGGTACTCGGCCTGGTCCTGCAGGAAGATGGCCCCCATGCGCGGGTGGTAGGTCTGCACGGGCAGGAAGGTCGGCGGCCGGTTGAGGTAGCGGGTCAGCTGCTCGACGACCTCGCCGTCGACGCTCTCGCTGGTGAAGACCAGGTGGCCGGGCGTGCCGTACTGGACCTTCGGCGCGCTGACCTCGAAGCCCGTCTTGAGCTGGTGCTCCTGCGAGACCTGGCTGACCAGCGCGCTCTTGATCACCCAGTCGTCGGTCTTCTGGTAGAAGCGCGTGAAGTCGTAGCCCTCCACCACGGCGCCGTACTCGTAGTTGACGGTGCCCTCGGCGCCGCCGCCCGCGTCGTAGCGCGGGTCGTAGACGTCGGCGAAGGCGAAGTCCTCGTACTCGACGAAGTTCTCGCGGATGCTCAGGTCGAGGTACGTGGCGTCGCCGAAGGTGCGGGTCAGATCCAGGCCGTGGGTGATGGAGAAGCGGTCCTGCTTCGAGAGCCCGTCGGGATTGAAGCGGTAGGCCCAGCTGGTGCGGCGGCTCTCGTTCCAGCCGACCAGGGCCTGGTAGTTGAGCTTCAGGCCCGCGAAGGCGGTGTTGGTCAGCTTGACGACGCCGCTCCACTCCCGGTTGTAGCCCAGCGGGACCGACTCGTTGTCGCCGGAGGGGTTGAACTCCATCCGCGCGAAGTCGTTGTCGTCGGTGGGCAGGAAGCGCCGCGTGGCGTAGATGTAGTCGTTGAAGATCGAGCGGCGGGCGCTGGCCAGGAACACCGTGTCGCGCAGCGGTGTCGGCCCGCTGGCCGACGCCTGGAAGTTCAGGATGCCCGTGGGATGGATCGTCTCGTCGGCGCGGCGGTCGGCGCCGCGGCCGGGGAAGACGAAGCCGCCGGTGGAGGCCTCGCCGCTCCAGGCGAACTCCGAGGTCCCCTGCTTCAGCACGGCGTTCACGACGCCGCTCATGGCCTGGCCGTACTCGGCGTCGAAAGTGCCGCTGATGACCTGCACTTCCTGCAGGAGCGAGCGGTCGACCGAGACGATGGACTTGTTGTCGAAGGCGTTGTTCACGCTGACGCCGTCGACCTGGTACTGGACCTCGCCCGTGCGCCCGCCGCGGAAGTGCCCGTCGACGACGCCCGCCTGCAGGTTCACGACGTCGTTCAGCTCCTGCACCGGCAGGGCCTCGATGTCCTCGCTGGTCAGCGTGGTCTGGGAGCTCGTCATGGCGAGCTCCACCGGCGGCCGCTCGGCGGTGATCACGACTTCGGCCGCGCGGAGCGTCGTCTCGCCGAGCTTGACGTCCTGGCGGGTCGTGTTGTCCGAGGACACGGTCACGTTGCGGATCGTCAGCGGGTCGAAGCCGAGGCGCGTGATCTTCAGGTCGTAGGCGCCCGGCGCCACGTTGAGGATGCTGTACTGCCCCTCGGCGTCCGTGTAGGCGCCGAGGCGCGTGCCGACCACCACGACGGTGGCGGCCGCCACGGGCTTGCCGTCGGCGTCGAGGATGCGGCCGGCGATGCGGCCGGTGGTGCCGCCCCGCACCTGCGTGGCCGCGGCGAGCAGCAGCAGGATCGCGAGCGTCAGAAGGATCGGTTTCGCCCCGGCGGTACGGCTCACGTCAGGTCATCCTCCGTGGTTGCGCGGCGGCGGCGCCGATGTCGGTCGGCGCCGCCGCTCGGGGTCACTTCAGGTAGAGCGTCTTGCCGCGCAGGGTCTCGCGCTCCGCGCCGGTCTCCGGATCCACCATCTGCAGGCGGTACAGGTACACGCCCGCGGCATGGTCGCCGCCCTCGAACAGCGGGACCGCGTGTTCGCCGCCGCCCTGGACGCCGAGCCGGCGGCGCTCGATCGACCGGCCCATGACGTCGTAGACCTCGAACGTCACCTGGCTGCTCTGCGGCATGGAGTACATGATCACCGGACGGGACGTGGCGTTCATCGCCTGCCGCGCCGAGGCGTAGCCCCCGTCCTGCCCGCCGTCGTTCACGCCCGTCGTGCCCCCGGCGAGGTGCGCCCAGGCGGCGCAGCAGGTGCCCTCGTACTCGCGGTACCACCAGGTGCGCGTGCCGTAGCTGTCGGTGGCGGGGAGGAACGAGTCGCCGTCGAGCACGGTGAGGCCCGGGAAGAACGCGCGGTCGCCCAGACCGCTGGGGTAGCCCAGGGCCGTGAGGTCGATCGCGAGCTCGGCCGTGTAGCCGGTGTCGGGCTCGAGGCCGAGCGTGTCGACCGTCGTGCCGGCCATCAGGGACACGGCGACCTGGGCGGTCGTCTCGGCCACCATGCTGGCCAGGTAGTCCTGAGGCACCGCGGCGCCATTGGCGCCGACCTGGAACGCCAGGCGCCGCCCGATGAGGTTGTTGTCGCCGCCGCGGTTGTCGCGGTCGTTGATCGTGAGCAGCAGGCCGTCCCAGCGGTTGAACTCGGGGTGGTACTGGACCACCATGTCGCGGGCTTCGAGGCCCACGTAGAGCATGTCGCCCTTGACGTACATCTTGACCGTGGCGTCGGCGGGATCCAGCACGAAGGCCGTGCCGCCGTTCACCGGCGGCTGGTACTCGCCGGCGCGGGCGGACGCGACGCCGGGATAGCTCTCGCGCAGCGCGTCGTCGCCGTGGCGGATGTCGACCGAGAAGATGCCGGCATCGCTCCAGGCGGCCTCGTTCAGGACGCCGTCGATCGTCGGGGTGGCGTTGATCTCGCTGATGACGAACTCGGGCTCGATGACCGGCACGGGGCCCGACGCGGTCGTCACGTCGGGGCTCGCGTGGATGCGGACCTCGTTGTACCACGCGGTGTTGCCCCAGGGGCCCTGCCACCAGACGCGGGCGGCGCTGAAGCGCAGCGGGTCGATCGGCCAGAACCAGTCGCAGTCGTAGACCGAGACGTTCCACTCCACGATGTCGCCGCCGGGCTGCGTCACGTCGTAGCCCATGACGGCCAGGTCGAAGCGCATCTCGACGGTGTAGCCCGTGTCGTCGACCGTGTCGCTGTTCTTGATCCCGTGGACGACGGTGACGGCGTCCCAGGCCGCGATCTGCTCCGGCGTGCGGGGCACGGCGGGATCGAAGCTGCCCCAGCGGCCGTAGAACCTCGGCTGCTGCGTGGACGGCTGCGGGTCGGGGGCGCCGCCGAGGTTCCAGAAGGCGTACACGTATTCGGCGACGGGTTTGTAGGTGCCCAGGACGGCGTGGTCCTTGAGGCCCATGATGAAGCCGTCGAAACGGTTGAACTCCACCGAGCCGCCCACGGACTTGTCCTGCACCTCGAAGCCGACGTAGAGCTGGTTGCCGTTGACCAGGAACTTCATGTTCGCGACGGTGACGTCGACGGGCGGCCAGCCGGCCTCCATCTTCCAGCCGCTGCCGGGGACGCCGGCGTCGAGGCCGAACTCGATCGTCTTGGACTCGGCGGCGGCCCAGGCGGCCTCGTTCAGCACGCCGTCGAGCGTGATCGGAGCGGACGTGGTCCGGGCCCAGATGACGTCCTCGCGGACGGCCTGCGCCTGGACGGCGGCGGCGGACAGGCACGCCGCGGCCACCAGCAACAACATGGTCATGCGTTTCACGGTAGGTACCTCCAGGGTGTCGGCGACGTTGGCGTGACGATTGGGGATCATCGCTGTTGGTTCGTTTCGGGTCCGGCCGGGGTGTTCGTCGCCACCGCCGGGCGGGCCCCGCAGGAGCTGCGCACTTTCAAGATAACATCGATCGTCTGGACCGTAACTTTTCCGCCCTCGGGATCGGCCAGGGTGTCGAGCATGAGCCGCACGGCCTTCTGGCCGAGGGCGTAGGCGTCGACGTGGACGGTGGTCAGGGGGGGGCGCATGTACTGGGCCATCGTGATGTTGTCGAAGCCGACGACCGCCACGTCGTGCGGCACCGACAGCCCGGCGTTGCCCAGGGCGCTCATCAGGCCGATGGCCATGCAGTCGTTGGCCGCGAAGACGGCGGTCGGCCGCGGCCGCCGGTCCAGCAGGGCCGCGGCGGCGGCATAGCCGGAGGATTCCCGGAAATCGCCCTGGACCACGAATTCGTCGCGGGGCTGGATCCCGGCCTCCAGCAGGCCGCGGCGGTAGCCGCGCAGGCGCTCCTCGGCGTCGACGTTGCCCGCCGGCCCGGCGACCATCGCGATCTCGCGGTGTCCGAGCCCGACCAGGTGGGCCACGGCGGCGCGGGCGCCCGAGAAGCTGGCGATGGACACGGAACTGCAGCCGTCGACGGCAAACGGCGGGCTGATCAGCACCACCGGCAGGCGGCGGCGGATCCTGGCGACCGATTCGACGGTGATGCTGTCGGGGGCCATCATGACCAGGCCGTCGATGCGGCCGCGCATGGCGCGCGTGGCCGCCAGGACGTCCTCGACGCTGGCGTGGGAGCCGGAGACCAGGGTCTGGTACTTCTCGCGCTTGGCGAGCTGGTCGATGCCGCGGATGACTTCGGAGAAGAAATCCCCGTAGAGGTCGGGGAGCAGGACGCCGAGAGTGCTGGTGCGGTTGGTGGTCAGGCTGCGGGCGGCGCCGTTGGGCCAGTAATCGAGGGCCGAAGCCGCCGCCCAGACCTGCAGCGCGGTGTCCTCATTGACGGCGGTGTTGCCGTTGAAGACACGCGATACGGTGGCGATCGACACTCCGGCTGTCTTGGCGACATCTCGGATCGTGGCCATCAATCTTCTCCCGCCAACGCCTCCTGCATTGCGTCCGCACGCGCTCCCTCTCTGGCGTGCGCCCTGGCGATCCGCGCACAGGATGTGGTTTCCGTGTGCGCCATGTAAACGGTTTCATAAATTCAACCACGTGTCAACCCCCCAATTGACAAATGGGCTGAAATCACCTAATCGTTGCCATGGATCCGAGGGGACCAGGACCGATCCGCCTCGCCGTACCCCGCACAGAGAGAAGCCGCAGATGGCCGAAGGTCGGTTGCCCCGAATTCCGGACCCCCGCCGGCCCACCCCGCCCGCCGCTCTGCTGGCCGCCGCCGGCACGACCACCCTGATCACGGCCCACGGGACCGGTTTCACGGCCCGAAATGGTGTGAATCTGACTCTTTGGCGGGGCGATCACGTCACCGATCGTGATGGATGGTTCTTCTATATCAGGGATCGTGAGACTTTCGACCACTGGATCCTGGGCATACCCGGGCCGTACGGGTCGTTATCGGTCCGGCGGGCCATCCGCGAGCCGGGTGTCTTCACGATCGAGCACGAGCAGGCCGGAGTCGCCGCCCGCCTGGAGGTCTGCATCGCTCCGGACGGCTGCGAGGTCCGGCGCGTCACGCTGACCAACCGTTCCGGTCAGCGCCGCTGGCTGGACCTGACCACCGCCGCCGAGGTCGTCCTGGCGCCCGCGGCGGCCCACGCCTCGCACCCCGTCTTTTCCAACCTGTTCCTGCAGACGGAGTTCGACGCGGAGTCGCGATCCCTGCTGGTCCGTCGCCGACCCCGGGGAGCGGACGAGATCCCGCCCTGGCTGGTCCTGGCCGACCTGGGGGACGACCTGCCCGAGTACGAGACGGACCGCCACCGCTTCCTCGGCCGCGGCCGCAACCTGTTGCAGCCGGCGGCGTTGAACACCTCCGGACCGCTTTCCGGCACGACGGGCAACGTGCTGGACCCCGTGATCGCGCTACGGCGGACACTGACCCTCGACCCCGACGAGAGCGTCAGCTGCAGCTTCCTGCTGGGCGCCGCCCGGGACCGCGACGCGGCTCTGGCCCTGGTCGTCGATCGGGCCGGCCGGCGCAGCGCGGCGACCACTTTCGCCGGCGCCCGGGAACAGGCGCGCCTGGACCTGCGGTCGGCCGGACTGACGACGGCGGAAGCCTCTTACCTGCAGGATCTGGCCGGTGCGATGCTGTACGGGGACCCGCGGTTGCGGGCCGCGCCGGAAGCCCTCGCGCGCGCCACCGCCGGGCCTGAGGATCTCGACCGGCTCGGGCTGGACGGCGATCCGCTCGGGGTCGTGCTGGACGCGCGGTCCGGCGTGGACCCGGTCCTGCGGGCGAAGCTGCGCGCGGCGGTCCGCTACTGGCGGACCCTCGGCCTGGAGACGACGCTGATCGAACTGGCTGCCGGAGGGACCGCCGACGGCGACGTGGACGGCGTCAGGACGATCCCCCCCGGCGATCTGAGCTCCGGCGACCTCGACCTCGTCCTGGCCCGCGCCCGCCTGGTGGTGCGCGACCGGCTGCCCGATCTCGCCGTGGCCCCGGCCGAGCCCGCCGCCGTCGCGGCCTGGCCCCGCGCCGCGACGACCCACGCCGCGCCGCCGCCGCTGCCGGATGCCGCCGCCTCGCTGAAGTACTGGAACGGCTTCGGCGGCTTCGCGCCGGACGGGCGCGAGTACGTGATCCGGCTCGTCCGCGGACGCGACGGCCGCCTGGTCCTGCCGCCCCAACCCTGGGTCAACGTGGTGGCGAACGAGGCGTTCGGTTTCCTGGTCGGCGAGACCGGCGCCGGCGCCGTCTGGAGCGTCAACAGCCGCCAGCGCCGGCTGACGCCCTGGGCGAACGATCCGGTCGGCGATCCCCACGACGAATCGTTCTTCGTGCGCGACGAGGACGACGGCGTCTTCTGGTCCTGCCTGCCTGGACCCCGGCCCGGCGAGGGCGACTACGAGATGCGCCACGGCTTCGGATACAGCCGCTGCCTCCACGAGAGCCGCGGTCTGGCCCTCGACACGCTGCTGTTCGTAGCGCGCGACAAGCCGGTGCGCTTCGTCCGCGTCGGCGTGACCAACCGCGGCCCGTCGCTGCGCCGGCTGTCCGTCTTCGCCCACAGCCGCCTGGTCCTGGGCGACCGCCCCGCGTCCGACGGCCGCCAGGTGGTGACCGGGCGCGGCGACACCGACGGCCTGCTGTTCGCGCGCAACCGCCAGGCCGGCGCGCACGCGCAGCGGACGGTGTTCGGCGCCGTCATCGCCGGCGAGACCGCGCATCTGCGCGCCTGCGGCGACCGCGCCTCCTTCCTGGGCGACGGCGGCGCTCCCTCCGACCCGGAGGTCCTGCGCCGCGGCGATCTCGAGGGCCGGGTCGGCGCGGGCCTCGACGCCTGCTTCACGCACCAGGCCACCTTCGAACTGAAGCCCGGCGAAAGCCTCGACGTCGTGGTGCTGTTGGGAGACGCCGCGGACGCCGACGGCGCGCGCGACCTGGCCGCCGCGATGGCCGCCGACGGCGCCTGGCGCCGCGAATTCGCCGCCGTCGACGGCTTCTGGCGCGGGCTGCTGTCCGCCGTGCAGGTCTCGACCCCCGCGCCGGCGCTGGACCTGATGGTCAACGGCTGGCTGCCTTACCAGACGCTGTCGTGCCGGATCTGGGGCCGCACGGCGCTGTACCAGTCCGGCGGCGCCTTCGGCTTCCGCGACCAGTTGCAGGACGCCTCGTCGCTGGCGCCGCTGTGGCCCGCGGCGCTGCGCGGACAGATCCTGCTGCACGCCGGTCACCAGTTCCGCGAAGGCGACGTGCTGCACTGGTGGCACACCCCCGACGACCGCGGGCTGCGCACCCGCTTCGCCGACGACCTGCTGTGGCTGCCCCTGCTGGCCGCCGACTACGTGCGCGCCACCGGGGACCGCGGCGTGATGGCCGCGGTCGCGCCGTTCCTCGACGCGCCGGCGCTGGACCCCGGCGAGGACGAGCGCTTCGTGAAGGCCGTGCCGTCCGGCGAGAGCGCCGACCTCTACGACCACTGCTGCCGCGCCCTGGATCGCTCCCTGGCCGTCGGCGCGCACGGCCTGCCGCTGTTCGGCTGCGGCGACTGGAACGACGGCATGAACCGCGTCGGCCGCGAGGGCCGCGGCGAGAGCGTGTGGATGGCGTTCTTCCTCTGCGCGGTCATCGAGGCGTTCGCGCCGTTCTGCGACGAGCGCGGAGACGACGTCCGCGCCCGCCGCTACCGCGATCACGCCGCGCGCCTGCGCGAGTCCGTCGAGCACGACGGCTGGGACGGCGCCTGGTACCGCCGCGGCTACTACGACGACGGCGCGCCGCTCGGCACCGCCGGCGACAGCGAGTGCCGCATCGACGCCCTGGCCCAGTCCTGGTCGGTGCTCTCCGGCGCCGCGCGCCCCGATCGCGCCGCCGCCGCGCTCGACGCGGTGGAGCGGCACCTCGTGGACGAGGAGCATGGCCTGATCCGCCTGCTCGCGCCGCCCTTCGTCGACACGCCCCACGACCCCGGCTACATCAAGGGCTACGTCGCGGGCGTGCGCGAGAACGGCGGCCAGTACACGCACGCCGCCCTGTGGTACGTGCGCGCCGTGGCCGAGGCCGGCCGCAACAACCGCGCCCTGGCCCTGCTGGAGGCGATCAACCCGGTCAACTTGTCCGACACCGCGGCCCGCGTCGCCGTCTACCAGGTCGAACCCTACGTCGTCGCCGCGGACGTCTACGGCGCGGCGCCTCACGTCGGCCGCGGCGGCTGGACCTGGTACACCGGCTCCTCGGGCTGGATGCACCGCACCGCCCTGGAGTCGATCCTGGGCTTCCGGCTCGCGGGCGGCGACGCGTTCGAGCTGCGCCCGTGCGTGCCCGACGACTGGCCGCGCTACGGGATCGCCTGGCGCGCGCCGGATGGCGCGACGACCTACGACATCGAGGTGCTCAATCCCGACGGCCGCGCCCGCGGCGTGGTCGCCGCCACGCTCGACGGCGCGCCGCTGGCCTGCACGAACGGCGGCGTCCGCGTGCCGGTCGCGTGCGACGGTCGCGCCCACCGCGTCGAGGCGATCCTCGGCGACGTCCCCGGGAGCGCGTCGTGACGCCCGGGAATGGTTTCCCCGCCGGCTTCCTGTGGGGCGCGGCCACCTCGGCCTACCAGATCGAGGGCTCGCCGCTGGCCGACGGCGCCGGCCCGAGCAACTGGCACGTCTTCTCGCACACGCCCGGCTGCACCCACGACGGCGACACCGGCGACGTCGCCTGCGACCACTACCGCCTCTGGCGGCAGGACCTGGACCTGATGGCCGGGATGGGCCTGAACGCCTACCGCTTCAGCGTCGCCTGGAGCCGCGTGCAGCCCGACGGCCGCGGTGCGGTCAATCCCGCCGGCCTCGCCTTCTACGACCGGCTCGTCGACGCCCTGCTCGAGCGCAGCCTGGCGCCGAACCTGACGCTGTACCACTGGGACCTGCCGGCGGCGCTCGAGGAAGCCGGCGGCTGGACGAACCCGGAGATCGTGGACCGCTTCGCGCAGTACGCGCGCATCCTCGCCCGCGCGCTCGGCGACCGCGTGGCCATGTGGTCGACGCTGAACGAGCCGTGGGTCGTGGTCAACGCCGGCTACCTGCACGGTGTCCACGCGCCCGGCCGCCGCGACCCCGCCGCGGCCATGCGCGCCGCGCACCACCTGCTGCTGGGCCACGGCGCCGCGGTGCGCGCAGTGCGCGATGAGTCGCCGCGCGCCAGGGTCGGCATCGTCGTCAACATCGAGCCGAAGTACCCCGCCAGCACCGATCCGGCCGACGTGGCCGCGACCGCCCGCGCGGACGCCGCCATGAACCGCCTGTACCTCGATCCGCTGCTGCTCGGGCGTTACCCCGAGGAGATGCCCGCGATCTACGGCGACGCCTGGCCCGATCACCCGGCGGGCGACTTCGCCCTGATCCGCGAGCCGCTCGACTTCCTGGGCGTCAACTACTACACCCGCGCCGTGGTGCGCCACGACGACGACGTGCCCTTCCTGCGCGCCGCGCCCGTGCCCCAGCCGGATGTCGAGCACACGGACCTGGCCTGGGAGGTCCACCCCGCGAGCCTGACCCGCACGCTGCTCTGGCTCCGGGAACGTTACGGGAGCATCCCCCTGTACATCACCGAGAACGGCGCGGCCTTTCCCGACCCGGACACGTCCCCCCCCGAAGGGCTGGACGACCGGCGCCGGGTCGCCTACTTCCGGGGTCACCTGCGCGCGCTGCGCGAGGCGATCGCCCACGGCTCCGACGTGCGCGGCTACTTCGCCTGGTCGCTGCTGGACAACTTCGAGTGGGCCTGCGGCTACGCCAAGCGCTTCGGCATCGTCCACGTGGACTTCGCCACGCAGATGCGCACGCCCAAGGCCAGCGCGCGCTACTACGCCGAGGTGGTCCGCACCAACGGCGCCGAGTTCGACGCACCGGAGGTGCCGCAATGAAACGCTGGCTGCTGGCGGGAGGCCTGATCATGACGCTGTTCAACGCCGCGCTCACGGCGGCCGGCGGCCACGCCACCGGTTTCCTCGACCGCACCCTGACGCGGGACGGACGGGCCCACCGCTACCAGGTGTTCGTGCCGGCGGATTTCACGCCGGACCGCGCCTGGCCCGTGATCCTGTTCCTGCACGGCAGCGGCGAGCGCGGCGACGACGGAATGCGCCAGACGCAGGTCGGCCTTCCGGCGGCGATCCGCTGGAGCCGCGAGCGCTTCGAGGCGATCGTGGTGCTGCCCCAGCTGCCGGCCGACCGCACCTGGACCGGGGACATGGCGTCGCTGGCCCTGGCGACGCTCGACGCGGCCGTCGCCGAATTCCACGGCGATGAGGACCGGCTCTACCTGACCGGGCTGTCGCTCGGCGGCTACGGCACGTGGCTGCTGGCGGCCGAGCATCCCGGAAGGTTCGCGGCGATCGCGCCGGTGTGCGGGGGCATCGTGCCGCCGCCGGACAGGGTCTCCTCGGTGACGCAGCTGCCGCTGACCGTGGGTGCGGCCGATCCGTACGCGACGGCGGCGGCGCTGATCGGCGAGACGCCGACCTGGATCTTCCACGGGGCCGACGACACGGTGATCCCGCCGTCGGAGTCGCGGCGGATGGCCGAGGCGCTGAAGGCGACGGGCAACGAGGCACGGTTCACTGAGTTCCCGGGCGTGGGGCACGGGGCGTGGGATCCGGCTTATGGGAGCGCGGAGCTTTGGGCTTGGATGTTCGCGCAGCAGCGGGGAGACTGACCCAAGGCACCTCATATGGCTAATATTGTATAGATTTCAAGATATCGCTGACTTTATGACGACGCGTTGGGTCCGACGCCGTCAACCGCGGGCTGCCAGGAAGCTCACGGCTTCGGCGACCGCCACCGCCGCCAGCAAACTCGCCAGCGTCCCCACCAGGAAATATTCCGCGAAATTGGAATCGTCGAACCGCTTGTGCCGCGCCAGCGCTTTCGCGGCGATGATGAAAGCCATGGCGGTGTATTCGCCTCTGGTGACGACGGCGTAGACCATCCAGCGCTCGAGGATGCCGATCGCTTCCCCCCGCCCCCCGGGCTCCGGACCGGCCGGCGGCGGCGTTCCCAGCCGCCTCAGCAATCCTCGCAAGATGCGCGTGGCGGGCTCCGCCAGAGCCAGGATCGCCGCAGTTGAGATCCACATCCTGTGCGGCGACGAACCTCCTGCGGACAGCAGCGCGACGATTCCGGCTCCGCACGACGCGACGACGATCCAACCGAGGAGGCACCGACGCGCTTCGTCGCACATCACCAACGGACGCCAGACCACGACGACAAGGGCGGCGAGCCCGACTGCCGGGATGAATCGCCACCACGTCGGGACCGACAACCAGCCCACGGCTGCCGCCGACACCAACACGATCACCAGGCCCGAAGCGACAGCAAGGCCGCGGCCCTGAAGTCGGACGAGATTGACGCCGAGCAACGTCGCCACCAGGGTCGGCCACAGGATCAAGGTGTCACCTCGCGATCGATGTCCAGGGAAGTCGGCGCGATCATCCCGATCAGCCCTCGCTCCAGCGACGACCATGCCGTCCGGTAGATCGACCACCCGGCTGCCTGCTGACGCAGGCTGACGGCTCCCGGGCTGACGCCGAGCGCCTCGGCCACCTTGTTCCAGGCTCCCAGTTCCTGGAACAGAGAGATGGCCTCCCGTTGGGGCTCGGTCCAGTCGTGGCGCTGGCGCAGGGCATAGGACGCCAGCGTGCTCCAGAGCACCTCCACGTCGCAGCCTTCGAACACGAGCTGGCAAGGCAGGTCGCTGGCGCGCGTCCGCTGCAGGGCTTCGCGTGCGCGGTGGAAGCAGGGGCCGTCCATGCCCAACGTCTGCTCCCGCAGCGCGGTGGTGAGTCGGCCGACGCCGATGCCGAAACGGACCGAGGTAGGCCTCGCCAGATCCAGCACGTCCGTGATCAGTCCCAGCAAGCGGCGGACTCCGGCCGGATCGGCGGGGAACAGGGCCTGGAACTCGTCGCCCAGCGTGACCAGCGGCCGGGCGGCAATACCGGCCGACGCATCGGAGCGGACCGCGTCCAGGTACGCCGTCAGCCTGTCCTGCAGTTCATGGCGGGCGATCTCGGGCATCGCTCGCGATGCGACGAGATCCCCGATGAGGGCGATGTTCATGTGGTTGCTCATGACACCTACTATTAAGCCTCAAGCATTAATATTGTCAAGTTAATTGTTTATACTAAACATTTGAAACATTTGATCCAAATAGATCAATTATTAATTATTTAGCTAAATTAATCAACTCGCGCATGGCGTTGCAGAATATGGAGTTTGATGGTTGACGCACGCTCTGCCAACATCAGATGTCAGCGTTCCCGCCAGATGACGGTCGACGGCAAGGCCGTCAGGAGAATGTCGCCAGTGAATGTCGATCGCCGTCCATTCACTTCGACACCGGCGACCTCCCTCATCGGCGGCATCCGCAGCACGACCCCGCCCGCCGGCACCTTCAACCCGCCACCGACGACCGCCGTCACCACCTCGCCGTCACGCCGCAGCGTGAAGTCGAGCGGTCCGTACTCGGTCGCCAGCCCCTTCACGCTCACGCCACCCTCCTGCAGCCACGCCGCCGGCACCCCCGCGCCGATCACCAGTGAGCCGTTCTCCTCATCGGCGTAAGCGAACATATCCAGAACCGACCGCACGAAGTCCGTGCCGACCCAGGTGTGGGGCATGTCGCCGAGGTAGCGCGGCACGCGCTCCTCGCGGGCGACGACCTCTCCCCACTCGCGCCAGCCGGCCGGCCGGCGCAGCGACAGGAAATAGTCGACCAGCTCGTGCGCGCGGTCGCGCCAGCCCAGGCGCACGAAGGTGCCGATCGTGCGCGTCTCGTACGGCGTCATCGCGTCCCACTGGCCGCCGTCGCGGCGGTCGACGAAGAACTCCCAGTACTTCTCGAAGGTGCGCTCGATCGCGCCCGGGGGCGCCAGCGCGGCGCCGCCGGTCGGGGTCAGGGCGATCGTCGTCGAGGTGGCGTCGAAGTCGCCCAGGTCGGCGCAGCCCGGCACGTAGTCGATGCCGTGCCTCGCCATGGCCGCGGCGATCGACGCGCGCAGGTCGGCGGCGAACTCGTCGTGGATCGCGGTCATCCGCGCCCGCTCGTCGTCCAGGTCCAGGTCGGCGGCCAGGGCCGCGGCGTCGCGGAAGCCGCGCAGGGCGAAGAAGTCGTCCCAGTAGGAGTGCATGGGCTTGGCGGAGTAGCCCTCGTGGCTGATCGAGGGCGGCAGCAGGCCGAAGAACTCGCGCTTGTCCGGTGTTCGCCACTCGGCGGTGCGGCGCTGCCGGCGCAGGCCGTCCAGGTAGTCGGCAGCGGCGGCGACGCGCGGCCACATCCGCTGCAGCAGTTCGCGGTCGCCGGTGTGGCGCCAGACCTCGGTGACCAGGAAGATGAACTGGCCGCTGCTGTCGTGCTCGGGCACCGGGTCGGCGCCGCGACGGTCCACGACGCAGGGGATCTTGCCGTCGGCGTACTGGTGCGACGCGTACCACTCCAGGAAGTCGACGGCCGGCGCGGTCAGGCCCATCTGCAGCAGGGCCCAGCCCGTCAGCGAGCCGTCGCGGATCCAGGAGCGGTTGTAGCTGCGCGTGCCGGGTTGGATGCCCGCGCCCGCGCGGTTGACCAGCACGTAGCCGAGCTGCGCGCGCATCGTTTCGAGGACCTCGCGCGCCGCGGGCGGTCCGGCGATGACGGCGCCGTCGAGGCGCGCGTGCCAGTCGCGGCGGCCGGCCTCGTGAGCGGCGGCGGCGAAGCTCGTGGCCTCGCCGGCCGACAGCGGCGGCGGCGGCGGCGCGTCCGGATCGGGGTCGACGAGGAGCACGACCTCGGCCGAGTCGCCGGGCGCCAAATCGAAGGGCCACGACAGCACGCCCGACGCGCCGCCGATGTCGCAGGTCACCGAGCGCGCCGCCGGCAGCCGGCCGTGGCGCAGGTGGTCGGCGACGACGTCGCCGCCGTGGAAGTTGACGGCGCCGAAGCGGCCGCCCGGCGTCAGCGCGATCGCCGCGGGCGCGCCGTCGAGGAACACCACGCCGCCCGACTGCGCCAGGGTGCGGATCGGCGCCGCGCCGCCCGGCCGGTTGAGCGTCTGCGAGGGCGGGTTGACCTGGAAGGGGCGGATCGCCAGGTCGAGATCGACCCGGCGCGGGACGGCCCCGCGGTTGAGCACGCGGTAGCGCGCGACGACGCCCCGCAGCCCGGGCTCTTCCGAGACGAAGGCCGCGACCGTCAGGTCCAGGTCGCCGGTGCGCCGGCGCACCGAAGGCATCGGCAGGAAACCGTCGACCAGCTCGTGCGAGGTCTCGGCGTCGGCCCAGGTCAGCAGGCGGCCGTCGGTGCGCAGGAAGGGCTCCACCGCGCCGCGGTAGGGGCCCGTCTCGAGTCCGCCGTCCTCGTCGAAGAGCACCTCGCGCGGGTCGGCGTCGCGGCCGACGACGGTCCAGTAGACCTGCTCGCCGGAGATGCCGCGCGGGTAGCTGCCGCGGGGCGATTCGGCCGCGATCGCCGCGTGGAAGGCCTCGCGCGAACGCGACCACGCCAGGGGCATGACCCGGATCGCGGCGAGTTCGGGCGGGAACTTGGTGGACGAGCGCAGCAGCAGCACGCGCAGGCGGCGGGCTTCGCCCTCGGGCAGGTAGAGGTGGTCGCGCCCGCCGTCGCTGCCCGAGACGATCATCAGCTGGCGCCACGATTCTCCGTCGTCCGAAGCCTCGACGACGTAGTCGAGGGCGTGCCGGTCGGGCCGCCAGTCCAGCTGCAGGCCGCCGAACTCGCGCGAGCCGCCGAAGTCCAGGTCCAGGGCGGGACTGCGGTCCGTCAGGTCCGGGGTCCAGGACGTCGTCGCGTCGTCGTCCAGGGCGGCGGCCGCCTCGCCGGTGGTCGCCGTCGCGACGGGCGCCGCATCCACGGCGGTCGGCGGCGGCAGTTCCCGCAGCGTCAGGTCGTCGATCCAGACGCTGCCGAAGCCCCCCTCGGCCGCGGTCACGACGATTTCGACGGCCGAGATCCCGCGCAGCGGCGCGCCGCCGCCGGGCCCCCAGGCGAACTCGAGCTGGCGCTTCTTGATCGTGACGGTCCGCCACTGCGCCGGGAACTCGATCGCGCGCTCGACGCGCCACCAGACGTTCTCGCCGGTCTCGTCCACCAGCTTGAACTCCAGCGTGTTGACCGGGCACGCCCCGCGCAGACGGAACGAGAAGGCGTAGTTCTCCGGCAGCGCGACGTCCACCTCGCGCCGCGCGATGGCGTAACCGCCCCCCGTGAACCCGAAATCCAGCCGCAGCGCCCCGTCGTCGTCCGCGAGCGCCATCGTCACGCCGTCGGCCGGCAGCGCGCTCCAGTCCTTCGAGGTCCCGTCGGAGATCACCAGCGGCGCCCCGGCCGGCGTGATCGGATCGCTGTTCGCCGCGGGACCGCGGCATCCCCCGGCGAAGACGAGCCCGCAGACCATTATCCCGGCCGTCAATAGCTTCGCGATGACCATGCTATCCCTTTACGCTGCCTGCGGTAATGCCACGAACGAAGAATCGCTGAAAGATCAGGAACACCACCAGCGCCGGCAGGATCGTGATCATCGACCCGGCCATCATCAGCTCGGTGTCCTGGACGTGCTCGCCGACCAGGCTGGCCAACGCCACGGGCAGCGTCGCCATGTGCCCGTCGCTGAGCACGATCAGCGGCCACATGAAGTCGTTCCAGGCGCTCAGGAAGGTGAAGGCCGCCAGCGTCGCCAGGATGGGCCGGATGACCGGCAGCACGATGACCGCGAAGATGCGGAACTCGCCGGCGCCGTCCACGCGGGCGGCGTCGAGCAGGTCGTCCGAGACGCCCAGCGCGTACTGCCGCACCAGGAAGATGCCGAAGATGCTGGCCATGTAGGGGACCAGCACGCCGGCGTAGGTGTTGACCAGGCCCAGCTCGCGCAGCAGCAGGAACAGCGGCAGCATGCCCACCTGCGCGGGCACCACCAGAGCCGACGCCAGCCGCCTGAACAGGCGGTCGCGCCCGGGGAAGGGCAGCTTGGCGAAGGCGTAGCCGGCCATGGCGTTGATGAAGACCGACAGGACCGTCGCCAGCACGGTGATCACCGCGCTGTTGAGGAAGGCCCGCGCCATGTCCAGGCGCGTGAACAGGGTCACGAAGTTCTGGAGCGTGGGATCGCGCGGCAGCAGGTGCGGCGGCAGCGCGTTGGCCTCGCCGGGCTGCATGAAGGCGGCCGCCGCCATCCAGCCCAGCGGCATCAGGCTGATCAGCGCCGTGCTGACCAGGGCCGCGTGCAGCACCAGCGACTGCAGGCCGGGGCGCCTCACGTCCGATCCTTCTGCAGGCGG
Source organism: Candidatus Latescibacterota bacterium (assembly GCA_030658975.1). Lineage (GTDB taxonomy): Bacteria > Krumholzibacteriota > Krumholzibacteriia > LZORAL124-64-63 > LZORAL124-64-63 > PNOJ01. The sequence goes on from JAUSBL010000052.1 coordinate 94,922, forward strand.
AACTGCAGCAGCGCGCCCGCCAGGGTGATCAGCAGCAGCACGACGGCCGTCGCGGACGCCGTCCCGATGCGCCACCAGCGGAAGCCCTCCTCGTACATGAACAGCACCACGCTGCGCGTGCTGCCCAGCGGGCCGCCCTGGGTCATCACGTAGGGCTCGGCGAAGACCTGGAAGTAGCCGATCATCGTGGTGACGCCGACGAACAGGAAGGTGGGCGCCAGACCCGGCAGCGTGATGTGGCGGAAGCGCTGCAGGCCGCTGGCGCCGTCGATGGCGGCGGCCTCGTAGAGCTCCGCGGGCACGGCCTGCAGGCCGGCCACGAAGATCAGCATGTTGTAGCCGAAGTTCTTCCACACCGCGACCAGCACGATGGCGGGCATGGCCCAGTGCGGGTCGCCGAGCCAGTCGATCGGCCCCAGGCCGACCAGGCCCAGGATGTGGTTCAGCAGGCCGTAGCGCGGGTGGTAGAGGTAGCGCCAGATGATCGCCACCGAGACCAGCGTGGTCACCACCGGCGCGAAGTAGATGGTGCGGAACAGCGGGCGCAGGCGCGTCAGCTTGGCGTCGACCAGCATCGCCGCGCCCAGCGACACGGCCACCGACAGCGGGCCGCCCAGCGCGACGAAGAACAGGGTGTTGCCCAGCGACCGCCAGAAGACGTCGTTCGTGAGCAGGCGCGCGTAGTTCTCCAGGCCGACGAAGCGGGCGTTGCCCGGCGAGCCGATGGCGTAGATGTCGAAGTCGGTCAGCCCGAGCAGCAGCCCGGCGATCACCGGCAGGAAGAAGAAGACCAGCAGCAGCAGCAGCGCCGGCGCCAGGAACCACAGCGCGGCCCGCAGCTGGCGCTTCTCGAGGGGCGATCTCTTCGTGAGCGGCGAACTCATGGGTGCCGCTCCCTCTGCGCCAGCCAGCGCCGCTTCTCCAGCATGCGCGCCACGTCGCGGTCGAGGGCCTCCAGGGCTTCCTGCGGCGCGGCCGCGTCGCGCACCGCCGTCTCCCCGCGCTCGTAGACGCGCGTGGCGATCTGCTCCCACTCCGGCAGCTTGGGCGTCGACACCACGTGTTCGAGCTGCGTCCGGAAGGCGCGGGCGCGGGGATCGGTCGCGATGCCCGCCATCTCCCAGGCCTGCTTGTGGGCGGGCAGGTCGCCGGTCAGCTCGTAGAAGCGGGCCTGCTGCTGCGGGCGCGACAGGAATTCGATGAGCTCCCAGGCGGCGTCGGCGTGTGGTGAGCTCTTGAAGATCACGAGGCTCGAGCCGCCGGCCAGCGAGACGCCGGGGACGCCGGGCTCGGGGCCCGGCAACGGCGCCGTCGCCCACGCGTCCTGCAGCTCGTCGGGCAGGCGCCGCTGGAACTCGCCCAGGTTCCAGGGGCCGGTGATGTACATGACGAAGGTGCCGCGGGCGAACTCCTGGTAGAGGTTCGCGATCTCGTTGTTGGAGACCGGCGGCGCCAGGCCGTCGCGGAACAGGCTCAGGTAGAAGTCGAAGGCGCGGCGGAACTCGGGTCCGGCGAAAACGCCGTAGCCGCGCTCGACGTCCACCAGCGGGGAGCCGGCCTGCAGCCCGAGGATCACCGTCGGCGGCCACTCGTTCAGCGGCAGCAGGATCCCGTAGCGGCGCACGCCGCCGGCGGCGGCGACCACGTCGCGCATCGCGGCGCGCCACTCTTCCCAGTCGGCCGGAGGTTCGGGGTGACCGGCTTCGGCCAGCAGGTCGCTGCGGTAGAACAGCACGCGCGTGTCCACGTACCAGGGCACGCCGTAGAGCCGGCCCTCGAGCACGTTCGTGTCCCAGATCCCGGGGAAGTGGTCGGCCTCGTCGACGACCCCGCCGGCGGCGATGCGCGCGTCCAGCGGCTCGATCGCGTCCAGCGCGACGAACTCCGACAGCCAGGTGTTGCCCAGCTGGGCGATGTCGGGCGTGGCCTCCCCGACGTGGGCCGTCAGCAGCTTCTCGTGGGCGGCGGTCCAGGGGATCTGCTGGACCTCGACGCGCACGCCGGGATTCTCGCGCTCGAACTCGGGCATCAGCTCGCGCACGACCTCGCCCTCGCGGCCCATGGCCCAGAAGCGCAGCGTGGTGCGGCCGTCGTCGTCGCCGCAGCCGCAGCAGAGCGCCAGCAGGACGGCGATGCCGGCGGCTCGGCTCACGAATCGCCCTGCGCCGCGTCGAGCCAGCCGCCGGTGAATCCCGCCGCCCGCAGGCCGCGCACGATGTGCGGGTTGCCGCGCAGGCAGCGCCAGACCAGGCCGCTGCGGTGGTTCTCGATCATCAGCAGGATCGGACCCTGGTCGATGCCGAGGTAGTCGGTGTCGTACCAGCCCCGTCCGGGCACGACGCGCCCGTGCTGCACGGGGACCGCCAGGTCGAAGGTGGGGTTCAGCGCGTCGAGGAACCCGTACGGCCCGAACAGCAGGTCGCCGTGGTCGGCGCGCATCGCCAGCAGCGTCGGCAGGACGAGTTCCGGGGCGAAGGGCAGGGACGAGGCCGCGGCCGAGGGGCAGACCGTGCCGTCGTCGTTCGCGTCGGTGAACGAGGCGCCGCGCGCCCAGTAGGTCTCGAAGTGCCGCGTCCGGCCGTCGATGACGAACTGCCCATGGACCGGGCCGTCGCAGGCGGTCAGACCCCAGAGGCGCTCGCCGTAGCCGCGCCAGTCGCCGGGGTTGTCCAGCGCATAGGCGTACTGCGACCGCGTCGCCCGGCGCGAGTTCTCGAAGTAGTCGAGCCCGCGTTCCTGCATGTAAGCGTCCCGGATCCCGCGCAGGTCGATCCAGCAGTGGGTGTACTGGTGCCCGAAGAGCGGACCGAAGCCCAGCTGCTCCTCGCCCTGGAACTCGCCCCAGCGGTAGCCGGCGGTCCAGGCGGACCAGGCTTCGGGGTCGACCGGATACGTCGGCGAGCCGAGGGCCAGCAGGTAGAGGATCATGCCCTCGCTGTAGCCGCGCCAGTCGTACGGCAGGTGGCCGCTCTCGGGCGTCCAGCCGTGGCCGATGGTGGGCGGCCGGACCTGGGCCCACTGCCAGTCGACCCGGAAGTAGAGGGAGTCGGCCAGGGCCCGGATCTGCGCTTCGTCTTCGTCGGCGCGGTCGAAGTAGGACTGGCAGCACAGGGCGCCGGCCAGCAGCAGGGCAGTGTCCACGGTGGACAGTTCGACGTCGGCGAAGCGGGTCCCGGTGTCGGGATCCAGGAAGTGGTAGAAGAAACCGCGGTAGCCGGCCGCTCCGCTGGCTGTGGTGTCCTGGGGGGCGGTCCACAGGAAGCGCAGGGTGGTCAGGACGCGGTCGGCGGCCGCGGCGCGCGTGACGTAGCCGCGTTCGGCCCCGATGGGGTAAGCCGTTAAAGCAAAACCTGTTGCTGCAGAACTGGCGAAGGAGCGCGTCGGGGCGCGGTCCGGGGCGAGACCCGTTTGGGGGTTGCACAGGTCCCAGAAATATTGGAAAGTCCGCTCTTGCAGAGTGTCGATGAAAGCGGTTTCATGGGCTGGCCCAAAAGAAACCGACTCTTCGATTTCGGCGCGGCGCTCCTGGATCCCGGCACGGTGCTGGCAGCCGGCGACGAGCCCGCAGATCAGGACGGCGCCCGCGGCCGTCAGCAGACCGCGGCGGCCGGGGCCGGCGGCGCGGAGATCGTGGCGCGACGTTTCCATGGTCCAGCTCCTGGCCCGGAGGATCGGTGCGGGGGCCGTCGGGCCGAGACTACAGGCCGCCGGGGGGCCTGCGCAACCGAAAACGAGGCGCCATGGCGTCCCGCCGCAGAACCTGGTTCCTCATCCGGCTGGCGATCTACATCGCGGTCGTCGCGACGCTCGCCCTGGTGCGGGACGGCGTGGGCTGGCGGCGCATCGCCGGTGCGCTGAGCACCGACCACGGCCATCCCGCGCTCGTCATCGCGGGCCGCGATCTCGCGCCGGATCTCGTGGACGCCCTGGTTTCAAAGTACCGGCTGGACTATCCTGACCTGGAGGTGACGGTCCGCGGCGGCGGCACCAACCAGGCGCTCCAGGACCTGATCAACGGCCGCGCCGACGTGGCCCTGCTCTACCGGATGCCGGGCGACGACGAGCGGCGGCTGTTCCGGGCCGCCGACGGCGATACGGCCATCGTGGTGCCGGTGGCCCTGGGCGGGATCGCATTGCTGGCGCCCCTGACCGGCGACACGGCCGCGCTCGCGCTGCCGGAACTGGACGCCTTCCTGGCGGGAAGACCGTCGACGCTGCGGCCGCCTCTGTACGCCACCGACCCCAACGACGGCCTCTGGCAGGCCTTCCGCGGCGATCCACAACCCGCGGCGACGGCGCGCGTCGTCCTGCTCGCCGACGCGGGCGCCGTCCTGGCCGCCGCGCGCGACGGGGGCGGCTCCTTGGGTCTGGCTTCGACGCTGACCCTGCCGGCCGAACTGGCCGCGGCCGGCGTCCGCACGGTGTCCGTGGCCGCGCACGCGGATTCCGCGCACGCGGCGCCGACCCTCGAGAATCTCGCCGCGGGCCGCTACCCCCTGCGGCACCGGCTGTACGCGGCCTGCCGGGCGACGGGCGGCATCGAGGCTGCGAAGTTCCTGACCCACCTCGCCGGGGGCCGGGGGCAGCGCCAGGTCGAAAGGGCGGGATACCTGCCCGACAGTCGCGTGTTGAGGGACATCATCCTGACCCGGCATCCGGTCGGCGATTGACCCCCGCGCCCAAGGAGAATGTCGTGCCCCGTTCCCGACGCCTCCACCGACTGCTGCCGGCCGCGGCCCTGCTGCTGACCGTCGCGTGGGCGGGCCTCGCCGCCGCCGAACGCTCCCCCTACACGCTGGACACCGACCCCCTGCGCAAGGGCCTCAAGTCGCTCGAGGCCGGCCGGCTCCAGGAAGCCCGCGCCCACTTCGAGGAAGCCGTCGCCCACAACCACCAGGTGCCGCGCGCCCAGTTCGGCCTGGGCCGGATCGCCGACCTGGAGGGACACTACGAAGAGGCGGAGCGGGCTTACCGCCGGTCGCTGCAGTCCGGCGGCGACGACCAGGCCGCCGTCCGCGCGCGCCTGGGCCTGGTCCTGCTGCGCTCGGGCCGCGACCGCGAGGCCGCCGCGGAGTTCGACGCCGCGCTCGCCGCCGAACCCAAGCTCTGGGAAGCCCACTACGGCCGGGCCCGCCTGCTGCTGGCGCAGCAGCTCTGGGACGCGGCGCAGGACGAACTGGCGCGCGGCAAGGGCCGCAAGGGCGTGGCCGAGGGCGAAGACCTGTACCACCACGGCCTCGCGCTGCTCCAGTTGGGCCGGGACGATCTGCCCGCGGCCGAACTTTCGGCGCTGCGCGCGCTGCACCTGAACCCCGCGGACCCGGAGTACGGCTCCCTGGTCGGCGACATCTACGAGCGGCGCGGCTCCCCCGCCCTGGCCATCGCCGCCTTCGAACAGGCGCTGGCTTCGCCGGGCATGACGCCGACGGCGCCGATGCTGCGCGGCCTCGGCGGCCTCTACCGCAAGGTCGGGCGCTACGACGAGGCCCGCGACAGCTACCTGCGCGCGGTGGCGGCCGACTCGACGTACACGCCCGCGCTGCGCGACCTCGCCGACCTGCTGCTGGCGGCCAAGCGCTACGACCAGGCCGCCCGCACCTACCTGCGCTGCGCCATGCTCGACACCAGCGATGTCGGAGCGCACCTGGGCGTGGCCATAAGCTGCCTGGAGCTGCGCAACTTCGGCCAGGCCGCGGCGAGCGCCGCCACCGCCCGCGCGCTCGCGCCTGAACGCGAGGACGCCCGGTTCTACTACGCGCGCGCCGCCATCCACGGCGACGACGCCGCACGCGCCGCCGCCGCGGAGCTGATGACGGCGATGGCGGTCCCGCCCGCCGGCCTCGCCTGGTCGGTCGACGACTACGTGGCGCTGGCGGACTGGCAGTCGGGGCAGAAGCGGTACGACGAGGCTGCGGCGACCCTGGCGCGCGCCGCCGCCCTGGACCCGTCGGACGCGAACGTGCCCTTCCAGACCGGCATCGTGGCCCTGCGCCGCGGCGACGCCGCTGCGGCCGCCGCCGACTTCCGCGCGGCGATCGCCCTGAATCCCGACACGCCGGCCTTCCACCTGAACCTCGGCATCGCCCTGTACCAGTCGTCGCTCTTCGACGAGGCGATCCCGTCGTTCCGCCGCGCGCTCGAACTGAAGGAGGACCTGACAGCCGGCCGCCTGCTGTTGGCCCAGGTCCTCGCCGCGCGCGGCGACATCGCCGGCGCCGAGGTCGAGTACCGCCGCGTCCTGCAGGCCGAGCCCGAGAACGCCAAGGCGCAGCGCGGTCTCGGCTACTGCCTGCTGCGCGGCGCCGACTACGCGGGCGCCGCCGCGGCCTACCGCGCCGCGACGACGCTGGATCCCGACAACGCCGACGGCTGGGCCGGGCTCGGCAGCGCCGAGCTGGGCCGCGAACGCCTCGACGCCGCCGACGCCGCCTTCGGCCGCGCGCGGCGCCTCGATCCCGACAACGCCATGCTCAAGAAGGGGGCCGCGATCCTGGAACAGGCCCGCAACCAGGCCTCGGGAAGATGACCGCCCCGCGCGGTCGCCCCCGCCGCCGTCCAACCCGGAAAGGAAGTTCCTCGCGATGAAGAATTACGTCCTGGCCATCGTCTTCGCGCTCTCGCTGCTCGTGTCCTGGCTCATCTGGTCCAACACGCCCCCCTACATCAAGCAGGGCGGGCCGCTGCTGGTCCTGGGCCTGACCTTCTTCTTCCTGGCCCTGACCTTCGCCGTCGAGCGCTTCATCGTGCTGGGCCGGGCCGGCGGCCGGGGCAACGTGACGTCGTTCGTGCGCGCGCTGAAGGAATCGACCCAGGCGGGCAGGCTCGACGACGCCGTCGTCGCCTGCCGGCAGCAGGGCGGCTCCCTGGCCAACGTCATCGGCGCCGGCCTGGAGAGCTACCGCGACCGCAAGCCCCGGGCCGCCTCGAAGAAGGAGCTCATCGACGAGACGCGGCGCGCCCTGGCCGAGGCCAGCGCGCTGGAGACCCCGAACCTCGAGCAGAACCTGACGGCCCTGTCGACCATCGCTTCGATCGCCACGCTGCTGGGCCTGCTCGGCACCACCGTCGGCATGATCCGCTCGTTCCAGGCCATGTCCCACGCCGGCGCGCCCGACGCCACGCAGCTGGCCCTGGGCATCTCCGAGGCCCTGGTCAACACGGCGCTGGGCCTGGTCACGGCCATCCTGGCGACGGTGCTCTACAACTACTTCACGACGAAGGTCGACAATTTCAACACGATGGTCGAGGAGACGTCCTACGAGGTGCTCCAGCTGCTGGAACACGCGAAGGAGTCCTGAGCCATGGCCCGCCGCACGCGTGTCCGCATCGACATGACGCCCATGGTGGACGTGGCGTTCCTGCTGCTGATCTTCTTCATGTCCACCACCCAGTTCAAGCCGCCGGAGCAGGTGGCCGTCCAGCTGCCCTACTCCTCCTCCGAGATCTTTATCCCGGAGACCAACACGATCATCCTGACCGTCAACCGCGAGGGCCGGATCTACATCTCGAGCGAGCGCGGCGTCGACGCCCAGGAACTGATGCCGACGGAGGCCCTGAAGGCCATCGTCGAATGGCGCAGCCGCAACCCGTCGGCCGTGGTCGTGCTCAAGGGCGACAAGGACGCGTCCTTCGGCGCCGTGGCCGACCTGATGGACTCCCTGGCGGCGGCCAAGACGCTGCGCTTCAACCTGATGACCGACCTCAAGAAGCGGACGCCGGCCGTGCCGGCGTCCTAGAGGAGCACCGATGGCAGAAGTCGCCGTCGCCGAGAGCGGCAAGAAGAAGCCACAGGACAGCAGTTCCGTGTTCCGGCCCAGGAAGCGGCGGGCGGGCATCCGCATCGACATGACGCCGATGGTGGACGTGGCCTTCCTGCTGCTGATCTTCTTCATGGTCACCACGGTGTTCCGCCGCCCGCTGGCCATGGAGGTGAACATGCCCGAGCCGGGCGCCAAGGTCGAGGTGCCCGAGTCCAACGTGATGACCGTCTTCGTCGACAAGGACGAGGCGCTGTACTTCAAGATGGGGACCGGCGCCCTGACGAAGGCGACCTGGGAGGAGTTGGCCGCGGACTTCCGCAGCTTCGGCGCCGCGAACCCCGAGCTGATCGTCCTGGTCAAGATCCACCGCGAAGCCCGCTACGAGCCCATGGTGGACATGATGGACACCCTCGAGGACGCCAACATGCAGCGCTTCAGCCTCGTGCCGATGCAGGAGGGCGAGGACGCCGTGCTGGAGGGAGTGCGATGAGCCGCAAGGAAACTGCACCGGGCGCCGCGTCCCACATCCCGACCGCCCACATACCTTGGGCCTTCAGCCTCGACGACGCGCCGCACCTGCCGCTGACCGGCGAAGACCACCCCCTGCGCCGCGAGCTGGGCCGCTGGCTGAGCTGGGCCAACGGCATCACGCTGCTGCTGGGCGCGCTGGTGTTCGCGGGCTGGTGGCTGTGGAGCCACCGCCAGGTCCCCGAGCCGCCGCCGCGGGAGATCCGCATCGTGCGCTACACGGACCTCGGCGTGCCGCCGTCGATCTCGCGCCCGACCGCCCCGCAGATCAGCATCGCGCGGGCCGTAGCCGACCTCGCCGCGCCGCCGTCGATCGGCGTGCCCGAGCCGGTCGCCGACGAGCTGGCCACCTCGCAGACCATCGCCACGGTGACCGAGATGGCCGAAGCGCTGGCGCCGATCACCATGGAGGGCCTCGGGGGCGGCGAGGGCGAGGGCGGCCTGGTCGTGGACGTGGACATCGACGTCTCGCCGTCGCCGGACGACTTCATCGCCGTCGACGAGGAACCCGTGCGCATCTCCATCGACCCGCTGAACTACCCGCCCATGGCCCGCTCGGCCGAGGTGGAGGGCACGGTCCTGGTGCGCGTGCTGGTGGGCAAGAACGGCAAGGTCAAGGACGTCATCGTGATCGAGGGCGAGCAGATGCTGCGCGACGCGGCGATCGCGTGCGCGCGGACTTCCGTGTGGAAGCCGGCGCTGGTGGATCACAAGCCCATCGAAGTCTGGGTGCTGATGCCCCTCACTTTCAAGCTGCGGTAACGGGTGAGCCCATCCCCTTGGCGGGGGACGCGCTCCGGTCACCTCCTGTGACCGGAGCGCTCGACTTTCGGGCTCCCCCGCCAAGCGGATAGGCTCACCAGGTGCAACAGCGGGTGGGTTGGGACGTAGTGCTGCTCACGAGACTGGGGAGCGGTTCCATCAACGGGGGGTTGGAAGTGTTCAAGGTGTTCAGCGACATCAAGTACCTGTTCACGGCGCCGTTGATCCTGGGCATGCTGTTCGTCATCAACCTGGCGACTTCGCCGGGCGACTGGTGGGTCCAGTGGGCGGCGCTGGGGATGGGCATCGCGTGGGTGGTCTGCCTGCTGCGGGTGATCCGCGCGGCCATCGTCGTCGGTGGGCTGGCGGCGCTGGGGGCCTGGCTGTGGAAGCGTGAGTCGGCGGGACGCAGCACCGGCACGACGCCTCCCCGGAGTACGGATTCCGTCGAGCAGGCCTGAGGATTCCCGGATCGTTCTGAAACCATCGTCGTGGGACGGAGCCGGCGGGGCAGCGAACCTCGCCGGCTTTTATCCGCACATCCTGTGGTGACAGGGGTGTCCTGGAGGCCTTGGAGCCAGGATGGCGGAAAGGCCGGAAGGCCAAGCGCTCCGGGCACACGAGGTGCCCGGAGCGCGTCCCCTGTCACCACAGGATGTGCGGATCTACATGCCCCAGAGGTGCATGGTGTTGACGTCCCGCCCCATCAGCTTCAGGTAGTAGAAGAGCTGGCTCTTGTGGACCGCCAGGTGCTCGGTCATGCACAGGAACTGGTGGCCCAGCGAACGCTCGGTCGGATCCCAGGGTGCGGCCACCATCTGGTTGGCCAGCTTCTGCTCGCCGGCCTGGGCGATCATGTCCAAGGCGACCTTCTTGTCGGCGGCCAGCAGGGCGCGGGCCTCCTTCACGCTGCCGACCGACGGCAGGGCTTCGGCCGGGGGCAGCATCGCGTCGGGGGGCGGCCCGTCCTTCGCGTTCTCGTCGCACGGGGGTGCGCCCCAGTCGCCGGTGGCGAAGCCGCGGCAGCAGAAGCCGCAGGCGCTGGTCAGGTGCATCAGCAGCTGGCCGGTGGTCATCCAGTTGCTGCCGGTGTCGGGCTTCCAGGCGAGATCCTTGTCCTGCACCAGAGCCATCAGGCCGTCGGTGGCCTTGTAGGTGTCTTCGACGGTGCACTTCAGCAGTTCGGTCCAGTTCATGGGGCGCTCCTTGAGGGTGGTTGGTGGCCGGGGCTCACGGAAATCATCCGGACATGATCGTCGAAAATCGGTCTTGCGCATACCGGTCAGCAAAGAGGAATCGCCGACCGGGCCTCCGCGCCTGGTTCCGGGCCGGACGCCAACCCGATCCACGGCAGCGGTTTGGATCTTTGCCCCGACCGGGGCGCGCCGCCGGGACGGAGGCCTGTTGAAATGATTTGATGTTTTCATTATAGTGTTGGCCGTCACGGACGCACCATCTCATCAAGGAGTCGCGCATCCGCTCTGGGTTTTGGCCGCCAACAGGAGGTGCCATCCCATGAAACCACCGCCGAGAATCGTCCTGGTCCTCGTCCCTCTCACGCTGGTCCTCGCCGCCGCCGCCGCACCACTCCTCGCCAACGACGAACTCCTTCCCCGGACACCGGCCGCCGCGCCCGCGCCGCCCGCGCCCGACGACGGCCGCGCGATCGCCTGGCTCACGTGTCCGGACTGGCGGATGCAGGTCGACGACTACGGCTACTCCGACTACCTCGAATCCTACCGGCCCCGCTGGCCCGTCGCCTGGCCGTGGTCCTGGTCGTGGGGCTCGGACTTCTGGCTCTCGGGCGAGTGGGCGGCCGCGATCTCCTACGACCAGATCCCGTCGCCGGCGATCGCCCAGGGCCCCAACGCGGGCCTGCCGCAGACGATGTGGCTGGAGCCGAACTTCGTCGCGCCCGCCTGGAACACCAACAGCGGCTTCTGGGTGCTGGGGCCGGTCCAGAGCTGGAACCGCGGCCACCTCCCGCCGCCCTACCTCGACACGTCCGCCAGCACGATCACCAACGGCCAGGTCGTGATCAACATCAACTCGATCATCGTGGACAACCCGGCCGGCATGTCCCTGGGCCGCTGCTCGAGCTGGCCCTACCCGTGGAACTCCTATGTCGAGAGCGACCGCTACATCCTGCACGTGACGTACACGATCCGGAACGTCAGCGGGCAGGTCCTGACCAACGTGGAGTTCGCGCAGTTCCTGCACGGCCATCCCGGCGACCACAACGAGAACGCGATGATGGGCGACTGGGAGGTCTACGACCCATTCCGCAAGTGGCGCCCCATGGACGCCTACGACAACTTCCACTACGACATCACGCAGTGGGGCTCGCAGTACCTCAACACGTGGCCCTGGTACCAGCCCTACTGGGGCAACTGGTCCACGCACTTCATCGGCTTCGCCGCCTCGGTGCCGCCGACCTCGCAGCGCTCGCCGTCTCCGTGGGGGCTCGGCGTCTACAACGGTCACAACCCCGGCAAGCCGCCGCGCCCTGGCGTGCACTGGGACGTCGAGGAGCACAACCTCAACCCCGTCGGCCCGCCCTGCACGCTCTACCCGCCCGGCTACCCGGTCTTCGGCCAGCAGGTGGCGGGCGCCGAGAACTGGTACCTCGACCCCGCGTTCGAGCCCAACGAGGTGCTGGTCCACGAGGTCGTGCTGGGCATGGCGATCAGGGCCCACCACGGCTGGCACTGGGCCAACGACTGGTGGTACTGGCACAACTACGACTGGCCGACGCCGATCCCGCAGTTCTCGTACGTGCTGCACCCCAACGGCTGGCCGTACTACTACTACCGCGTCGCCTACCCGTACTGGTGGAACTGCTACTACTACCCGCGCCCGGCGGCGCCCATCTGGTTCGGCTTCGCCTGGCCGATCGGCGCCAAGGAGGAGGGCGCCAAGGTCGCCCGGGTCGTGGCGAAATCCCGCGACTCGGCCGGCCTCGAGGTCCGGCAGGAGTTCCTCCCGGACCCCGACGTCACGGCGGACCTGGCGCTGAACTGGCCGTGGCCCGACTACGACTGGTACGGGTTCTCGGTCCCCGACTACGCGCTGGCCGATTCCACCTTCGAGGTCGAGGTACTGATCGAGGGCGTCTTCACCGGCGACGTGACGCGCTGGGCCCACGCGATGATCGGGGATCCGGAGTACGGTTGGAGCCCCGACCACTACGACAGCACCATCGTCGCGATCCACGGCCCGACGGGGACGCCGCCCGCCACGCCGATCGCGGCGCCGGTGCTGGCCCCGATCCGGCCCAACCCGTTCAACGCGTCGATCGCGATCGACTTCGTCCTGCCGTCGGCCTCGCCGGTCAGGCTCGAGATCTTCGACCTGACGGGACGGCTGGTCGCGACCGTCCTGGACGAGCCGCGGACGGCGGGACCGCAGTCCGCGTCCTGGAACGGACGCGACGCCAGGGGAGCGGAGATCGGTTCGGGCGTGTACGTGGCGCGCCTGACCGCCTGCGGCGGGACCGTGTCGCAGCAGATGACGATGGTGAAATGACGGCGCCCGGATGATCGAACGAACGGCGTCCCCCACGCACGGGGGACGCCGTTCACGCCTGACCGGAGCCCTTCTCCCACTCCCGCTTGCTGAGCATGTAGTCGAGGTAGTGCAAGACGCTCTTGACGTGCGTGGTGCGGGAGTAGATCTGGGCGAGGTAGAGGTCCGAGAGCGTCGCCCCGCGGACCAGCGCCTCCTCGGCCATGCGCAGCACCTGGGCGGCGTTCTGCTGCGACTCGAAGGTCGCCCACCAGCCGCGCTCGGCCGCCGTCGCGGCCTTCCAGCCGATGTCCGCCTTGACCGACTCGACGAGCTTGCCGATGTCCTGCGCGGACATGCCGCTGGCGTCGGTGTACCCGCGTTGCGCCTGGTCCTCGCGCCGCGCCCGCGCCGAAGACGAGGCCAGGACGGCGGCCCGGATCTCGGCGGCCGGCGGCGTCGGGCGCGGCGCCCCGTCCGGCGGGCGCGGCTCGCGCACCAGGACGGCCGCCTCGCGCCCCAGCACCGCGCCGGCGGTCACCGTGACCCGCGTGACCCCGTCGTTCGCGAGTTCGGGCAACCGGAAGTCGACGTCGTCCAGGCTGCGCAGGGCGATGCGCGACAGGGCGCGCGCGCCGGTGCCCAGGCCGTCGGCCTCCTCGGCGACCGCGCGCAGGGCCTCGTCGGTGAACTCCAGCTCGACGCCATGGATCTCGAACAGGCGCTTCTGCTTGGGCAGGATCGACTCCTCGGCGCCGCGCAGGATCGCCACCAGATCCTCGACCGTCAGCTTGCGGACGGCGGTCAGGGTGGAGAAACGCCCGATGAATTCGGGAATGAGGCCGAACTCGACCAGGTCCTCCGTGCTCGGCAGCTCCTGCCGGCGCCAGCCGGCGGCCGCGGCGCGGCGCGACGCCAGGAAGCCGATCTGTCCCGACTGGCGGTGCTTCCGGGCGATCTTCGCCAGCCCCACGAAGGCGCCGGCGCAGACGAACAGGATGCCCGAGGTGTCGACGTCGGACAGGACGTGGTCGCCGGGGCCGCCCGCGGCCGACACCACGCAGCCGTCGAGGACCGGCAGCAGGGCCTGCTGGACGCCCTCCCCCGAGATGTCGGGCCCGTCGGAACCCGGGTGCGCGGCGATCTTGTCGATCTCGTCGATGAAGACGATGCCGCGCTCGGCCGCCGCCCGGTCCTTGCCCGCGCGCTGGTACAGGTCCCCGATCATGGTCTCGATGCGGGTCCCGACGTAGCCGGTCTGCACCAGCGACGTGGCCGAGACGAACAGGTAGGGCACGCCCAGCATTTCGGCGATGAGGCGGATCATGTAGGTCTTGCCGGACCCCGTCGGCCCCATCATCAGGACGTGCTGCTTGCCGAACTCCGGGCCCGAGACCGTGCGCGGGAGGCCGTCGCGGTCGCGGCGGTCGCGGTAGCCCAGGCCCAGGAAGTGGGTGTAGACTGCGACGGCGAGGTCGCGTTTCGCCTGCTCCTGGCCGTGCACGTAGCGGTCGAGGAAGGCGACGATCTGCCGGGGGGTCGGGAACTGGCGGGAGATAGGGGCATCCATGCGGCCTCGCTTCGGGACCAGGGCGGTGCGGCGGGTTGGTGTTCGTCGGTTGGGATGATCCCGGGGGGCCGATCGGAGCCGATCATAGTGCAGCGCCGGGGGGGCGGGGAAAATTCCAGGCCCCCATCGCCCGGCACAACAAAAATCTAACCGATTATATACATATTGATGGATTTCACATCGTTGTCACGGCTGAATCATATGATATAATACCGTACAAAATCCATCCTTGGGAGTTGCCATGTTCCGAATTTCGAGCCCACTTCTGCTGATCGTTCTCCTGGCCATCGCTGCGGATTCCCGTGCGAATCTGTACAGCGGCTTCGGCGACGACGATGAGGGTTGGATCGTGCGGGACCTCAACTGCAACAACTCCAACCAGGTCTATGCGACGCACGCCGTGGCCTGGACGGCGGTCGGCGGCGATCCCGCCGGGCACGTCACGCACCACGACGTGACGAACTACTGCTCCTACTTCTCGGCCCCGGCCGCCTTCCTCGGAGACCGGAGCGCGTACGCGGGCGGCACGCTGGAATTCTCCCTCAACTCGACGGAGCGCGACTGGCAAAACTCCGACACGGTCGTTCTGATCGGGGCCGGACTGGTCGTCTGCCACGAGCTGCCCGAGCTGCCGCCGATGCCGCCGTCGTGGCGGCACTATGCCGTGCCGCTGGACGCCGGTGAGTTCACCTACAACAACGCCGCCGGTGCCGCGGTCGCGCCCGCGGACTTCGCCGCCGTGCTGGCAGATCTCGATTTCCTGATGCTGCCCGCGGAGTTCGGCTCGGAGATCGAGGAAACGGTGGGTTTGGATTCCGTCGCGATGCGCCTGCCCGCGACGGCGACCCCGGCGGTTCCAGACGGCGCCTTCACGCTCGCAGCCAGCCCCAACCCGTTCAATCCGGCCACGAGGATCGCGTTCTCGCTGCCAGAGTCGGCGCCGGTGCGCCTGACGGTCCACGACGCCGCCGGCCGGCTGGTCGCGGTCCTGCGCGACGGCCAGCCGGGCGATGCCGGCGACAACGAAGTGACCTGGCGCGGCGTCGACGACCGGGGCCGCGCGCTGCCGGCGGGAGTCTATCTCGTTCGGATGTGCGTCCTGGAGATGACCGAGTCGATTCGGATCCTGCTCGTGAGATGAGCCGGCGGGTCGCGACTTACCTGCAGTCCGGCGCCTACTTGTTCTTGCGCGCCGCCACCAGCCGCGCCTTCGCCCTCTCCAGCGCCGCCTCCGCCCGCGCCACGTCGACCTTCGCGCTGGCCGGCTCCTGCAGCAGCTTCTTCGCCCGCTCCAGCGCCGCCTCGGCCCGCGTCACGTCGATCTGGTCGGAGGGCTCGCAGCTGTCCACCATCACCGAGACGCGGTTGTCCGCCACCTCGACGAAGCCGCGGCTCACCGCGAAGTGGCTGACCGTGCCCGCGGCGCCGGAGTCGTTGTGCCGGAGCGTCATCACCCCGGGCACCAGCGCGGTCACCAGCGGGGCGTGGTTGGCCCAGATGCCCAGGTAACCGGCGATGCCCGGCAGGGTCAGCGAGACGGAGTCCGTCTCGAGCAGCTGCTGCTCGGCGGTGGTGATGGTGACCTTGAAGGAGTTGGCCATCGGTCAGCCTTCCGCCTGCATCTTCTCGAACTTCTCGAGCACTTCCTCGATGCCGCCGCACATGTAGAAGGCCTGCTCGGGCACGTGGTCGTACTCGCCGGCGACGATGGCCTTGAAGCTGCGGACGGTGTCCTCGAGCTTCACGTAGCGGCCGGCCATGCCGGTGAACTGCTCGGCCACGAAGAAGGGCTGCGAGAGGAACTTCTGGATCTTGCGGGCGCGCTGCACGGCGAGCTTGTCCTCGTCGCTCAGCTCGTCCATGCCCAGGATCGCGATGATGTCCTGCAGGTCCTTGTAGCGCTGCAGCACGCCCTGGACCGAGCGGGCCACGTCGTAGTGGTCCTGGCCGATGTAGCGCGGGTCGAGGATGCGGCTGGAGGAGTCCAGCGGGTCCACGGCCGGGTAGATGCCCAGCTCGGCGATCTGGCGCGAGAGCACCGTCGTGGCGTCGAGGTGCGAGAACGCGGTCGCGGGCGCGGGATCGGTGAGGTCGTCGGCGGGCACGTAGATGGCCTGGACCGACGTGATCGAGCCGTTGCGCGTCGAGGTGATGCGCTCCTGCAGGGCGCCCATCTCGGTGGCCAGGGTCGGCTGGTAGCCCACGGCGCTGGGCATGCGGCCCAGCAGCGCGGACACCTCGGAGCCGGCCTGCGTGAAGCGGAAGATGTTGTCGATGAACAGCAGCACGTCCTGCTTCATCACGTCGCGGAAGTGCTCGGCCATGGTCAGGCCGGACAGCGCCACGCGCAGGCGGGCTCCGGGCGGCTCGTTCATCTGGCCGAATACCAGCGCCGTGTTCTTGATGACGCCGGACTCCTCCATCTCCAGGTAGAGGTCGTTGCCCTCGCGCGTGCGCTCGCCCACGCCGCAGAACACGGAGTAGCCGCCGTGCTCGGTGGCGATGGCGTGGATCAGCTCCATCACGATGACCGTCTTGCCCACGCCGGCGCCGCCGAACAGGCCGATCTTGCCGCCCTTGACGTAGGGCGCCAGCAGGTCGACGACCTTGATGCCGGTCTCGAAGACCTCGTTGGACTCGCCCTGGTCCTCGAGCGACGGCGGCGCGTGGTGGATGGGCGCCGTCTGCTCGGGGTGGGGGACGTCGCCCTTGCCGTCGATGGGCTTGCCCAGCAGGTTGAACAGGCGGCCCAGGCTCTGCTCGCCCACGGGCACGCGGATGGGGCCGCCGGTGTCCTGCGCCTTCATGCCGCGCACCAGGCCGTCGGTCGAGTCCATGGCGATGCAGCGCACCTGGTTGTTGCCGGTGTGCTGGGCCACCTCGACGATCAGGTCGATCTCCTTCGCCGCGTCGGCGATCCTGATGGCGTTGAGGATGTCGGGGAGGTGGTCCGAGTCGAACTCGAGGTCCACCGTGGGCCCGATCACCTGCACGACGCGTCCGTAGTTCTCGGCCATGTCCTTGTCATCTCCTTGCTGGACCAAGCGGGCTACAGGGCGTTGGCCCCGCCCACGATCTCGCTGATCTCCTGGGTGATGGCGGCCTGGCGCTCGCGGTTGCGCCTGAGCGTGAGGGCCTCGATCAGTTCGCCGGCGTTCTCGGTGGCGGCCGACATGCTGGTCATCCGCGCGCCGTGCTCGCTGGCGAAGGCCTCGCTCAGCGTGATGTAGACGCGGTTGCGCACGTACTGGGGAAGCAGCGCGGCGAAGAGGGCGTCGCGGCCGGGCTCCCAGATGTAGTCGATGGCGGACGCCGCCGCGTCGTCCCCGCCGGCGGGCGGCGCCACCGGCAGCAGCGTGTCCAGCACCGGGCGCTGGGTCAGCGTGCTGATGAAGGCCGCGTAGGCCAGCAGCACCTCGTCGACGTCGCCGTCGGTGAACATCTTCACCACGGCGTCGGCGACGCGCCGCGCCTTGTCGTCGCTGGCGCTGGCGGCGAAGTCGTCGTGCGAGGCGACTACGTCGTAGCCGCGCTTGCGGAAGTAGTCGCGCGCCTTGCGCCCGATGGCGTAGATCGCGCAGGGCCGCCCCTCGGCGATCGAGGCGTCCGCGGCCCGCTGCGCCACGCGGATCACGTTCATGTTGTAGGCGCCGCAGAGTCCCTTGTCCGAGGTCACCACGAGCACGAGGCGGCGGTGCACGACGCGACGCTCGAGGTACGGGTGCCCGGAATCGCCCGCACCGGCCAGGCGCTGCAGCAGCTCGGTCAGCTTGCGCGAGTACGGGCGCGCCGAGACCAGCCGGTCCTGGGCGCGGCGCAGCTTGGCGGCCGAGACCATCTTCATGGCCTTGGTGATCTGCTGCGTCGAGCGGACCGAGCGGATCCGCTTGTTGATCGTCTTGATGCCGGCGCCGGCCACGGACGACCTCCTAGGCTTCCTTGCGCGAGGACTTGAACTCCTCGATGGCGTGCTTCAGGGCTTCCTCGGTCGCGGGCTCGAGCTTGCCCGAGGTGCGGATGTCGTGCAGCACGCCGCTGTGCTTCTCGTCCAGGAACACGTACAGGTCCGCCTCCCACTGCTTCAGCACGGCGACCGGCAGGTCGTCGAGGTAGCCGCGGGTGCCGGCGTAGATGATCGCGACCTGCTTCTCCACCGGCAGGGGCACGTACTGGCCCTGCTTGAGGATCTCGACCATGCGCTCGCCGCGCGTGAGCTGGCGCAGCGTGGCCTTGTCCAGGTCGCTGCCGAACTGCGCGAAGGCCGCGAGCTCGTTGTACTGCGCCAGGTCCAGGCGCAGCTGGCCGGCTACCTGCTTCATGGCCTTTATCTGCGCCGAGCTGCCTACGCGGGACACCGAAATACCCACGTTCACGGCGGGCTTGATGCCGGAGTGGAAGAGGCTCGACTCCAGGTAGATCTGGCCGTCGGTGATGGAGATGACGTTGGTCGGGATATAGGCCGTCACGTCGCTGGCCTGGGTCTCGATAATGGGCAGGGCCGTCAGCGAGCCGCCGCCGTTCTTGTCGCACAGCTTGCAGGCGCGCTCGAGCAGGCGGGAATGAAGGTAGAACACGTCGCCGGGGTAGGCTTCGCG